>NZ_JAKJSL010000063.1:0-34461 GCF_050336815.1 Photobacterium nomapromontoriensis
CCCATGGAGCGCTTCTTTAGAAGTTTGAAGACAGAATGGATACCTTCGGTGGGTTATCGTAGTTTTGTCGAGGCTCAGCAAGAGATCATTCGATATATCATTGGGTATTACAGTCAGCTTCGTCCACATCAATATAATGGCGGACTGACACCGAATGAATCAGAGCGATTGTTCTGGTTAAACTCTAAAACCGTGGCCAATTTTAGTTGACCACTACAGTATCTTGTTACAAGACTCTTGTCAGGTTTGGAGGCGCCAATGCCGTTCGTTAGGTAAAAGAGCTGACATTGTATGATGCCAGCTCCTTATCGTTATGGTTTGGTGGTTTTGTTTCGCTCAATAACAGTTATCGCTATTGCGAGAAATAGAATGTCTTTTACTAAGAAAAAATTAGTAACCAGTACACCATCAGATAGCTTCCAAGTGTTTGGTGTTGTAAGTAAAAAGCTTAGTGTCGTGATAAAGATTAACGCAGCGAAAATACCCGAGTAATAGGCAAGCTTAGTGTTTTTAAAACCCAGAATAAGACCTATAGCAATAATGATTTCAGTTCCCCCAACGAGATTCGATACAGCCTGAACAGAGAGAATGTCATACAGCCAGCTCATCGCGGGATGGTTCGCGATTAATGGCTCAATGAGTTTGGCTTCAGTGGGGGTAAATTTGTAGATACCAATCCACGCTAAAACGAGTGCTACCCCAATAACACCAAGGTAATATCCAATGTTGCTCTGTTTTAGGCTGGGGGGTTGAACGTGCATAAATAGTGCTCCATAAATAAAATCTGAGAATATGACCGAGCCAGTACAGAAAAAATTTCAGTGGCTGTGTTTTTCTTACAGATAAGGTTGCGGCCAATACTTGGCTGAGGCGTTGTTCACGTTTTATATCAGTAAATAATGCGCATGGGTGGTGATGAAAACGGCCAATATTTTGGAACCAGAGCGGGTTTTATGGGTCAGTACCTTGCCAGTCGAATCTTTGCCGTAGATATTGATACTTGGTTTGTTGGAATGGTACTAAATCAATGCCATTCGTTATGAAGCAGAGGGAAAATGGACGTTTCAGTGCAAATAAGTAAGGATATCTCAGAGTCTGAGGTTGTTAACCTGTATCGCGCAAATAAGTGGTCATCTGCTGATGTTCCTCAAAAACTCCTGCCGGCGTTACTAAATTCAGACACATTGGTTATAGCACGATTGGGTGGTCAATTAATTGGATTAGGAAACGCAATTTCTGATGGTTACTTGGTCGTTTATTATCCGCATTTGTTAGTTGATCCAAATTTCCAAGGTTTGGGTGTTGGACGAAAGATGATGGAACTGATGCAAACCAAATACAAAGGTTTTCATCAACAAACGCTAACCGCTGATGGTGATGCCGTAGGCTTTTATCATAATCTGGGTTTTGAACGAGCCGGCAAAACGGAACCAATGTGGATCTATGCCGGAAACGATCACTAATATAGCAAAATAACGACATAATAAGTCGCTTTAACGGTTCAAAAAATGGATAGCCGTTTAGGTTACCGTTTACCTTGGATCTTTTGCTCCTGAGCGAATTGCTATGTATTAAAAGGAAAATAACAATGGAAGTGACTATCGGCAAGGGAGCCGAACTTACTAAGCTGTCTCAAGCTATCCGTTATCAAGTATTTACTGTTGAGCAAAATATCCCATCGGAACTGGATCTGGATGGATTGGATAAAGAGTCCTTTCATTTAGTTGTAACCAATAAAGGTGAAGCAATAGCAACAGCTCGATTAACGGTAAAAGAAGATGGGATGTCGATTTTGGCTAGAGTTGCCGTCACTGAGGAATACAGAGGGCTAGGCGTAGCTTCAAAAGTTGTTCAGGCATTCATGGTGTATGCCCAAAAGATCGAAGTGGGTTCTATTGAAATTCACGCTCACTGTTATCTCAGAAAGTTCTATGAAAAGTTTGGGTTCATGTTTATCAAAGAGGTTGAGGTTGTTGGTGAACATCAGCTTATTGCAATGCACTATAAAATAGCACGCGTATAAAAAAAGGTTATATAGCTTGAACAAGCCTATGTGTGAGGGCTGAAGTTTTGTGCATTGGCTGCTGAAAATCAGATCATGATTTAATCTGCATAGATATTTTTGGTTCTAATGATGAACAAAGCAAAATAATGGAAATCACTCACATTAATAAGGGCTATTTTGTGATTTGATGCGGTTTATTAAGAAAATACAGTCAGTGTCATTTCTATTTACAGTCCATTTTTATAGATTTTAGCTATCAATCGAATAGATGATATTAATGATCGTAGGCAGTTACTGGATAAAATATAAGCAATAATGGTTCTCATTAATATCGAATAACGCTTTCACAGTTCAATCCCATATATTATTAACTATTGGAGTGATTTATGAATAAGTTTAAGATCCCTAACAACATTGCTTTTGGTGAAGGTTCACTCGCAGAATTGGCCAATATTCAAGGACGTAGGGCAGTGATTGTTACGGGAGGCAGATCAATGAAACGGTTTGGTTTCATTGATCAAGTACAAGCGATGTTAAGTAAAGCTGATATTGAGTCCTGTGTATTTGATGGCGTAGAACCTAACCCTTCGGTTGAGACAGTCAAAAAGGGCGCTCTATTAATGCAGGAGTTTGAGCCAGATTGGATTGTGGCGATTGGCGGTGGTTCTGCATTGGACGCAGCAAAAATCATGTGGTGCTTCTATGAACATCCAGAACTGACATTGGCTGATATTTTACCCGTAGGTGCAATGCCAGCGTTGCGTAACAAGGCCAAGTTTATTGCCATTCCTTCTACCAGTGGCACGGCATCAGAAATTACTGCATTTTCCGTGATCACTGATCTGGCTGAGCATGTGAAATACCCGATAGTGTCAGAACATATCGTGCCAGATATTGCGATCATTGATCCCGTATTACCCGCAAAAATGCCCGCGCATATTACCGCGAATACCGGTATGGATGTGATGGCACATGCACTTGAAGCCTTTGTGTCTATTGCGGCTAATGATTATTCGGATCCGCTGGCGATGCGAGCGACGAAGTTGGTATTTGAGAACCTCGTTAATGTGTATGAAAATGGTGAAAACATGCAAGGGCGAGACAAAATGCACAATGCCTCGACGCTAGCGGGCATGGCATTTTCTAATGTGTCACTTGGATTAGTACACTCCTTAGCACATAAAATAGGCGGTGAGTTTGGTGTAACCCATGGTTTAGCTAATGCCATTTTGTTGCCGTATATTGTGAAATACAATAAGCAATTTACTGATAAATACGCCGAAATGGAGCAATACTTGGGCATAGCTTCGCTAGAAGATGCAATATTGACGATTAATCATCAATTGAATATTCCGGTAGCGCTTAAAGATATAGATGAAGTAACGATCAGTGAAGAGGCCTTTCTCGCGGTGCTAGATCGTATGAGTGACAATGCATTCAATGATCCTTGTACATTGACAAACCCAGGTACACCATCACCTGACAGTGTAAAAGACATCTATACCCAAGCCTACTACGGTCAATATTGATCGATAGGCTTCTTTTCTGTGTGATGAAAAGCCCGTAAATTTAATTTTGCGGGCTTTTTTAGTTGTTATGCCAGCAAAGAGAGTGTGGGCATCATGCTCTGAGGATGAGCGCCGGGTACCGTATATATTGCTCGGTGGGGATTTATCTCATCGTGTCAACATGCCTAAAGGCTTGGTTATGGTTTTTACCAACGATTAATGTTTTGTAGGTGAAGCGTTGTTAAATGCCGCTTGTTCAGTACCTTATGCAAACAATCATCACCCATCAATTTGACTATAGGTGCGAACATGTTGTCGAAAGATGGTGTGTGTTCGATTTCTGCTCTAAAGAAAACAAACGAATTTTTGTGAAAATGATGGGGAGCTCAAGATAATAGCGGATAATTACCTGTATTTAATCAAATTTAACCTTTATGTCGCAGTTCTCACAGAAATTAAATTCCATATTCCTACAATGAGGGTGTTTCGTTTACGAGCGTTTGTATTCGTTCGAACATTTATGTACCTTTACACACAATAATAATGAGGTCCCCTATGTTTGGTATATTCAAGCCCAAAGCACACATAGATCGCTTATCCTCCGATAAGATAGATGGAGTCTATACGCGGCTACGCTGGCAACTTTTTCTCGGTATATTTATTGGCTATGCCGGTTATTATTTAGTTCGTAAAAATTTCAGTTTGGCAATGCCGTATCTTATTGAGCAGGGCTTTAGCCGTGGTGATTTAGGAGTTGCATTAGCGGGTGTGTCTATCGCTTATGGCTTATCTAAATTCCTTATGGGTAATGTTTCTGACCGCTCGAACCCGCGTTATTTCCTCAGTGCCGGTCTATTGATGTCTGCGCTTGTTATGTTCTGTTTTGGTTTCATGCCATGGGCGACAGGTAGCATCACCGCGATGTTTATTCTGCTGTTTTTAAATGGTTGGTTCCAAGGTATGGGCTGGCCTGCATGCGGACGTACAATGGTGCACTGGTGGTCGAGTAAAGAACGTGGAGGCATTGTTTCAGTTTGGAATGTTGCCCATAATGTTGGTGGAGGATTGATCGGTCCTTTATTCCTTCTTGGTCTCTGGGCATTTAATGATGATTGGCGTGCCGCTTTTTACGTACCCGCACTCTGCGCAACGCTTGTCGCTATCTATATTTGGGTGACAGTACGCGACACGCCGCAGTCTTGTGGTTTGCCGCCAATTGAAGAATATAAAGAGGATTACCCAGACAATTACGACAAGTCGCATGAAACAGAAATGACAGCGAAGGAAATTTTCTTCAAGTATGTCTTTTCTAATAAGTTATTGTGGTCAATTGCGATTGCCAATGCCTTTGTATACTTAATTCGTTACGGTGTGCTTGACTGGGCGCCAGTCTATCTAAAAGAAGCAAAAGATTTTTCTGTCGATGAATCTTCTTGGGCTTACTTCCTGTATGAGTGGGCGGGTATCCCAGGTACTTTATTATGTGGTTGGATTTCAGATAAGTTGTTCAAAGGCCGTCGTGCACCTGCGGGTATTCTGTTCATGGCCCTGGTCACTATTTCAGTCTTGGTTTACTGGTTTAACCCAGCGGGTAACCCGACAATCGATATGATTGCACTGGTAGCGATTGGCTTCTTAATTTACGGTCCGGTAATGTTGATTGGTCTGTACGCACTGGAGTTAGCACCTAAGAAAGCGGCTGGTACTGCTGCTGGTTTGACAGGGCTGTTTGGTTACCTTGGTGGTGCTGTTGTTGCTAACATTGTGCTTGGTTACACGGTTGACCATTTCGGTTGGGATGGTGGTTTCATGATCCTGGTTGGATCGTGTGTCGTTTCAATTATTTGCTTGAGTTATGCATATTTCGGTGAGCGTGCTTTCCATCAAAAGAAAGAGCGTGAGAAGGAACTGTTAGCGTCATAAAAACAAATAAAGAGGCAGTGAAATACTGCCTCTTTGCTATTATAATCAATGTAATTTCGCCTCTGAAGTAAAATGTCCGCAACGATTTCCCCCGCTACTTATATCTTTAATACTATCATGCCAAAAAATTCATTGGAAAAAGATGCAGACTAAACTGTGTGAAAACAATATCGAACTTGATATAGCTATGCTCACATATCAGCATCAGTGCTTTAATTTTCAAATTCAAATTCAAATTCAAATTCAAATTCAAATTCAAATTCAAAGCAAAGTAAAATACATTTAATTGGTTAGCAAATAAGATAGAGCTGAGTGTGGCCTCAATTATTTGAAACAGAGAGCATGAGGTGGACTTGCTGGTGTTGACTTATATTGCGCGGGGTAACTACATTGTCGAAAAGAGCAGTCTGAGGTTGTTAGGTATTCACGGTTGTGTATATTCAAGTTACCTCAATATGCAAAATTGAAGATGATCCACTGAGCTTTTTAGGGTAATAATGCCACTTATTGATGTAGAAAAGTGAAGCGGTTTCAGAAGGCTTTATAATTCTGTGATACCAAAATGGGGAATATTATATGGGATTTCTGATGGTTCTAATAATGACAGAAAAAAGCTGATTGAAAGCGTTAAGCCGTCAATCAGCATATTGTTTTCTGTCTTCTATTCGTTATGTGACAGGTCTAATGCTTCACAGAGTAAAGATATGGGGTGAATCGTGGTGATATGGGTGTTTTCTTCAATTTGCCACTTGCAGGTTTCACAGTCAGTGATGGCATAGTCTGCTTTAGATTCAATGATTTGATTAAATACGTTTCTGCCAATAGCGATAGACGTATCGTAGTTTTCAGTTTTAAAACCATACGTTCCCGCAAGGCCACAGCATTCGCTGTCAAGCACTTGAACCTCTAAGCCAGGTATTGCACGGAGTAGTTCGATAGTATAGATGTTTCCGCCACTGCGTTCTAAGTGACAAGGGGTATGGTAAACAATTTTTTTATTCAAAGGCTTCATTTTAGGCCCTCTGCCATTCATGATTTCCTTTAATAAAAAACGTGTTACATATTCAATTTTTTTTACAACTTTGCTGTTATCAACATCTAACACATGTGGGTATTCTTGCTGTAATGTGAATGAACAGGTTGATGATGTTGATAGGATCGGAACATCTTGGCGCTCAATAGCAGCTTCTAAATTAGCGACGTTGAATTCGGCATTTTTTTGTGCTTTTTTATGGTAACCATTAGCAATAAGCGGGACACCACAGCATTTTTCTTTATCTAATAGTTGAACGCCAATATTCATACTATTCATGACTTTAATGAAGTCTTTGCCGAGCTGTGGATGGTTATAATTTACAAAACAGCCATGAAAATAATGCACTTGCCGTTGGAATATTGATTGATCGTTTACTTCGTTTTTGTACCATTTTCGGAATGTGCCATGAGAATATTTTGGTAGCGATTTATGGTCATGAACGCCAATGGTTTTATGCATGACTGTTTTTACGAGAGGGACACTGGTTATTGCGTTTACGATAGGAGCGACAGGTGTCGCAATCGAACCGAATAAATCGGTATGGCTTAATACGAAATCACGAATGCCCTTCATATTATAAGTTGGACTACCATACTTCCCTCGTGCTACCGCAATCATGTCACCAATTTTAACTCCTGACGGACAAGCTGTTTCGCAGCGTTTACAGTTGGTGCATAGCTTTAATGCTTCGTCATAATAGTCAGGGCTTTTAAACCGTAACCGTTCTCCATCTGGGCCGCATTGCTTGGGGCCTGGGTAGTCAGGGTTTTCTTTTGCAACAGGGCAATAGACCGTACAAACGGTGCATTTTATGCATTGATCAAAACTCGTATTGGTGGGGGCTCTGAAAATCAGCTCCGCTTTTAATGACTCATTTATTTTTAATAAGTTCGAGTTAAAGAGTGGGCTGCTCATAATACGACCTCTTGCTGGCTTGTTTCTGTATGATTAGCGGATAAAAAATCAGGGTTTAGCTGTTTAATTATCGATTCTGCTGCGTGAAATCCAGAACTTATCGCGACACCACTTCCACTGCCTTCTAATACTGGATTATAACCAGAAAGAATTGCGCCTGAGCAGTATAGGTTACTGATGGTATAGCCTGATTTTATCGCTTGTAATTGTGAGTTGGTTGTTACCCCCATACTTAGGAATGGGTGAGATTGTGGGCTGAAAAAACAAGGATTGTACCAATCTGTACGCGCCTCACTTTGGACGATGTCTAAACCAAAGATAGGCTCTTCTAATACATTTACATTGGCTTTTAAACCTTGGCTAAAGAAACTGCCAGTGGCAAGGACAAAGTGTTTGGCATGCAGTGGAAAGTCGCGATGGTTTTTGGTGAAAATGCAGTTGAGTTGGTAATGGGAAGGCTCTACGTCATGGCTATCAACATAGGAAAACTCACCTTGAACCACCGAGTCACCATTAAGTAGGATTCCACCTTGCTGAATGAACGCGTGTTTCATTGATTCTTCTAATCGAATACCCAGCAATGATGGTGGCATTGTGGGCACTTCGCACAGCGTAAGTTGTGTTATGGCTTCTATTTCGTTTAAGCGAGCGAGGCCTGTACCATTTCCAAAAATAGCTGGGATCACCACTAAATCCCCCGGATTGGCATGTTGTTGTAACGCGTGAGCAAACTCTTTCAAATGTGCTGGTTTTGACAGAAGGCGTGAAAGATCAATTGAACGTAATTCACAGTGGTTACGCTTAAGTTCATTAAACGCTGACAAAGACACTGTCGCCGTCGTGATTTCAATATCCGATAATTGCGGGATTAATGCCAGATTATCCTGCGCCAATGCGGGTTGGAAATCACGGAATCCATCAATGGCGACCATGACGATTTTTTTGACGTCCGTGCTGTCTAAAGCCATCGGGAATTGATGAATAAAGGGTTGCGATAACCATGTCGCTTTCATTGTCCCTAATGGTGTGATGCGATAATGATTGCAGCCGTTAGGCTGGGATGTCAGTGGTACGCCGATATTGGTTAATGTGGTTTGATACCAATGGATAGCGCGGCTTACTGTATTTTCCCCTAATATTGCGTAGGGATGCATAGGATAATGTGTTGCAAATTCGGCAATGGCACCCATTGGATCAGTAACATGTTCGCCGTTGGGTTTTTTGGCTAAGACGTCAATTGAGCCTGATGAGAAGTGTAGGGCACTTTGGCCTGAGGCGATGACGGCTGTTTTTAGGCCCGCTTCTAGGCAGCGCAGCGCACAGCTTAAACCCGCCATACCGCCGCCAATAATAATGGTGTCGAAATTCATAATGTGGCCCCTTGCTCTTCTTCTTGGTGAGGTGTTTGGGGAATATCACTGGCGCCAAATAGCCCTTCATAAATCCAATAACTGAACTCAGCCTCGCGTAAAGCATCACCCCAGAATACAGGTTTAATACCTTTCCAGCGTTCTTCTAAAAAGTGGGTTAATAATTGGCTAGATTGATTGCCGTTAACTTGTCCGCATTCTTGAAATAATCCTGCGGCTCGGTAGGTACAGAGCTCTCCTTGGCAAGGTCCCATACCTAAACGTGTTCGACGGCGAAGATCCACCAAGTTATGGACATCGAGCTGGTTAATGGCATAGTTGATTTCACCTTGGGTCACCATTTCACATTCGCAGATCACGGCTTGATCTTTCGCCTTCTCGGTTAAGAAATCTTGAGCTCTTTCACCATGGCGATAGAGCGCACTCTGATAAACGGGCTTGGCCAGACTGGCTGTTTTCTTTGTTATTAGTGAGGCGTTGTTTGACCCGGGAAGTGGCCGCAAATGGGTGGTGCATTCGTGAGTATTATTCAGTTTTCTGGCAATCAGGTCGGTAGTCATTTCAGCCATCAGGCGTGACGTCATTAATTTTCCGCCAGTAATGGTTGTAAAACCGTGCAGGCCATCTTTCTCACTATGATCGAGTAATACAATACCCCGGCTGATATTACGCCCGCTGCCATCATCATCCATTGCAACTAATGGGCGTACGCCCGCATAAGCACGTAATACCCGCGTATTTGCCATGATGGGGGCTAATTTCGCCCCTTCACGTAACAGCGTATCGACTTCTTTCGCACTAACATGCAGGTCATCAATTTTATCGTAATCGATATGTTCAGAGGTGGTTCCTATCAGTGAAATCGTGTCACCTGGCACTAAAATATCGGCATCAGAAGGCTTACGGCAACGGTTAATCACTAAGTTATTAATCCGATAATCTAAGATCAGTAGTGAGCCTTTTGCTGGGAACATTTTGATACTTAACTCTGCGTATTCACAAATGTTCTGTCCCCAAATCCCCGCGGCATTAATCACTTCAGCGGCAAATATCTGAAATTTTGAATGGGTTTTTGTGTTGATGCAATTGACGCCTAACACCGTGTCTTGATGGCGAATCAGAGAAGTAACAACAGTGTGAGTTAACAACCGTGCCCCATGTTCTTTGGCATCGAGCACATTGGCTGAACACAGGCGAAAGGGATCAAGTGTCCCATCGGGTACTTGCACCGCCCCAATGAGGGCTGGATTGACATTAGGTTCTAATAACAGTGCTTCTTTTGGGGTGAGCTGTTTGGTTTCAATACCGGCAGCACTGCAGGATTCGATGAAGGTGTCCTGAAAGCGTAAATCATCATCAGGAAGAGAAATAAACAGACCTTGAGTATCTTCAACACAATGCTTTGCGATATTTTTTAAGATCTTATTTTCGTGGATACATTCTCTTGCTGATTCTGTATCCGTCACAGCATAGCGTGCCCCAGAGTGGAGTAAACCATGATTTCTTCCCGTGGTGCCGGAAGCTAAATCGTCTTTTTCAATGAGAATACAGTCGATACCGCGCAGTGCACAATCGCGCATGATCCCTGTACCTGTCGCACCGCCTCCTATGATGATCACGGAAGTTTCTAATCGAGACGCTTTGTGCATGATTTACTCTCCATTTACCACTTTGGATGTATCAATCTATGATGAGACCTGTGGTCTGTATTTTCTTTGACTCAGCTCAATTATGTTCGTTCGCGCATTCGTTTTGGTTGTTTTGTGCTGGCTTAGTCACATTTTACTAAAAAACGAACATGGGATTTTGTGGATTATCGACAGTACATGGCAAACATGCGCATTTATGAAGCCGCTACCGCCTGATTTTTGGGTATGGAGTTTGGCGTGGTGATATCGGCAAAAAGTGATGCTCGAGCCTGTGTTTCAGTGACATAAGAATAAGAGTAATTAATCTAAACTGATGATAAAATAGGCAAGGTAAGTGCGTTTTTTTCGTTTCTTTTTCTTTTCCGAACATTATTTGAGGCATATCACATATATTCGTCGTAATTATTTCCAATTTTACAGACTAATTTGTACACTATTTTATAAGTCATTGATTCATATGTATTGGGGAATATTACGTGAAACAATTATCAAGACATGAAGAAATAGTCGAGCTTGTACAGCAACACGGATATATCAGTACCGATGATTTAGTCGAGCAATTCAACGTTAGCCCACAAACGATACGTCGTGACTTAAACGAATTAGCAGAAGAAAATAAAATTCGTCGTTATCATGGTGGTGCAACAATCCCCTTAAGCTCTGTGAATATGGCATACACGACCCGTAAAGTGATGCAGTTAAACGAGAAGGACCGCATTGCAGAAGCATTAGTCAAACATATTCCTGATGGTGCAACGCTATTTATTGATATTGGTACGACGCCGGAGTCTGTTGCCAAAGCTTTAGTAAAAAACCATAAGAACCTAAGGATCGTCACCAATAACATAAATGTTGCGATGATCTTAATGGTAAATCCTGATTTTAAAGTGATCCTTGCGGGTGGTGAAGTGCGTAACCGTGATGGGGGGATTGTCGGTGAAGCAACATTAGATTTCATTAAGCAATTTCGGGTGGATTTTGGGATATTAGGGATCAGTGGTATCGATTTTGATGGCTCACTACTGGATTTTGATTACCATGAAGTACGCGTTAAGAAAGCCATTATTGAAAATAGCCGCTGTGTATACTTGGCGGTAGACCATACTAAATTTGGTCGTAACGCGATGGTCAATCTGGGTAACATCAGTGAATTGCAAATGATTATTACGAATAAAGAGCCACCAAAAGAAATCACAACAATCCTGAAGAATAATGACATCCTGTATGAAGTTATTGAGTGATGAACAGATGCGATCATGTGACTTAGACTGAATGGAATGAGAAAGGGATGCAAAAGCATCCCTTTTATCGTTAACGAATAGTGTTAGCTATACGCAGTTATTGGCAAGAAACTTCATCCCAGAACCAATTGCTAGCGGTTGGGGTGTCCCAAACACCGGGGTTATTTTTGGCGGTGTAACATTTGCCGTCATTTGTGACTTTATCACCATTGCTGACAATGGTTTCACCTGCAACCCATACGGTTACACTGGCTGGTGGCTCAGGATTGACTGGTGGTTCGGGATTCACTGGCGGTTCGACAGGTGGTTCAACGGGCGTTGTGCCTGAGATCAGTTTCCATGGATCTCCCTTCGCTGGCTCGTTACCTTGTGACCACCACTTAGCCTCATAGTTTGCCCCGTTGTAACTGACTTTGTCGCCAGTGTTATACACTTTTCCTGCATCCCAAGCGGGGAATTCACCGACGGGGGGCTCAATCGGTGGATCAATAGGGCCATCAACCACACGTACTGTCGGCCAGCTCACTTGGGCATCATAGACGTCAGTCACGCATTTTTCGTAGTCACCCTTCACAAGTGCTGAATAAGCGGTTTGGTAACCAACCAGTTTACATTCAAATGAGACGCCACCTGGACGGTCGGCATGGTAGGTATAGTCGGCTTCCCAGTTGGTATAAAGCACATCCGTTGCCCCGTTAAGGTTGAGACTGCCGTATGGCGTTTGTTGCCAACAGGTATTGACCTCATCAGCCTCTACAGGGATCTGGTAGTGGTTTTGTAAGCCTTCCCAGTAGCGGATACGGTTAACTGGCTGGCCTTTGTCCTTGTTTTGTTCACCACACTCGATACCACCGTTAATAATATTGATGGTCGTGCCGAAACCGTAACCGATATTAGCGCTAGTCTCGCGGGTTGACGGGCTCCAGGTGCGGTCAATGACATGGAGCATGGCAGGTTTGGGGGCTTGTGGTGTCAGGAAGAACCAAATGGCAGAAGCCAGATTCAACCATGAATCAGCAACAAGTGCTGGGTTATTCAGCAGAATCGTGGCATCACCCGCGTACATGGCTTCAGAGAAGGCGCCATAGTTGAAGTGATAGGACAGTTGTTTGGCTCCTCGGCCAAAATAACCTTGGCCATCGGCACATGGCCATTTTCTATTTTGCCAGTCATTTTGACCACAACCAGTGGTGTAGCCCGGTTGGCCTTCAGACCAGCCCATTTCACGAACATGAACAAGCGCTTGCTGCCACTCTTCGAGGCCTTTCGGGTTATCCCAGTAGTTGTCAACGGCAATATGGCCACCTGTTTCTTGGGCAAAGTGAGCAAAGGCCGTGATAATGGATTTTTTACAAATGGCGTCAGCATCGCGTCCGTCAGTATAGTCGCCACAGAATGCGGGGAATTTACCAATAGCACGGAGGAAGCGGGTATAGGTATATTCAGGTGCCGCCATGTCGGTCAGAAATCTCCACTCAGACTCAGGGAATACCCGCTCAGCTCGGATAACGTTGACTGGGTTAGAGGCGAGTCCGGGAAGAATGGCCTCAACCTGAGCATTGGGTAATGTTTCTAATGCCTTAGCCCAGATGGCATACATAGGATCTATCGTTTTAGCTTGCTCTGCCGCTTCAACATCTGCGCGTGGGATAATATAGCCCCCAGGGTTGTCAGGATCGGGTTGAATATTCATCGCAAAGCTACTGGTGGCGAGGGTACAACCGAGTATTGCGGCTAGAGGTTTAATCTTCAACATGTTCATATTCCTTTAGTTAGTATTCATGTCGTGTATTATTGCGCTATTTCCTATGCGCTGGCTCTGCGCACCTGCGTCGCGTTATTGTTTGTCAGTCAATTAGCGCTGGCAGAATAGTGTGTAATGAATACTGATATAGCGATGTGGTGTATTCAGCTTGAAATAGCACAGTTTTTATTTAACCTCATCAAATATAGCAACTCTTATTTCGTAGAGGAGTTTGCTGATATGTTGATTTTTGACTTGATATATTATTCTTACAGGATCTTATCTTGCTGTTTGGCTGAAAATAAGGAAATCAGTAGTTTATTATATTGTTTACGCGTAGGGGGTAGGTGTGGGTTTGAATAGATGTTTTTTCTGTTAAATTTAATAACTGCGATGCGGTTCTTTATGTGAATTCACTAGATTGCAAGTGTAGCATTATTTATTTGAGCAAGCACCAAATTCAGGAGGGCTAAAATGACCCTCTGAGATTGCTCTGGAATATAAAATATTAAATGTAATAATAGAAAAAGGCCCATACGAGGTGGGCCTAGAGGATCATGTTTAACGTTACGTCGTTAGATAAATGCTAGGATTGGAGAGATACATAGCAGGATACCTGTTGCAATAATCAGATTCGTTGCCATGCCTTTATATTGGTGAAGCTCTGGCACTTTATGTACAAGGTAAGCTGGGATCAGGCAGCCAACCAGACCAAAGACAGGGCTACAGATAGAGGTGAATGACAGAATCGGAGCATTTAGTGCAATTGCTGACCATGCAAGCAAGATGATAAATACCACTACACCTTTGTTAACCAATTCGCTATTAATTTCTTCTTCTTTGTATTTACGCAGTAAAAGGTTCATAGCTAGGCCTTTACATGCTTCACGGAAGGCAAGGAATACGCCGAAGAATGAGGTTACTACAGCAAAGATATTGATTACGATACCAGCAACGGTTGCCCAGCTACCCGAATAGTAGTGTGCGATGATTGCCAGTGCAGATACGTTTCGGTTCATTGCGTCCATTGCTTGCTCTTGGCTGATTGCAAAGGTAAATGACACCGCAAAGAAGAATACAATGACAAACAGGATAGAGAACGCGACAGTCATTGCTCGGCTGGCTTTATAGCGTGCGACTTCAATGGATTTCTCATGTGAACGGTAAGAAATAACCATTGGGCTCAGTGACTGAATGAACAGAATAGAGGTCAAGGTAAAAGGCAGTGTGATGATGGCATCTTTTAACATCGGTAAAAAATCACCAACAGCAGGAATATTGGTAAAATCCCAACGCGCAACCAGCAGCAAGCCCATTACAGCAACCAGTGCGAGTACGGTAACGGCCATGAAGCCAGACAGTTTAAATAGGATTTTTTCACCTTTGCTGCCAATGAATGACAGCACACAGATTAGCGCTAAGCCATAGAATACATTTTCATTAAGGTGGCCTTCAGTGATCCCAAATGAATGCAGATAAGATGAGCTGTCATTCGTCACCGCTAATGAGTAAACCAGCACCCAAATAACCAGCATGATGAAGTAAAGTGCGCCGAGCGCTATCCCCCAGTTTTTGCCTAAGTACCCAGAGATAATGGCAGGGTAGTCTTTACACTCTTTGGATTCAGCAAGGGTATTGATAAATAGTTTTTGGAACAGATACATGGCAGGGTAGCCAATGATAGACGAGAGTAAAAATACCCAAAGGCCCATGATGCCAACTTGAACCGGAAGAAAAACGATACCAGCACCGATTGCCATACCGATACTCATTACGATCCAGCCGATATCAACGCTATCAAACTTAATTGCTTTCTTCCATTCAGTTTCGGACATTCCCGCTTTTATGTAAGGCGGAATGTTTTTGGCTGAGCCATTCATGGTGTCTGTGTGCATGCTCATAGCTGCTCCGTGTAGGGTTTATTATTATTTAACATTGTTTTGTATGCGCGCATATTAAGGCGAACAAGAAGAAAAAATCTTTCTAAGTTTTTGCTCAATAAGGGAAAAATGAGCATCTTTTTCCGTTTTATTAGAGAAGGCAGAAATGGGATTCTTTTTATTGATTTTTATCATTTTTTAAGAAGGAAATCGTAAGATCTAGTTCAAATAAATAGTAAAAAGTCAGAGAGTTATGACATTGACGATGCTCACATAATTGCAAATATGTGGATTTTGGTCCTGATCTGCACACTATAGCTATAAATTAACAATTGTATGACTTATCTATAGGTGCAGAATAGGATCAAACTAGAGGATCTGTTTATTGGTGACGGGAATGTGTACTGATTGTGAGTGCCTTTATTCATAATAGCGGCATAGTTGTCATCAATTCTCATTACCTGAGTAAAAACGCTGTCGGTATTGTTCAGGGGTGCAGTGAGCGTGACGTTTAAATAGGGTGATAAAAGGTGAGGCCTGATGGTAGCCTAATGTCAGTGCAATTTCTTTTACCGACAAGCCTTGACGTAATAAATGCAGTGAATAGATAAACTTTCGGCGTTGGCGCCATTCCGTAAAGCTCATGCCCAGTTTATCGCTGCAGTGACGCGCCAGTGTGCGTTCGGTAGTATGTCGCTCAGCAGCCCATTCTTTGAGCGTTTTTTCTGTGGTTGGATTATGTTCCAGTTCTTTAAGAATGGGTTTGAGTAGCTTATCGTTACTGGTTGGTAGAAATTGTTCGTGCTTTTGAGCGTGATAGACCTGATCTAATAATACTTTCACTAAGCGTTGATCCTGTTCGGTTTCAGGAACTGTAATACGCCTTGCCTTCAGATCATTGATGATGGCCTCTATGATGGGGCTGACCTCAAGCAAACAGGCATAGTCGGGGAGGGGCTTAGCCAGTGTATCGATAATGTTCATTGAGCAATAGTTTAAGCTACGGCGGATATAACTTTCATGCATGACGCCGGCAGGAACCCACACTGCGTATTGTGAAGGGGTTAAAAACCGTTTTTTCTCTGCTTTTAACTCTAAGATGCCGCCATTAATAATTTGTAGCTGACCCCAAGAGTGGCAATGATTGGGGGTTGAAGTGTTAGGCAGAAAGACTTCATGACCAAAAAAAATATCACCGGGTGGGTTATCGTCATCAAATAGAGGTTGGTAGAGCGTTTTCATGGCCACTTTTCTTCGTTACAGTGAGAAACATAGCTACGGTAAACGGCTGCTTAGCAGATGGCAATGACTAAGGTAGATTATTTAGGAATAACCTATTTCTACGATGGTAAATGTATTCCTAAACTGCCTATCAGATGATAATACGCTGTGACGCTAATTAATCCCATCCCGATGACTAAGAGAATACGGTATTTAAATCCATGCCGGTGGTATTTTTCTCTATCTTTATGTGTTGTCACGTCGATCATTTCATCACCAAAGTAGACAGACATAAAAGTCCCTAATGCACTCACGGCCAAAATACTCCAGTAAGGAATGGGTTGGGTGAGGATGTGATGCAGTAACCTTGTAAGAAAGGTCAATTGGTAGGTGTGCGCTGAAAAGAGTAAAAAATAGATATTGAATCCAATGGCTATAAACCAAAGGCTGACTTGCGTGACCGCCATCCGGATTCCGAACAGTAACCGGACTGGAAATGCGATTAAAAAACCGCCATCAGCAACAGGGGTACAGAGGACAAAAAAGCTCCACGTTAATAGCATTAAGCCAAAACCTGTGGCTGCATTGTATTTCCAGCTCATGTACACGAAGTAGGCCAGAAGAATGGTGGCCAGGCCTATGAACTTTAAGATCGTTTCTTTATGTGTCTCGTTTCGTGGGTCACATTGTTTATGTATATTTTCAAACATAAAACATCATTCCAGCTTGCGCGGGAAAAACAATGTAATGTATTGTTTTTAGGGCGATTTTAGGTGGTGATAAGTGTGCTTTCCTCTGCAAATAGATGAAGAAATAACACATGACTTGTTTGGTAACGTTTAAATCATAACTCAAATTTAGAGAGTTAGCTTTCGTATAGGGTGATCGTCTTTGGAAACACACATTGCATATTGGTATGTATACTCAAGCAACCTCAGAAGCTCGTTTCAGTGAGAATGTCTTGGCCTGCTAAACAGTTAGCAGGCCAGCTAATAGGTGGCGGTTCGTTGATTAGTGTTCGATGATCACATCAGAGCAATCAACACGAAGGCGCTTACCATATACCCCTTCAGGCAGGCGTTTTCCGCAGCTTATTACCATGCATACTTCTGCTTCTTTAGGTAAATTTAGCAGTTGTTTAATTGGCTCTTCTTCGAAACCTTCCATAGGGCATGTATCGTAACCGGCTTCTGCCATGGCATACATAAACGTCATCGCAGCAAGGGCGGCACTCTTATTCAGGATCACTCGAACATCTTGTTCGCGAAGGGCGTTACCTGCATCATCTGCAAGTCCTTTATATTCGATCAAGCCTCGTCCGGCATATAAATGAGGCATATCTTTCTCATAGTAGTCATAAACATGCTGAGGTACATTGGGCTTTCCTTCAAAAGCTTTTCGAATAACAGCTGCATTCATATCTGCACGTTGTTGCCATTTATGAGGCGTGGTAACAAAGGCAATCAATTCATTGGCGGTTTTAGCTGCATTTTGACCCAGGCAGCATTGCTTCATCTCAACCAGTTTATTGTCATCTATAACGCGATGAAATTCCCACAACTGCATGTTTGAGCTGTTTGGCGCGAGGGTCGCCATTTCTAAGCATTTACGGACGATACTGTGATCAAAAGGGAAGGATTGATCATATTTTCTTACAGCACGACGGTAATTGACGATCTCTTCGAAACGTTTCATATCTATTCCATTATCAAATTGAATTTAACCAGTGGAAGGAATTTATCATTTTGAATGCGTCAAAATGAAATGATTTAATTTGTTTCATTTTTGAAACATCAAACAGGTATGAGTTATTCAAAATGACCAAAATTCATATTCCACAAGGGGATTTTTCAAAGAAGATCACATTTTTATTCTTCATCAAAGTGCGCAAAATGAAAATGTGGGTATTGAGTCAAATATTAATTACTCAAATTGATATATTCCTAAAAATAATTTTTGATTTGAATATTATGCATTCCATCCGGTGAGTGTTTATCAATTGAAGGAATGTTTGATATGAAAAGTGATGCAAATATCCCAGCCAGAGGGTGGGGAATAGTATGGATAGCTTGGTTAGCTTTTATGGTCGCTAACCTCTCTAATTTTGCATTTGGCGTAATTTTGCCAGATATGAGAAATGATATTGGATTTGACCTTGAAGTGGCGGGTTGGTTAAGTGCAATTGCATGGGTAGGTAAGGGATTATTAACTATCCCCATTATTTGCTTCATCAGTAAGGGAAAGCCGAAGCATGTTTTATTAGCCATTTTTGTGTTACTTGGTATCGGTATGATACTGCAGAGTGTTGCTACTAATGTCACCATGTTGTTCATTGGCCGCTTGTTTGTTATGGGGGTGGCCGCTGGGATTGTTTCAGTACTGGTGGTATTTAAAATACAGTGGATCCCAAAGGATAAAATGGGATCAATTAACGGTATAGAAATGTTCACCGGTCCTGCAGGTCAAATGCTGGGTACGGCGGCTTTTCCCATGTTCTTAGCCATGATGTCGGGCTGGCGTGAAGTGATGTTGGTAATGGGGGTGTTTGCTTTAATACTGGCCGTAGCATGGATGTTCGTTGCGAAGGATAAAGCAGAATCCACTGATGCTACATATGAAAAAGTACCAGTATTACAGCCGCTTAAAGAGGCTTTGACATATAAGAATACCTGGATTTTAGCCATTGCCTGGCCAATGACGTCCCTGACTTGGATTGCGGTTTACACCTTTTGGCCGACTTATGCGGTGGAAAGCTTATCTCTCTCCATCGCAGAAGCGGGAATGGTACTCGGGTTTTTACCTATTGGTTCGGCAATCGCATGTTTAGTGTCTCCGGTACTGGCTCAGAAATGGGGTTATGACAAACCATTGATTGTTGCTTCTGGTGTTGTTTTACCGTTTGCTTATTACAGTTTGATGCTTACTGCCAGTGTACCACTGCTTGCGACGGCAACGTTTATTGCTGGCTATGCGGCCTATAACTTTGTTCCTCTCGCTTTTACCACATTATATAAAACAGATATGTCGCCACGGGCAGTATCGATGGGAACCGGTTTTATATTCTCGCTAGTTGGGTTAGGTGGCGCAGTAGGTGGTGCTCTAACAGGTTGGATGGGTACGCAATATGGTCTGGAAACGGCTTTATCGCTAACGTGTATTACGCCTATCTTCTTTGCCGTGTTTACATTATTCCTGACAGAGACAGGATGGAAAGCAGAACAAAAGAAAAATAACGTCAAGTTGGAACAAGAATACAGTTAATAACAATAATTAAATACAATAAATTTATAAATAGGTGTGATATGAACTTCTTGTTAAATAAAGAACAACAGGCCATTTTTGAAAAAGCAAAATCTTATAGTCTTGAATGCCTCGCTCCTGTTGCGGTTGAATTAGAATCTGATCCTGAATTATTAAAAGCAAAAATGAAAGAGATCGCAGAACAAGGTTTCTACGGTTTGGGTATACCCAAAGACATGGGTGGTCAGGGATATAACTATCTTCAGATGGCCTTAGTATACGAAGGTTTGGCACACGGTAGCGGCATTATGTCTTTCCTTCTTCAATTACAAAATAATATCAACATGGAAATTGCCACATTCTATGACGATACCGATCCCGAAATTTTGAGTGTAGTGCCTGACTTGGCCAATGGCACTAAAACAACCGCGTTTGCGCTGACTGAAAGTGCGTCAGGTTGCGATCCATCAGCCACTAATGCGTATGCGGAGTTACAGGGTGATTTTTACCATATTCAAGGTAAAAAAGATTGGATCACAAATGCTCAGGATGCGGACTATTTCAACGTTATGGTGAAAGACGGTAAAGATAGCAAGAACATGATCATGCTATTTGTCCCGAAAGAAACCGCCGGATTGAAATACCTGGAAAACCGTGAGCGTTTGATTGGCAACGGTATCATTGTCGGTAGCCTTGAGTTTGATAACTGTATGGTACCAAAGAAAAATCTACTGTCAGCAGATGGCTTTAAAGAAGCGTTAAAAGCCATTGATGTCGCGCGAGTGTTCACGCCAGCTATAGCAATTGGTGTGGCACAGCATGCTGTTGACTCAGTGAGTCAGTACTTAGGTACCCGTGAATCATTCGGTAAGCCTATTTTGACTAACCAAGGGGTACAGTGGCAAATCGCTGAAATGACGACCAAGATCGAAGCTGCTCGCTGCCTGCTTTATAAAACCGCGGCGGTGATGGACAGCGGAGAGCCTGTTGCCTTTACTGCTGCAATGAACAAGTTATTTGCAACTGATGTTGCAATGGAAGTGACCGTCCAGTGTGCCCAGTTATTTGGCGCTGAAGGTTTCATGAAAAACTCACCGATTAGCCAGGCGATTGCTGTCGCGAAGATGTTGCAGATAGTCGATGGCACCACGGAAATTCAAAAAATTGTTGTAGGTCGAGCCATTGCTCGTCAATACCTACCTCGCACTAAATAATTGATAAAATCATTAAAGAATAAAGGATTGAAAAAATGACTACTAATAATAAAGTGATGGATGTA
This sequence comes from Photobacterium nomapromontoriensis, assembly GCF_050336815.1. Classification (NCBI taxonomy): domain Bacteria; kingdom Pseudomonadati; phylum Pseudomonadota; class Gammaproteobacteria; order Vibrionales; family Vibrionaceae; genus Photobacterium; species Photobacterium nomapromontoriensis. The sequence goes on from NZ_JAKJSL010000063.1 coordinate 21,012, forward strand.
AAAGACGCAATTAACCTAATTAAGACAGGCGACTGTGTTGCAATTAATGGCTTTGGTTCTTTGTGTTTCCCTGAGAAAGTGGCAATTGCATTAGGCCAGAAATTCCTTGATGAAGGTACTCCACGTGATTTAAGTTATTATTTTGGTGCGGGTTTGGGTGAATCTCAAGAAGGCCGTTTAATTGATGCTATTTCACATGAAGGCATGGTACGTAAAGTTGTTGCCTCTCACTTTATTAAAATGCTGGGCCTTAAAAAGCTAGCATCTGAAAATAAGATTGAAGCTTATAACCTACCTTACGGCCCAATTAGCCACTCTTTCCGTGCAGCGGCTGCAAACCAGCCAGGTGTGCTGACCAAAGTGGGTCTGAAAACCTTTGTTGACCCACGTAACAGCCGTGGTGCATTGAATGAGTGCTCAAAAGATACTTTAGCCGAATTAATGGAAATTGGTGGCGAAGAGTATCTATTCTATAAAGCTCCCAAAGTGGATGTGGCAATTATTCGTGGTACGACGGTGGATAAAAACGGCAATGTTTCATTTGAGCATGAAGCCTTCTATCTCGACCCGTACAATACAGCTATGGCAGCTAAAGCGAATGGCGGTAAGGTTATTGTTCAGGTTGAGCGTATGTCTGATGAGGCGTCTAACCCACGCACGGTCAAACTGCCTGCGGCTATCATTGATGCCATTGTGGTTGATTCAGAGCAAATGCAGACCATGATTGAGAAATACGAACCTGCTTACACTGGTGAATTTACCATGCCACGTTCAGACTTTAAGAAAAAGTTTGAGACAATTGCAGAGCTGACCTCCGGTAGCGGCAAGAAGCCACGTGAACTTCTGCACAAGATCATTGCACGTCGTGCGGCGCTGGAGCTAAAAGACGGTGCAGTGGTGAACCTTGGTATCGGTGTACCAGAGTTGGTGCCAGAAGCCGCGCGTGAGTTGGGCGTGTCAGATAACATGTGTCTGACGATTGAAGCAGGTTTGATTGGCGGCACCCCTGTTGGTGGCCTGAGCTTTGGTGCGGTTATTAACCCTGAAATGTGCCAAGAAACAGCAAGCCAGTTCGATTTCTATGATGGCGGTATGCTTGATATTACCTTCGTAGGTGCGATGCAGGTTGATGGTGCAGGTAACGTGAACGTTAGCCGTGCAGGCGACAAGATCATCGGTGTTGGTGGCTTCGTTAACCTAACCCAAAGTGCGAAAAAAGCCGTGTTCTGTTTCCCATTCTCTGGCGGTGGTTTAAAGACCGAGATTGCAGATAACAAGCTAACCATTATCGAAGAAGGCCGTTATCCGAAGTTTGTGTCGGCGGTTGATGAAATCTCTGCAAGTGGTGAGTTTGCGTCAGAGTCTGGCCAAACCACACTCTATATCACTGAGCGCTGTGTGTTTGAGCTGACGCGTGATGGCATGATGCTGACTGAAGTTGCACCGGGTGTGGATGTGAAAAAAGATATTCTTGAACAACTACCATTTACCCCAATTATGTCACCAGTACTAAAAGAAATGGATGCACGTTTCTTCCAAGAAGAGCTGTAATCAACAGACGGCTAAGCGGGATTGTCCTGCTTAGCCATCAATGGTGAATATTATGAGACAGGATAGCTGTTATTTAGTCGCCAAAGACATCTTCATTTGTCACCTCGGAATGAGTGATCGCGACGCAGACGAGAGAATCACTGAAATATTCGAACCGACAGATAACGATTCATTTAACTCTAAATTATTACTTAAACATAAAAAAATCACTCTTCCCAATATTAAGTAGGTATAAACGTGGCTGAATTAATTATTAATAGTAAAGAATCGTGGGTTAATGATTCTATCGATGGAACGCTTTACACCAATAAAAGAAACAATTTAGTAAAGCTAGATTTTAATAATGACATTAAAGTGATTGCACGTAGTGATTGGAAAAAAGACAAAGTCGCTATTATTTGTGGTGGTGGTTCCGGTCACGAGCCTGCACATGCAGGTTTTGTTGGTAAAGGTATGTTAACCGCTGCTGTGTGTGGTGATTTATTTGCTGCACCAAGTGTTGATGCGGTATTAAACGCCATTATTCATGTCACGGGTGACAGTGGTTGTTTAGTCGTGATCAAGAACTATACCGGTGACCGCCTTAATTTTGGTTTAGCGTGTGAGAAAGCCAAAGAAATGGGCTACAACGTTGAACTGGTTATCGTCAACGATGACATCTCCATCCCTAATAATCCCAAGCCTCGCGGTATTGCCGGGACATTGTTTGTTCATAAAGTGGCGGGCCATTATGCAGAGCAAGGTGCCACATTAGAGCAAGTGAAACAAGCCGCTCAGCGTACCATCGACGCAACAGCCAGTATCGGTATTGCATTAACGAGTTGTTCGCTACCAGGGGATACCAGTGAAGGCCGTATCGCAAAAGGCAAAGCTGAGCTTGGTTTAGGTATTCACGGTGAACCCGGTATCGAAACGATTGAAGCGGGTCAGTGTAAACATCTTGTCAGCTTAATGGCAGATAAGCTGCTATCCGCTCACTCGAGCAAGCAGCATGCAGTACTGATCAATAACCTTGGTGGTTTATCGCCGATTGAGATGAATGTTGTGGCCAAAGAAGTGATTGAATCATCGCTAGGCGAGCATGCTGAATTGTTGATTGGCCCTGCTTCATTGATGACAGCCATTGATATGAAAGGTTTCTCATTGTCATTGCTAGAGCTGGACGAGTCAAATCGAGAGGCGCTGCTATCTGATACGGATGTTGAGTCATGGCCTGCTGCTATTGAAAAGCGTGCATGTCCAGTGATTACGTGTGAAAACCGTTCAGTGAAAATTGCTTATCAGCCATCTCATGATGAAGAAACGGCGACTGTTGTTCGTACCGTTTGTCAGGCCATTATTGGTATTGAAACTGAGTTAAACCGTCTTGATGCCATTGTTGGTGATGGCGATACCGGATCAACTTTTGCGTCAGGTGCACGCAAAGTACTGAGTGAACTTGAAGCGAATAATTTGCCGTTAGCTGAGCCCGCTACACTACTCAACGTTGTTGGTGAAAAACTCACTAGCGTAATGGGTGGCTCGTCAGGTGTGCTGCTGTCTATCTTCTTCACCGCAGCTGGCCGACACTTATCTGAACATGGTGCATTGGTTGATGCATTCCAAATGGGGCTTAATCGAATGATGGCTTACGGCGGTGCTAAACCGGGTGATCGTACCATGATTGATGCCCTGCATCCGGCGTTTGAAGCGTGGAAACAGCATGGTTTTGACGCGGCAATTATTGCTGCAAAAGAGGGCGCAGATAGCACGGCCACCATGAGTAAAGCCAATGCCGGTCGTTCATCTTACCTAAATAGTGACAGCTTAAATGGCACCAAAGATCCGGGCTCATTCGCTGTTGAATACGTTTTTGAATCACTGAAGAAGTAAGGAAATAACATGGATAAGATTATCATTTCACCAAGTAAATATGTTCAAGGTGAAGGCGCACTCAAGAATATTGGTCAGTATGTGTCTACCTTTGGTAGTCAGCCATTTGCTATTGCCGATAACTTCGTGATGGGCTTAGTGAAAGAAACGGTTGAGCATAGTTTTCAGTCACAAGAACTGAAGGTTAACTTCGATACCTTTAACGGCGAGTGTTCACGTCAGGAAATCGAGCGTTTGCTGGATAAAAGTGGATCAGTGATGGCTGATGTGATCATCGGTATTGGTGGCGGTAAGACATTGGATACAGCCAAAGCGATCGGTTACTACGCAAAGTTACCCGTGGTTGTGGTACCAACGATAGCGTCTACTGATGCACCGACCAGCGCCCTTGCTGTTATTTACACCCCAGAAGGTGAGTTCAGTGAATACCTGATGTTCCCTTCAAACCCCAATATGGTGATCATGGATACCAAGATCATCGCCTCAGCGCCAACTCGTCTGCTGGTGGCGGGTATGGGCGATGCGTTGTCGACATGGTTTGAAGCCCGTGCCAATGCGCGATCTAATAAGACAACAATGGCGGGCGGGGCACCAACCCGTTCTGCACAAGCATTGGCAAAACTGTGTTATGAAACGCTATTGAGTGATGGCGTAAAAGCTAAAGTTGCGGTTGAAAATGGCGTATCAACCAAAGCGGTAGAAAATATCATTGAAGCCAATACGTATCTTAGTGGTATTGGTTTTGAAAGTAGTGGTCTGGCAGGTGCACACGCTATTCACAATGGCCTGACGAAACTTGAAGAGTGTCACCACTTACTTCATGGTGAAAAAGTAGCATTTGGTACACTGGTACAGCTTGTGCTAGAAAATGCAGATTATGAGGAAATCCAGCAAGTTCTTGGTTTCTGCCGTAGTGTGGGTCTGCCAACCAATCTTCATCAGATGGGAGTCGAAACAATCAATAACGACAAGTTGATGGAAGTGGCACAAGCGGCTTGTGCTGAAGGTGAGACGATCCATAATATGCCATTTGAAGTGACCGCTCAGGCTGTATTTTCAGCCATGCTAACCGCTCACCATCTTGGATTATAAATATTTTTATAATTAAAGATAAATAATAAAAATCGGCTCAATAAAATGAGCCGATTTTTTAGCTAGTGGTCAATAGTAATTAATATATCAGTGTGACATCTCAAAATTAGGATAAATAAATAATATTTCTATCGCATAGAGATAAAATAAGTTGTTCTATTTATGAGTAGTGAAGATGAGTCATTCAGGCGAAAGATATAAAAAGTGGTTATTGCATACCAAGACACAGTGGCCACAACGTGATAATTATACCGATAAATTGCTCCAGTCATGGTTAGGCGATCGTGATTTAAATGCATTTCATTGGGATAAACCTGAAAGTGTTAGCGACGCTGTACTTAACGACAAATTCGCCATAAATAGAAACTACATTGATTATATTGCCAGCTCAAACTTGATCGAGGCGACGGGAGGGCAAGTTTGCGTTTTTTTGTTAGATGCGCAAGGGGTGGTGTTATATCAGTCATCGACATCACAAATGGCAAAGGCACAGGCAGAACTGGGTATTCATCAGGGCTCAGTTTTATCAAAAATGACGGTTGGTACAACGGCTTATTCACTGGCGAGTGAATCCAATCAGGTCGAGCATATTGCAACTTATGAGTCATATTTAAAGGATCTACATGCTTTTCATATGATCTGTGCTCCCGTGAGTAATGATCAGCGTGAGCTGTTTTTGATGGTGTGGCTCGATACCGATGATGAAGCAATAATTTCTCGTACTGAACGGTTAGTGAGTAAAGTGGTCAAACAGCCATCGCTGAATTTAAAGCAAATCCAATTACTTACCGCAGTACTGGATAACTGTGATTCAATGATCTTTGTTTTTGATTGCGATGGCCAGGTAATACTCAAAAATGATAAGGCCAGAATGCATTCCAATACAGAGGGTGTGATAGCTAATGGTCGATTGCTCTTTAATTTTGAAGCTCTATTTCATTCGTCCTCTGCAACATCCAAAATCATTGAGAAGCAGATCCAAGATAAACAGTACAAGCTAAATATTGACAGCCATCAGTTGGGGCAGGAATTGATTGTTTACACGACATTGAGCTGTGAGCAAATGGTTAGTGATGAATGGAAGCACGAGCTTGTCGGAGAATCCATTAACAAAGACAGCTATCTTGATAAAGTCATTAAGCAGCGCCAAAAAACAGGATTACGGTTATTTATTACCGGAGAGGTTGGAACCGGTATTCGTTACATTGTGCACTATCTATCGAAGCATCTAGCACAAAAAAAACGGGTCCATATGGATTGTTTAGCGGGATTTTCAACCAGTGATGTTAATGATATCGCGAAAACAAAATTTATCGATATATTACATAAAGCCAACAATCATATATTAAATATTGAAAATATTGAATATTTATCCCATGAGCTACAGGTGGTCTTATTAAAAGTACTGTCATCTGGCATGATCAGCACCATAGATAATCAAACTGTCCCTGCTAATATCGATTTTATATGCTCGTCATCTGATAACCTGTGGCAAACAACAAGAACGAATCGATTATTATATCTGATGCTATCAATCAGCCATATAAGCTTAAAGCCAATTGGCAATGATGCAGAAAAACTGAATGAATTGATTTATAAAATTATATCGAAAATTAACAGGCGAGAGAATCGTGCACTGATTATTACCGATCAGGCTAAAACGGTTCTTCTTTCATACACATGGCCTGGAAATTATTTAGAAGTATTCCAAATTATTGAAAATGCTTGTCTTAAATGCCATGACGATACGATTACGGAACATGATATTCCACTGCGTATGAATGCTAAATTGAAAAATAATGGTATGAATGACGTTAAAGAGGCCGAACGAAATGCAATTATCAGTGCTTGGCAGCAGCATAGAGGGAAATTGGCGATGGTGTCGAATGAATTAGGGTTAAGCAGAACCACGCTATGGCGGAAGATGAAAAAACTCAATTTAGATAAAAACAGCTTATCGCTAGATAAGCATTAAGAGGTCAGTCATGAATACTAATATTCTGTCAAGTGTTGAATCACGGGTTGAAAATATAAAATCACCAGAAATGATTAAGGACTTTATTAAAACAATCACCAAAATTAATCATCTGGAGTTGTTTAATCATGGTGTGTTCATTTTTTTTAGCCATGATTTTATCAGCCTTTCTTTGCGTGGCTGTCGAGAAACGAAAGATCAGCTTCAAGCATTAGCAATCAATGTGGGTACGTACTGGTACCGAGAAGAAATGGGCCTGAAAGAACCGAGTGTCATCAGTCGTGGTGGTAAATCGGCAAAACTAACCATCATAAGTGTGCCAGTTAGCCATCCGACAATGGGAATCTTAGGTTATGTGTCCTATTTATGCGATGCTGAGAAAAATGTTATGCAGGCAGGATCGTTATTGACGATTTTAGCTGACTATTTAGGTGAATTAGAATTAAATCGCCGACATCGGATGGAAGATACGGCTAATAATTTATTTATAGAATATCAACAGTCGTGTTTTCTCATGCTGGATAATGAAGGCTTTATTGTTCATGCAAGTAAGGATTTTTACACAAGTTTTAATACGGAATCGGTTGATATTATTAACTATAATTTGTTTGAGTTTTTCATTTTCCCACCAAAAATAAAATGTAAAATCACACAAAACATCCCTGTTATTGAAGAGAATATTGATTTTGATTTTTCGGGTGAAATTAAACATCTTAGTATGACATTTAATGCTATTAATGCAGGCCTTAATATCATAGTTTTCTGCGCGCCGAAGGTGGCCAATAAAAAATCAGTTATCAAATCAGATAACAGGTTATTGCCGACGCTCGAGGCTTTTGAAACGCATTCCCCTCTAATGAGACGGGTGATAAATTCAGCGAAAGAAGCGGTAAAGAACACATCTCCAATCTATATATTGGGTGAGGAAGGGACCGGAAAACGGAGTTTGGCTTTAACGATTCACAATTCCTGTAATACATTTAAAGATGGGCCATTTATTGCCGTAAATCTTCATTCAGTGTCTAAAGCAGATATGTCTGATTTGTTATTAGGCGCAGAGGGAAGTGATGCTGCGAAGTCAAAATTTGAATTAGCAAATGGCGGTACATTGTATATTGAGCGGATTGATTTATTGCCAGGGGTACTGCAGGCAGCACTGACCCACATCATTTTGACCAAGACATTATTTGATATAAACACCAATACATCTATTGATCTGAATTTCCGGTTGATCACTAGTTCGATCAAGCCGTTAGATGATTTGGTACATGAAAGAAAATTTTGTCCGTCACTCTATTTTTACCTGACAGGGGCAACGTTAAGCTTGCCGAGTTTACATGAGCGGGCTGAGGATATCCCTTACCTCATTAATAAAAAACTGAAAACATTAGATGTCTCCCAAGACACGGTTGATCAGACGCTTAGCCAGACATTTCAGGAATATGCTTTAAATCGGACATGGGCTGGAAATATGGCAGAACTGTTCAAATGGGTAGAGCATACTTACTTGAATAAAGACCATCTCTTAATGGAGAGTCAAACAGCCGGGGCCTCTGCGCTTGGTACACCAATACAGACACTGGAAGAACTGGAAAAGCGGGAAATTTCCAATGCGTTAAGTATTTTGAATCGGAAGTATGTCGAAGTGGCAGAACAATTAGGGATCAGCCAATCAACGCTGAGACGGAAAATTGCCAAATATGGTATTTGATCTCTCTAGTAAAGTGATATGCCGTTGAAGTGGGTATATGCTGTTTTGTAACCAAAGTGTATTTTAATTTCATCATTTTAGGGTGGATCTATAGACGAATATATGGGAAGTTTGTGGTCGTGTTGATCTTTGCCCCATTTTTATGGCGGCAATGTGGTATAGAAGGAATACACGGCTGTGGAAAAAATCTCGTTTGTCATTAATTTTTTGTTGGCGCACAAAGTACTATTAAGCGTGTTGGTTATCGCTATCGTGCTGATGATCCGGCGCTTAGCACTGTCACAGATCCGTGGGGATGTTGCATTTATATCAGAGCATCAGCGTAAATGGATGTCTCGAACTAAGAATGGGGCATTCAGCTTGATAGTGATTGCTTTGTTTGTTCTCTGGCAGTCAGAAATCAGTGAATTTGCACTGTCATTGACGGCTATTGCTGTCGCGATTGTGGTGGCGTCGAAAGAAATTATTCTGTGTTTTACCGGGTCGATTCAGCGTGCCAGTGCTCGTTCTTTTCGTATCGGTGATTGGATAGAAGTGGGGGCATTGTGTGGTGAGGTGATTGAACACAACATGATGGCAACGGTGATACAAGAGATTGATCTCCACCATGGGCATTACCATTTCACGGGTAAAACAGCGACTTTGCCAAACAGCATGTTTTTTACCTATCCAGTGAAAAACCTCAATTTCATGAAGCGCTACGTGTATCACAGTTTTTCAATTACGGTCCGGGATTTCGTTAATTTGTTTATTATTGTGCCTGAAATGACCGAACAGATAGAAGGGCATTGTGAAGAATTTATTGAGGTCGCCAGACGTTATAATAGCATGATTGAAAAACATGCTGGCGTCGACTTACCAGGTTCCGAGCCGCATATTCATATTACAACAACCCCAACGGGTGAGCAGCAAGTGCATGTCATGCTCTTTTGCCCTACCGAGATGGCCACTCACCTTGAGCAACTGATCCGTGAGGATTTTATGCAGATTTATCAAGAGACATTTGGCATAAATAATAAGCTGGATGGGCGAACGGCACCTGTTTCATATATGTAACCTGATGATAGGTGTTGCAGCCATCACCGGTTTATGGATTGTCTAATGCATTAATCTCGGTTTGTAAGCGTTCAAAAAACATGCCGGCGTGATAACCATCACAGGTTGCATGGTGGAATTGAACGCTGAGAGGTAATTGTAAACGGCCATTGAGTTCATGGTATTTACCCATGGAAATAAAGGGGATCATGTAGTTCCCATCACCATATACGTTATAGCTAATACCGGTGAAAGATACCCATGGAATAGTCGTTAAGGCAAAGATATTAGCAGGTAAAGGTGCTTGGGGGTAAAGTGAGCGCGTGGCTCGATATCGCTCGTTATTACGTAACATGCTGGAGGTAAATTCTTTCATATTAGCTGAATATGCTGTCATAATATGGGTAAATAGCCCATCTGGCTTTGTGGGTATCGTATACATAGGGTGTAGAACTTGCCAATAACCCAAAACGCCTTCTTGATTCACTTCGGTACGAAAACAGCGGTCGCTGTTTACTACCTTACTGATGCAAAAGGTGAGTAGATGGGAAAATTTAATGGATGTCCGTTGGCTATATATTTTAGCTGCGGTAACATCCAATGATATGGCAATATCAAACGTGCATTTACGTTTACTGGAAAATAATTCAAAGATCTCTTTTCTTGGCCAAGAGTCGTAGTCAATCGGAACAAAAATGCAGTTACCCATTAAAATGCGTCTTTTATCATCCTTGGTGAGATTGTCGTAATCATATAGTATGTATTTATATATTCTGTTCTTTAACTCACAGATTACTCAGCTTATGTGAATCTTGAATGATTATTACCCTCCATAGAGGGTATATTTGAAAAACAGCGTTAGATCGAATGAAGTGGGGCAGGGATTTATCGATGTTGTACTGTGGCGATTATTTTCTCTATTTGTGCTACTACCTGCGTTACTTTTTGGTCATCCATCGCATCAGGATGGGGTTGGCTAAATCGACCGAGATCATTATCGAAATAGAGCCCATTTGCATTATTAAATTCTTCTGATAGTGCTGCTCGACAGAGAATATCCGCACCAATGTGTAAACCTCCCCCTGTGACCCCAAAGGCATTCTTAACCATTTTGCTGCCAAGCATTGACGCTGGATTTACGGCAATAATAGCAGGGCCATGATTACCTAAAGAGATGGCTAAAGCACGACTCCACATTGTAATTGCCAACTTACTTTGAGCATACGCTTCACCGTCTGTCAGTGATTTATTACCCGTTAGTGCATCATAATCAATAGTGGATTGGGCTGCTGAGGAAACATTGATGACCCGTCCACGGTTAGGCATTTGTGAGAGCAGGGCTTTTGTTAGTAGATAGGGTGATATGGTATTAACAACAAAGCGCACATCAAGACCATCTGCGGTGATAGAATGAGGGGTACTGAATATTCCTGCATTATTGATGATAACGTCGAGTCTTGTATGATGCTCGCTAATTGTTTTTGTGAGCATGTCGACATCTGCTAAATTTGATAAGTCAGCAGTATATGTCTCGATTTTTCCTGCTGTCGATATTGACGATAATTGGACTTCAACTGCTGCAAGTTTATCGGAGTTCCTGCCACTTAATAGAAGGTGATGTCCTTGCGCTACCAGTGTTTTTGCCGTTTCAAGTCCGATTCCATCCGTGGCACCCGTGAGTAAAATGGTTTTATGCATTGCTGAACCTCTCATTTATCCTATAGCTTGACGTCTGCTAATTCCATTGTTGATCATAGATGATGATATAGGTGTCAGACACTATAATGTCATTGTATTTTTATCAAATGAGGCGTGAGATAAACGGTTAATACTCCATCAATCTAGCCAACGTTTTGGTTAATTGCCCCCCTTAATGTTATCCTTCTTATCAGTTTTAGCGTGATGTCTGGAAGTGAAATGAATTTTAATCGTATTGTCTGTTTTGACCTCGAAATGTGCTGTTGGAATGATGGCCGAGAGTCAAGAACAGGAGAGATCATTGAGATTGGGGTGGCTGAACTTGATCTGACAAGCGGTGAAATTGTCCGACGAGCGCAGCATTTTGTGAAGCCTGAACATGATGAAGTGTCGCCATTTTGTACAGAATTAACCGGTATTAAACCCGACGTTATTGAAAAAAATGGTAAGCCGCTTGGTGAGATATTAAGGTCGATTGAACAGAAATTTGGTGGTCGCCATAAGATCTATGCCGCGTGGGGGCGAGATGATCTGATATTACGCCATGAATGCAAAGAAAAAGGACTGAAAGTGCCGTTCACTGAGTACCTGAACTTGGCGACGATTTTTAGGTTGCAGCGACATGTTAATAATAAGCGCTGTGGTCAGCGTGCCGCAATGACAATGACCGGTATTGAATGGGAAGGACGCCAGCATTCCGGTTATGATGATGCTTATAATTTGGCACGTTTAGCGAAAACATTATTTCTTTCGGAACAAAAATAGTACGGTTGACGCGGAGGTAAGTGGGCATAGTCTGTTGCCTACTTACGCGCGGTGGTCTTCCCGCTCATAGCCAACAGCTATACTCCCCATTGGTCCATTATTGTACTTATCATATTTGATGTTATTAGATTATATGTTTCATTGGTTGCCGATGGGGATGAAGCATGTTCAGAGCGTGTGAACTCCGTGTTTTCGCGAGCCTGGAGTATTTATAATCAAGACCTTTCGACCTGAAGCTATCGTTACGCTTCGCTAGTATGCCGTCACGCTGTGTAGTGGCCAATTTCCTGTGAGTTAGATCACCATTTCTTATCGGGAATGAGTATCATGTATTTCGATTGTTTTTTATGAATTGTCATTTAATAACAATTGGTTACTCGCATAAGTGCGAGATGTTTCTGTTCAAATAAAGTACAAGTACTGTCATGCCGCACGGTTAATGTCTGACAGAAGAGTCCGTATGTCTTATTAGAGATATTTATATCAAAAGTGACGTGTAAGAATAGACGTTAGATGAGAGCTTCATCAAATTATATTCACAATAAGGCCAACCATGTTTTATCTATTTCCTCTTTTGACTGTACTCATATGGTCAGGGAATTCCATTGTCAATAAACTCGCTTTCAGTGTTATAGACCCAGGAGCGATTGCATTTTATCGCTGGTTTTTTGCAATCGCAGTTTTAACTCCCTTTATGCTGCGATCGGTCTGGCGTGCTCGTGCAATGATAAGGCCTTATATCAATAAGCTGTTCTTTTTAGCGTTGCTTGGCATGGTGCTCAATCAGTCATTAGGTTACTTTGCTGCAGCGACAACAACCGCAACAAATATGGCGTTGATTGTCTCGCTGGTTCCTCTGATCAGTATGTTTATGAGTGTCCCTTTGCTTGGTAAGCGAATGCAGGGGATAGCTGTTGTTGGGGCGATCCTATCATTATCAGGATTGGTGCTAATGCTAAGCCATGGTGATATTCGAAATTTGGCATCACAAGGCATTACGCAAGGTGACGGTTTTATTTTGATAGCTGCTTTTGTGTATGCGCTCTACTGTGTGCTGCTGAAGCGTTGGAAAATGCCACTGTCGAATTGGCAGTCGGTTTATATGCAAGGTTTGTTTGCAACGCTAATATTATTGCCGATGTTACTAACCAGTGAGCGTGCGGCAATTACTTCTGAGTCTTTACCGTTGATCCTCTATGCTGCTATCCCTGCATCGGTTATTGCGCCTTGGTGCTGGCTGAAAGGGATTGATATATTAGGGGCTGATCGTACGGCGATGTTTATGAATTTAATGCCGATGATGACGGCCTTGATAGCCAGTGTTTTCCTTGGCGAACAATTAGCCGTATACCACTATATTGGTGGGTTAATGGTTTTGGTTGGTGTAGTCCTAGCACAGCGTAAACCTAAACTAACGATAGCGAATGATCATGGTTTACTGCATGAAGTGAAGCCTTCATTGTAGCCATTATCATAAGTAGACTTAATTTACGGCAACCAATAGGTTGCCGTTTTTTTGTTTGCCCAGCGAAGCTGGCAAACCCGTCAGGTTGCAAGAAACCTGAATCACCCCGACTGAGGGGAAGATAATCCGAATCGCAAGGGCGTTGCTGGCCAACGGCAGGGTCTGAAGGAAGCGATAGGAAGTTAACAGTACACAACGAAAGTGAACCTGATTCGGCAGTCTAGGTGGGTAAGCGTGCAAAATAGCGCAAAGCCCCATACTCAGTCAGACCTATGCTGTGCTTGAG
>NZ_JAKJSL010000064.1:0-32453 GCF_050336815.1 Photobacterium nomapromontoriensis
CAAAACGCTTAGACATATTGCTGCTCATTGCGTTACTGGCTGAAATTTTAATGTGGTGGAATGGTTTAGCGGCTGCACAAGCAAAGTGGCATTTTGACTTTCAAGCTAACAGCATCAAGCACCGGAGAGTCCTATCAATACCACGACTTGGGCGGGAAGTTCGAGTTCATCGACGATATCAAATTAACGACTCCCAATATCAATGGGCAATGCTTGAATATCAACGACTCACTCACACCGAAGGGCTGGGCAAATTATGAGGGGATCCGTCAGCACTGCGGGTTATTGATGAAAAAGCATTTGGTTCAAATGTGCTAAGCAATGTGATTATTCCTCACTCAGTCATTAGCATCGGTGAGAGAGCATTCTATAGCAATGAACTAACGGAGTTGGTGATCCCAGATTCAATTAGAGTTATCAAAGAGAGTGCTTTTTCGGATAATTTTCTGACTCATATCTCGTTACCTAACACGCTTGTGACCATTGGCCGTAGGGCATTTCATGATAATGCGTTGGCAAGTATAGATATTCCAAACTCAGTGGTAAGTATTGGACCCTATGCCTTTGCTGAGAATGGCCTGGAAACCTTGTCTATCCCTGATTCAGTGACCACTATCGGTGCCGGTGCCTTTTATGCTAACGAGATAACCAGTGTAGATATTCCAAATTCAGTGAAGCGTATAGCCAGTAAAGCATTTGGTAAAAATGACCTTACTAGTGTTGTACTTCCAAGCTCTATAACAAAAATTGAAGCCAGTACCTTCGAGCAAAACCCGCTAATAACTGTAGTCATCCCAAATTCAGTCACAATGATAGATGAATACGCATTCTATGGTGCTCAATTAGCCTCGGTAAATATTCCAGATTCAGTAACCTATATTGGTGATAATGCTTTTTACAAAAATAAACTAACAAGCTTAGTTATCCCGCGATCGGTAAAAAAAATTGGCTATGAGGCATTTGCTAATAACCGATTAACCAGTATGTCTATACCTAATCGGCTTAAAACCCTCGAAGAGGGGGTTTTCTCGGGTAATGCGCTAACAACAGTGAGTATACCTAATTCAGTCACGACGATAGAGAGTCGTGCTTTTTACGGTAACCAATTAACCAGTATCAATATTCCGTATTCAGTCTTGACGATTGGAAAAGCAGCGTTTTCGTATAATAAACTGACGAGTGTGACTCTGCCTCGTTCGCTAAAAACCATCAGTGGTTGGGCGTTTAAGCATAACGCATTAACATCAATTACAATTCCTAATACAGTCACCACCATTGGTTATGAGGCCTTTGCAAAAAATGCACTGACAGAGTTGGTTATTCCAGACACAGTAAAAATAATTGAAGGTTACGCATTTGCTGAAAATAAACTGAAGAAGGTAACATTACCGAAATCACTGGAAACAATAAGTGAGAATGCCTTTGTGAATAATTGCTTAACGAGCGTGAAAATCCCCAATTCAGTGACGACCATCAAGATGGGAGCATTTTATAAAAACGCGTTAACAGCGGTAGAGATACCAAACTCAGTAACGACTATCGGGCGTTCTGCTTTTGCTGATAACGCACTCACAAGTGTGAAAATTCCACCGTCAATCACAGCTATTGAGTATCGAACATTTGCGGGTAATGCGTTAACTCGTATCAATATACCTGACTCAGTAACGACCATTGAAGGGGAGGCTTTTGAGGATAACCAGTTAGTAAAAGTGGGCATCCCGGATTCAGTCACGGTCATAGAATATGGCGCATTTAAGAACAACTTATTGACCAATATTACCATTCCGAATTCCGTTACCAGCATTGAAGGGGATACTTTTGAGCAGAATCAGCTCGAAAATGTCACGATTCCCAACTCGGTAACCAAGATTCAGTATGGCGCATTTAGCAAAAACGCACTGACAAGCCTTACTATCCCGAGTTCGGTGACGACTCTTGGCAATCGTGCATTTAAGGGTAATAAGTTAACAAGTGTTATCATACCGAGTTCAGTGACTACGATCAGTCAGGATGCTTTTGATCAGGATGTAAAAATCACCAAACAATAAGGTTAGGATTATTGTTGATTTCGTTACTCTGGTTTCCATACATTAATAATGCGTTGCACTCTCTCTTAAAGAGCAATGCTGTTCCTCTGCGAAGTGAAATAAATGAAACTCCAAAAATTGTTCTATATCTTATTTGTTCTTTTCAGCTTGATTAGTTCAGCTTGTCATGCGGGAGTGGCAAAAGTGCTGACTCTTGATGATGTCACGTTTGAACCAAGTACGGGGGCCATTGTCGCTTACCGATCTAAGTACACAGATATTATCATTCCAGATACGCTGAGTGGTGTGCCCGTAAAACGTATAGGAAGAAATGCATTTTCTAAGTACGGTTTAACAAGTGTTATTTTACCAAACTCAGTAAGCGAGATTGGTCGAAGAGCCTTCTTTTCTAATGCGTTAAGTAAATTGACTATCCCTAGCTCAGTTACCCATATTAGAGCTTATGCTTTTTCTAGCAATGAACTGGAAGAGTTAGTCATTCCTGAATCGGTTATCGTTATTCAAAAAGGGGCGTTTTCTGACAATTATCTGACCAGTATTACTCTGCCACATTCACTTACCGAGATAGGGGATTGGGTATTTAAGGATAACGCACTGTCGAGTGTTACTATACCTGACTCTGTCACTTCGATTGGCTGGCGGTCGTTTTCACAAAATGGATTAGAGCAGTTGCAGCTCCCTGATTCAGTAACAAGCATTGATATGGAAGCTTTTCGTGATAATGAATTAGTAAGTGTTAAGATTCCGCAGTCAGTGACTTACATTGGTGAAAAAGCCTTTGCAAACAATGATCTGACAGAAGTGGTATTACCGAACGGTTTGAAGACAATTAAAAATGGTATTTTTGAGGACAACCCGCTTACAAGTCTAGTGATCCCAGCCGCAGTGACAGAAATTGATAATTTCGCATTTTATGGTAACCAATTAACCCACATCACGATTCCTACGTCTGTCACTCGTATTGGTAAGATGGCTTTTACGGGCAATAAACTCACCAGTGTGACTATCCCTGATTCGGTGATAACGATTGGTCGTAGCGCATTTGCCCGCAACGAGTTAACCCATATTTTAATTCCAGATTCAATCACATCGATAGCTGAGAGTGCATTTGAATATAATGCAATTTCAAATATAGTGATTCCTGACTCTGTTACGAGCATTGGTAAGCGTGCATTTTGGGAGAACAAGTTAACGGATATCAGTATTCCAGAGACAGTTACAAGTATTGATGAAGAAGCATTTTCCCATAATATGTTGATGAGTGTGACAATTCCACATTCCCTAAAAACCATTAGTGGAGGCGTGTTTTCACATAATGTTTTGACGGCGGTTGAAATACCCAATACGGTCACAGAAATAAAATATCAAGCATTTTGTGATAATGCCTTAACCGATCTGGTGCTCCCTGATTCAATAAAAAACATGGGTGGTTCAGTTTTTTCTGATAATAAACTGAAGAGTGTGAGGCTACCCAATTCGCTAACTTACATTGCTCAAAATGCTTTTTACCAAAACCAGTTGACGCATGTTGTGATCCCTAGCTCTGTCACTACTATTGGTCACAGCGCATTTTTAGATAATGCGTTAACAGAGATAAAAATTCCAAATTCTGTTACAGAAATTGGATCATCGGCCTTTCGTGAGAATGCGCTTACGAGTGTGGTTATCCCAAGTTCGATAACTGTTCTGAATACTCAGGTGTTTTCAAAAAATAAATTGAAGAATGTGATATTGCCTAAATCATTGACTAAGATTGGTAACAGTGCTTTCTCATTCAATGAGTTAACCAATGTTTTAATACCTGATTTCGTGACGGTCATTGATCACGAAGCCTTTAAAAATAATGCATTAACAAGTATCGTCATTCCATATTCAGTGAGAAGTATTGGTCGTTATGCTTTTTATGATAACAAAATAACACAAGTTATGATTCCTAGTACACTTAAGACACTGAATAAGTATGCTTTTGATTATGATGTGAAAGTCATTAAGCAGTAAAGCGTATTTTCTGAATCAGAATTTTCTTATGTTATTACATAATATCTTATTACCCTTAAATTGGTGCAGAAACATAAGTTCTGCACCTTCACGCTAGAGAGCATAAAGGTCGAAGATCTGTCTTAGTATCAGGCTAATCGACCAATTTGTTTGCTGTTTAATTCAGCAATTAGTAGCACCGGATAATACTGAAAATAAATTTATTGCGTTTAGTGCACTATGAACAAACAAACTATTGGCGAAATATTAACCGCCAAGATTTATGCATTAGAAATTGGTTTAACACTATGAAAAACTTACAGATTATAAAGTTTTCGTCGTTGTCTGCATTGCTTATTTGTATGGGATTAATAATCCTTGCCTTTATCAGTGATTTCGATGGCGATATTGGATCTTTTACTTCCTATATTGCAAGGAATGCACTAGAGACTCTTAGCTATTTAGGTACCGTTTGGCTTGGTTGTTTTGCTTGGCTCGCATTTTTATTATGGGGTTTTTGGCGTACGAGCTATGCTAAAAAAGGCTGTTCACTACTGATCGTATTGTTTGCCGCTGCTGGATGTTATGTTTTTGTGTATTTTGATTTTTTGTATTTTGATTATCTCGTGCCTGAAAATCAGTATGAAGGATATTTTGTCCGTGATGCGATTCAAGATGCGAATAATAGCCTCGATCTACAAGTTAAATACCCTGAATACTATAGGGATACTATCGGTAGTTCTAATATACAAATTGATAAATATCGAGCATGGCTTCGTGGTAATAAGAGCAATATCCAACGCAACTATAATATGTGTTTAAAAGATGGAGAGATAATATTTACAGCTGTGAGTGATTTTTCTGACAAAGGTAATTATTGTGAACCGAAGACAAGAGTTACAGATAATCCAGTTGAGTTAATCTTTAAACCGATGGGACAAAATAAGTTTGAATGCATTGGCTGTGATGAGTATTTGCTGCCCGTCTACTGGATACATATATCTCAAGGTTAATATTATGGCCGATAAATTTGTCGTTAATTGTTATTACAGTTATCAGTTGGGTATATGTGCAAGAAAATTTTGATATCTCTCACTTTTTTAGGCTTTGCAGGAAGTATGATTAGTCTCGTTTTCGTTGCTTTTCATAAAACGCAGGATTCTGGGGCATTAGGTGTAATCAGTGTCTGTATCAGCTTACTTTTAGCTGGGGTGATGTATTTCTTTGTTTTTGATGATGACTGTAACCATGAAGTTTATACGCTCATTTCTTTTGGTATCTGCTTGTTGCTTTCAACCTTTATTATCAAATGGGTAGATAACACATATTCAACACAAAATGTGAGTGCAATTGAATTTCAGATTGTTGGTATGGGGACTACACGTGTTAAATCAACCGAATTCACATACCTGCGATTGAAAAATAGAAACGGAGTTATTAAATACGATATCGAAAAAAGTGATATGTCGGAATTTAAAGTAGGTGAAAGCGTCTCATTAAACGCGACAATTGGATTTTTCGGTTATCCTACATTCAAATGAAACTTGCCGGTATATCAATTCGGATTACATTATCAAATAAAGAAAAACGAAGGATACCACGATGGATGAGAATTTAAAGCTATTAGCGTTAGACGATTTATATCACTGTGATGAAGCGATCAAACACCGTATCGATGACATTGCGGGATTGGGTTTATCAGCGTTGATATTTGGTGATGCGCCTAAATATCAGTGGTTTGATTGCATACTTGAAGTTAAAGACTTGCTGTTGTCGATAGATA
Source organism: Photobacterium nomapromontoriensis (assembly GCF_050336815.1). NCBI lineage: Bacteria > Pseudomonadati > Pseudomonadota > Gammaproteobacteria > Vibrionales > Vibrionaceae > Photobacterium > Photobacterium nomapromontoriensis. Next base: position 5,809 of record NZ_JAKJSL010000064.1, read on the forward strand.
TCACGGATGAACAATTTGCAAAAGTCACCTTACTTAGTGGTGAATGTTGTGAAACGCACTTTTTAGTGATGCCTAATTGGGATGGTGAAGGTGATGAATTTAACATTCAGTCATTTTCAGGGATCGAGAAAATGAAAAATCTATCCTGCTTAGAGCTGCTTGATCTTAGTGTTGTCACTGATGCGGAGCGATTACTTGAGTTGAAGCTTGACGAGGTTAATGATTGCTTAGGTTTAACGACAGAAGTGGTAGAAAAGCTGATAGAAAATGGGACTGTTGTTAATTGAATTTAAAAAAAGTCACTGCTGTTATTGTGTTGAGTATGGTGCATTTTCTTACTGGATACACCGTGTTAGCTGCTGAGTTGCCCACAGAGTATATTGGCGTAACAATCAATCAAACCCAACAACAGGCTGTAATTGAACAGCTTGGTTCTGCCAAGCTCCAAGACATTCCATACCATGAGTACGAACAAGGCTATTGCTATTCATCAAATGGTACGTATGCAATATTGAGCGCTAACATGTTGGCCGATGGCTATGCGGTGAACCATATTAGTATTTTTAATCAGAATCCCGACATGAGCTGCCAGATGACGACGAAAACATTACCAATCTGTATCGGTGAGTTTTGTTTGGGTATGAGCCGTAGCCGTATAGAAACCATGTTGGGAATGCGTTTAACCCAACAAAATAACGATGCTGATGATTATGTGGCCGTTTTCGACTCAACTCGGGCAATCACAGAAGATGAAAGACAGTTTGCGTTATCAGACTCAACAAAAGCGGATGTGAGTTATTACATTACCTTTAATTTCAGCCATGATAAGGCAAAAAAAATCAGCATCATGATGTTTGAAACCTACTGATGTTCATCTAATACCTATCACTTAGCTAGCCTAAACCATAACTAAACGCCTGACGTATATTGCCTTAGTTTCTCTTAATGAACAGGCTCCCCTTAATGGCGAGCCTGTTTTTTGTTAGGCCTCAGCACCATCAAGAATCACACAATCTGGGAAAGCGTCACGAAAATCCTGCGGTACAGTGACGATTTCATACTTTGTTTGGTAGTCACCGAAAATATGAGGCTGACTCGCGCGTCGAAAATCGAGTTTTTTCAATGATTTTAATTGGTATAAAACAGCCGGAAATTGATAGAAATGATTGTAAGATAAATCAAGCTCTTCTAGCTGGGTAAACTTTTTCAGGTTGGCAGGCAAATCTGACAGGTGATTGAAACGTAAGTTTAATCGAGTGGCGTCAGTATAATGTTCGAACCCCTTTGGTAATGCGCCAAGATTACAGTTTTCAAGGTTCAGTTCGCGAATGGAACGCGCTTTAGGCAACCATGTTGGTAATACTGTTTTAAGATCGGTCACATAACCGTCTGTCAAATAATATTCGGATGAACGGTGGCACTTAAGTCGTTGCTTGTCATCGGCTTTTGCTAAGACTAGATGAAAGCCGCATCCACGATGCCAATTGAGTGTTTCACCCTCAACCAAATCATTGATCGTATCGACGCGTACCGGCGACTCTTCTTTACGAGTTAAGAGCAATAACAGACCATCGCCATAATGCTGGAAATATTCGCGGGAAAACGCCAAGCATAGCTCTTGTCCCCAATGTTTTAGCCGTCGAGACAGACGCTTATAAAATTCCGCTTCGCCAGCAGGCAGGCCAATATCATTCAAGCCTCGAACATCATAAAACATGACTTTGTCGTGAACGGCTTTTTGAAACATACCGCACCCTTTACCTTTGAGTATTCCTCTAATTTTGTCTCTAAAGGCTTTATCCGCATTGGTTTTTAGCAGGAAAAAGAGTGGAATTAACATCTCATCGGTGATGCCACCTTGCTCAAGCATCGCAATAGCAACGTGATGGGCGTTTTGATCGGGTGAGCGGAGCATTGAGATGAGATTTTCTACCATTCCCTGATTTTTCGCTTGAGGTTGCTGCAAGAACTTTGGTGCCTGTTGCTCGAACCACTCGGCCAATACAGAATCATCAATAATGGTATGTATATCGTGATTAATTTGAATGATTGATTCGGGTTTTTGCCCGATCACTACATGGGTCACGCTATCATCGAGTTGTTCAGCAATGGTAAATTGGTAGTCGCTTGCTTTTTTATTGAGTGTTGCACGCTTGAGGTAGCTCTTGCCACAAATATAGATTCGGCTATTTATATCCAACGGCTTTGCTTGCAGGTTGTGTTTTGCTTGTTCGCCAAGCCATTGCATTGTGCCTGCATGCAGGGGTTTATAACCGGCTTCTAAAAAGGTTAAGTGCAATAGCGGGTCGTCGCACGCTAACTGTGCAAGATTGGTAGTGTTATAAAGTAGGCTGAAGAAGCGTGATTTGGCGACATCCGGTAAATCACTCAGCTGAAGAATACGGCTTTCATCAACAAGTTGTGTTCCGCGCCGAGCCATTTTAGCTCGCTTGAGGGTGATGTTGTGTGTAAGCAAGCGTAAGTGCAGCAGCATTTCAATCGGCTGAGAATGCGGGTGTGGCTCTAGCGTGACCGATTTCAGGTTGGGAATGGTGAGCAGCTCATCAAACGTCATGTGGCTCGCAGAATCAGATTTTGCGTCCATAAAAATCTTGGCGTAGTAGAGGCTGCTCATGGATGAGAGATCCCCCAAGCCTGAAAGGGCACAGTTGGTTAATGTTAAGTAGCATAGTTGCTCAATAGCTCTTAACTCTGCCGGAAGCTCAGCGGCCGTTGCTTTGTCGATAGTTAGCGAAACGAGCGATTGCATTTTAGGCCATATTTTACCATTCATGGCCTCGCCAGTTATCTCTAAGTTTCTAAGTTGAGGGGCTGCGGTGAGTGCACCAATGCTGGCTAGACTAAGCGCCGGCACAATAAGCTTTTCAAGGGTCGAGCATCGAGTGAGTAGGGCGTGCAGAGATTCAAATGATGCATCTTGCTTTAGTGTCATCTCGTACTTGATTGTCTCAATACCAGATAAAAAAGATGCGGGTATCTCGCCAGCAATTCCTGGTAGTGATAATGTTAAATAATGCAAATGTTTGAGATCAGGATACAGATTTTGAGGTGTTACTTTTCCTACTAAGTGAACGTTGAAATTGTTGCATTCAACCAACCCATTGATCTGAAACTCGCAGCCCTTCTGGAGCGATTTTACGTCGATCACCACTGTTTTCAATTTTTTAGGTGACTCTATCTTAGTTTCGGCTAGCTTGTGAATTCGAAGTGACAAGCTGTCGAATTGACGCGGCATTCTGTAATGCACTGAAAGCGGTACTTTGCTTTTTGGTTGATTGATATTGAGGTGTTTCAGGCGATCACATTGTGAAAAATCAAGATCGACTTTTGCTACATTCACCAAGTTTAACGTGAGCTGATGCACTCGGGGGATGTCTTCTTTAGGGATGATCACATCACCAGCCAGTACCGTTACAGAGAGTTCTTTGTCTTGGCATTGGCTTAAAAATAGGCCTAAATCTGCACCATTTTCAATAATGGCATCACCAAGCATATTGGTAATGAGGGGCATTTCGGAAACATCAAGCCCAGTCAGATTGAGGGATGCTTTCGTCGCCAGTTCGTTTAAGTTAGGGAAGGCACGAAAGAAATCTGTATTCAGTGTTCGTGGTGAACGCGTATCCCGATCTAAAAATTCACACACATTGGGAAATGCAGCACCAATGTCAGCCCAGATGGGCTGTGCTACTGTACCAAAATACTCAATGGTTTTAATCTTTGGATTATAGGTAAGGCCATCTGATACATTAGCGTCAGTCAGTTTTATTTTAGTCATGGTGCGCCGTGTAATTATTATGTGATTATTAAGTGAATTGTGTGATTTTTTAATTCCCTTCATAATTACAGACTGGTAACAAAATGAATGTTGAAACAATAAAAACCACTAAAAACAATTATATATAACAATCTAGAAATAAACGAATCAGACAATGAAATATAAGTAATATGGTTAAATTGCTGATGATTGATGTGAGTAATGCTAATCAACATTCGCAAGGAGCAACTGCTGATTAGCAATACATCATCTTAGTGACCTGATGTCTAATATTCAGACAGGTCTTTTAGGATTACCTCTTTGTTCTAGTTTTAGAAGTTGAATTGATCAAGCTTCGTTTTGATGATTTGATCGGCGATGTATTTATGAGTTGCTGTTGTTGGGTGAGTTACGCCCCAGAAAACGTACTTGTCCGAACTATGGTAAGCACAATCATTGGTTAGTGCGTGGCTATACATATAGTCAACAGATGAACTGCGATTAATATTTAGGCAAGCATCTGTCGCATTTTCAAAACCATGTTGCTTCGGATTTGATGTAATTTGCTCGAATAATTTATGTGCGTCATACAGAACCACATTCAGACCTTTATCTTGATAGAGCTTGGCTTGTTCTTCGATAAAAGAATTAAACTCAATAATTTTTGCTCGTACAGTGTCGATCTGATCCTGAGTCGAGTACTTAAATTGTGGTGCTTTGGTTGCATCAGGCAGGGTAAACAAGAGAATATTGCTGACACCTGATTCGGTTAAACGAATTAAAGCACTACTTAGATCCGCCTTAACATCCGCGACTTTGCGGTTATAATTCATGAAATCGTTTAAACCAAACTCCAGCGTGATTAAGCTATTTTGGGGGTTATAGTTTTTGGCCATTTCCATGTATGTCAGGTAAGACGTGACTTGATCATAAATGCCTGTTAAAGCGACATATTGGTTTGTGCCTGCAGCACCACCAACAGCCCAGTTGTAAAGAGGAACGCCTTTATTTTTAGCTAGATATTCAGTCCAGACCAGACCATTAGTGAAATGGCCTAAGAACCATGAATTTCTGTTTGGGAATACCCACTGTGAACCGTTAAATATATTACCTGTATCTGACAAACTATCGCCTAGCGCGATAATGCGATTAATTTTGTTGTTTGATGCAACATCATTAGTCCAGATACTGTGGTTATATGAGACATTTTTGTCTGAGGCATAGTATAAAATGTCAGCAGCAGTATGGTCGACACCTAACGTTTCTTCGCATCGGGTGGCGATATCCGTTTGACTTACATTGGTATAGAACATGTTTTTGAATGAAACGGAAGACCACCAATACCCATCAATGGTGTAGTAATCACCATTTTCATCTAATGCCCACTCCCAGTCCGTAGACGGGTCGTCATGGTTTTGAGCTGGTCGATACCAACAGCGAACGTAGGTGTAAGTTTGCTTGCCTTGCACTTCTGGCGTATTGCTAATGCTTTCGGTTTCAGGAGTTAGTGGTAGGTTATCAGCGAAAGCTGGAGCAGCCAAGATACAGCTAGCCAACAGTAAGTATTTATTCATAGTAATGTCCTTATGGTCCTAAAATTAAATGGAAATTAAATACTGGTTTAGTCTTAGAATCGTTGATGGTAAATAACGAAGTCTTAATAAACCAGCAACGACATAAAGTAGTAAACTTTATTTATCATTTTAATCATGTTTGTAATGAATTGTATATCCAAGACAATCCAGTACAATAACCGCATAAATGAAGGTCTAAGATTTTATAATAAAAACAATAACATATCAAACATCGTTTAAAGTGATATCATAAATTCTATAATTTTAGCGAAGGAAAGAAGAAATCAGCGTTAGCACCACGACTACATTAGATGGCATTGCAAAATGGAGTGATCAATAAATAACCAGGTAATAGAATAATATTATTTATTAGTTTGTTTTCGGTTTGTAATATTATTTAATCGAGATGGATGAATATCATTGGTCTTTATTTACATCGACATATATAACAGACAGGGCATTACTCGCTCGAAATAATTTCTTTCTTTATGACGGATCTAGAGTAGCGATCCTTTGATGTGATTTGATGATTTCTTAATGTGTATTGGTTCTACAATTGAGTCACGTACTACTAACACACATGGTATCACTTCCGTTCAGATGGGCGTTGGTTGTTGCTATTCCCGTTCACTTAATCGAGCGATTAGGGTTGCAATAAGGCCAAGTCTTGTAAATCCTGCTTATTTTTCGGGCTTCGAAATGTAGTTCCTCCATCGAACCTTAAATTTTTTATGGATAGTGTTGTTTATTTTTTAACGTGAATTTTATAGTTCGAACGTGTACACAAAACTTAAATGAAGTGAGTTTGCTATTTGTTACTGTTCAAATCAGTCAATCTTGTGGTCATTACTGACTCAAAATCGACTAATTTGATTGTTTTTTCAAACACGGAAAGCGTGTGCTTAGTGAATATTAAGGCTGTTTATTTGTTCTGTGAAGCAAGATCACGCTACATACATGTCCCCTTGAAGCAATGTCACAAAATATTTTATAAACAAGAGGTTACAGCGAGAATTATTTTTTCGTGGCGTGTAATAATTGGGCGTTGTGTCATTTTTTGCCGATTTTTTATCCGTTAGTATGAGCCCCATATCGGCATTGTTCTTCGCACTAACTGTTCTATTTCAATGTGATGCCGGTTGTTTATTTTTCACAAGGAGTGATTTATGAAATTAAGTAGGTTTGCATTATTGGTTTCCGCTGGATTAATACTGGCTGGTTGTGACGGTGAAGATGGTAAGGATGGGGTACCGGGCGGTAATGTTGGTGTAATAAATGAAGCACCGAAAACAATCCCTAGCCTGAAGTTTTGGCATGGTAAAACCGGCTTTACGGATTTAACGGCTAAATCACGGATTATTATCAACGCTGATGACGCTAAAACGTTAGCTATTTTAGAGCACACCGCTGCGTTATTTAATGAAGACCTTCGTGCACTAAATGGTATGGAACTAGAGATCATCACTAATGGTGGTGAGGGAGAAGCGGGTGATATTGTCTATAACATCACGGGCTTTATCCCGCCAGCGCACGATCTTGAAGCGCACGATGAAAGTTATACTGTTAGTATTGATGGAAAAGTAGTGATTACGGCACCTGAAATTCGGGGGGCGGCTTATGCGTCTGCGACGCTAAAACAAATGCTATCGCAAGATGCTTATGGTAAGGATTCGCTTAGTAACGGTCTGATTCAAGATGAGCCGACCGTTCGAGTACGTGGTTTTATGATTGATATTGGTCGTCGAAGTGCCAGTGTTGAATTTCTTAAAAATTACCTACGCTTTATGTCTTACTACAAAATGTCTGAGTTTCAGCTTCATCTCAACGATAATCAAATTATTTGGGGGGATGGGATTACAGGAAGTAATTGGGCTGAAGATACATGGCGTGAAAAGGTGTATGCCGGATTTAGTGCGGAATTGAAGAACACCTATGCATTACCAGAATTGGCCAGCGTATCTTCTAAACATGATCCGGATAATAATATTTTTGTTCTCTCTCTGTCGGATCTTCAAGAATTGCGTGATATGGCAGATGCGCTAGGTATTGAGTTAACAGGTGAAATTGAAGCTCCTGCACATGCTATGTCGTTTACTAAGATATACCCGGAAATGCGTCATCCAGATATGCGTCCTGACCACCTAGATCTTGGAAGTGCCAAAACCATGGAAGTGATTAAGGCAACCTGGGATCAGCTTGCACCTTATTTCCATAATTTACACATTGGTGCTGATGAATATGCTGGTATGCCAGCGAGTGAGGATATGGATAAGGAACATCTTATCTCCGCTCAAATGGTTAACTACATGAATGAAATGAATGCTTATCTGAAAGATAAGGGTTACAACGAAATTCGTGTTTGGGGTAACTTAGGAACGATAACTAATCCTCATCGTCCTGATCTTGATAAAGATATTGTTCACCAAGTATGGGCTGGTACATTTGCTGATACTGAAAAAGCATACCGTGCGGGTTATAAATTGATAAACCTAAATGATGCCTATTATACAGTACCGACAGGTAATGCCGGTTATCCGGATACGGTGAGTCCAGCGAACATGTACAAAAATTGGCATCTAAATACGTTCTCTGGTGGCTGGCAGATTCCGGATATTAATGATCCTCAGTTCTTGGGCGGATTTGTTGCGAATTGGAATGACCTTGGTTGGTCTAAAAATTGGGCATATACCGATCATGATGTTCATGTGCGTATGCGTAATGTTATCAAGATTGCAGCACAGAAAATGTGGAATAATGAGACAGTATTGCCCTTCGAGGAATTCCAGAATTTAGCCTATACGCTGGGTGAGTCGCCAACGTTTGATCTAGGCAATCCTGCCTATGACGGTAATTTAGTTAAAGCGAAATCCGCGTATGGGTCATCATATCGCGATATTATTTATGCATTAGGTGCTGCGCCAGATAACGCCAAGTTATTAACTGTTAATTTCTTGGGCCATGCAGGAGCAGCGATTGATGGTGATCCTAAATCACGCTGGATAGCATCTAAGAAAGATGGTTCGAGCGCATGGCTGTCAATTGATTTGCATAAACCAGAGACTATTAGTCGTATCTCAATTGACTGGGGTAAAGGATGGGCTTCTAAGTATCGAATTGAAACATCGAAAGATGGTTTTTCTTGGAAAACGGCCGCTACGGCAGATGGTGCAGGGGCCATGGGTGAAGAAACCGTTTTCCCTTCTGTCGATGCTCGCTTTGTCCGGATCCAAGGCGTGACGATGGGCACAGAAGAAGCTTATCAGATTCACGAGGTCAGAATATTTAAGTAAAAAGCTAAACAATAACGTTCATCTTTAACTAAACGGAGTATCGAATGGTGCTCCGTTTTTATATATAGAATAAATATCAATTTTAAGGTGGAAATGTACAAGAATATTCATGAATTATTCATAATAATGTCTGCCATATATTTTATTCATGTTGTGAAATGTTAGTAATTGATTTTTTTGTACGGATTTGTATTTTTCATTCGTTGTGAAGATAATTAAAATCTTAGAACTCAAAAAAGTAAATATATAAAAATCAATATTGATGTAAAGTCATTTCAGATGCCTTACCATCGAATTGTAAATATATAACAAACTAAAATTGGAGATACTAAGATGAAAGATAAAGAAAAAATCATCACTATCGCAGATAGCCATACCGATGCTGAAGCTGTTATTAAAACACTTAAGAACGCAGAATATGATGTATCGAAAATCTCGATTTTAGGTAAAGGTTATCACAGCGAAGAGAATGTCTCTGGTTTCTACAATACCGGTGACCGTGTAAAAACATGGGGTACGGCGGGTGCATTCTGGGGCGGATTATGGGGTGCTTTGTTTGGTGCTGGCCTATTCTGGCTTCCAGGTCTTGGTGCAGTGATGGTTGCTGGACCTATCGTGAGTGCTCTTGTGGGAGCGGTTGAAGGCGCGGTTGTAACAGGTGGCTTGGGTGCTATTGGTGGTGCACTTGCAAGTATCGGTATTCCAAAAGACAGTATCGTGAAATACAACTCTGCTATCAAAGCTGATAAATTCCTTGTAATCGTTCATGGCGATGCTGAAGATATCGTTAAGGCTAAAGCTATTTTAGCTGACTACGACGTTGACCATATCAAAGGTTAAATTTTTCTAAAAGATCTGCTATGAAATAATTTGAGGTAACCAAAGTGTTGCCTCTTTTTTTATCCCGTCTTTTTCTCGCTACTGCATTAGTGATAATTTCACTGTTTTCAGTCAGTCTAATTTTATAGGTATGATCAAAGACTTATTTGGGTTGGTATAATACGAATATCAATCGTGATAAACCAATAATGAAGTGATTAAAGAAAGGATTTTAGCGACACTCTCATAAAAGGTGAGGGGGGAGTATCGCTCCACATCAACGTTAAGGGTTGGATTATAGTAGCCAGGTAAGGCTTAGTAGTACAACAACAGCTGACGTTGCTAGGCACATGGTTGCAACTGTTGCGATTTCACCTAGAGAAGTGGTCGCAGACGATGATACTGTTTCTACTGTCGCTGTTTCTTTAGTATCTAATGTTGATAGAAGTGCTGCGTTCATTTTCTCCACCTTGTGTAATTTGCTTTCAAAAGATAGCGCGAATTTTACTCGGAATGTGACTGTCGTCAAATAAATTGAGTAATTTAATTACGTTAATTTTTTATGTTTCAGGATTAGTAATTCTAATGTATTGTTCTCTGGCAGTTTTCATATCATGGTGTCTTAAGAAAAATTCACTATAAGTCTCACCATCGTTTTCAATCTGGATAAAGTAACCCTATTGGGAATATTCATACAAAGTAGAATATACACTTGATAAGTATCGATATTTTCAATAGAAATTAGATGCTGATCAGGTTCGACATTGAATCTATTGGTATCATACAGCTTACATTTCGTGACTATGTGAATATGGGCTACCACCTAGGGCGGTAGCATTGTGGCATAGTCAATTTAGTCACAGTATCAACAGTAACGTTGGTAAATAACTTATCAGACAAGTCAGAGATCAAGGATGACTTCGATGCATTTTCAATACATAAAAGATACTGATGTTTCAGAAGCATTGGATCGACAGATCAGACGTCTTCTTAGTACTTGTTTCGTCAAAGGTGATGATGCAGAAATATTTAGCCGCCAACGCTACTACAACGAGATGCCTCAGCATCGGTATATGCTTTGGGAAAACAATGATCTCGTTGCACATATTGCAGTACATGACAAACAAGTATTCGTTAATGGCAGCTCGCAACCTATTTGTGGCATAGCAGAGGTTTGTGTTCATCCCGAGCACAGAGGAAAAGGAGCAGTCAAACAGTTATTAGGGAAGATCCATCACGCAAGAATAGCCAATGGTGATGCATTCTCCATATTGTTCGGTGATGAAGAGGTGTATGCCTCCAGCGGTTATCATTGTATTAATAATCTTAAGGCATTAAACCTGAGTAAAGAGTGGCTGGTTACTGGGCACACGATGGTTCACTCACTGAATAAAAAGTGGCCAGATACCGAAGTAAAACTAGTAGGAGTACCGTTTTAGTCAGTCTTGCTACCGTGACTATCATTTGATAGCTGTCAAAAATAAATTGAAAAGAGTAAATAATGAAAATAGAACAAAAAAAGCGAGCGAATAAGCATACATTTACTTTTTCAGATGAGACGTTTAATTTCGCATTTGAAGATAAAAGTGGTGCTGATGATGTTGATATGAACTATGCAGATTTTCCTAAAAAGTCGTCATTGAGCATAGAACAGAATGAATGGCTTCGAAATGTAGGTTTATTATGGTGTGCTATTGGTGTATTTCAATTGGGATATGCAATATATTTTAACGCACCACTTACAGGCAAAGGTTTTTGGCTTATTGTTGGTCTGCTTTGTGTGTTTTTCGGGTATTTTTCAAAAGTAAAATATTCAGTTTTTAAAGCTGAAAGAGGTAATGTATTTGTCATTCATGATAAAAATCACGATATAATAATAAATGAGATAAATCGAAGGAAAAAGAATCAATTATTAGATTGGTATGGCGAAGTAAACACAGAAAATGAAATTGATAATGAGATAGCTAAGTTTAACTGGTTGTGTGAACAGGAAGTATTAACAAGAAAAGAGGCTGATACAAAAATTGCGGAAGCAGAATTGGCATATAAAATAAGGTCAGAAAGATCTAATGGTATGCTAAATTGAATATGGTGTATTAGTTTACTATGAATTGGTTTTTGCATAACCATCTAATTTACTTGCAATTATAAATGTTTAATTAATAAAGCAGTATTATTTATCCAACACTTGATTATGTTAAAATTAAACGTTCTATTTGGWGTTAATTGATATGATTTTGAAAACGATTCTTGGTTCTTTTTTATACGTGAAATCGTATAAAAAAGCACTTTTCCAGGCAACATTACTGCCCATAGCGATTTCACTGTTTTTAGAGTTGTCTGCAAGTTCTATCAACAGTTCATGGGTGGCATTTGCGAGTAATATCCTAATCTATGTGTTGTATTCAATCGTTGCAGTTAATGTACACAATATAGTCATTAATGGGCCTGACTCCGTACCTAAATGGGGGCGATTCAAGATTGGGGCTATTGAGCTGAGGTTTATGGGGCATGGCTTATTATTATCCATCATGTTCCTCGTGGCAGCAACGTTGGGCTCATTGCTGGGATATGCAGTTATTTTTCTTCTCATTATTACGGGGATCATTGCGTGTCGGTTATCACTTGTTTTCCCTGCAATTGCGATTGGTAAAGAGGTCTCTTTCCCTTATGCCTGGGAATTGACATCTGGCAAGACGTTATATGTATTTTGTGTAGTCGCTCTATTTCCAGTCGCTTTGGGTTTAATTCTCTGGCCGCTACAAATAATGGGGGTTCCTCAAGTGGTAATGAGCATGCTTGGTTTTTTGGTCACCATCATCACCATGACGTCCTTGTCTTTAGCGCATAAGTTACTCACTGATGATCAACCAAGCGAGTACCGCTGATAAATACTATGCAACATATTATGATACAGAGGTAAGCATCGCTTGCCTCTGTATCTCGCCTTTGTTAACTGACGGCTATTGGTTAAAGCGTGATTGCTTGATAGGCTTTTACGATATGAGCCCCTTTATTTGTATTGCCTTGCTGGATTCGGCAATAGTGACTGAGTGTTTTTTCAAGGTATAGCTCAACGGTATTGGCTTGCTCTTCAGTTGCTGACTGCCAAATCTTTTCCCCAACCGAGCTGACTTTCATGTTCTCATCCGGAGTGGATGACACATAGATGATTTCATAAAATCGCTGGTTGTCTTCTACTAGCAGTTCATGTTTTAAACTGAAATTTAACTGGGCCAGTTTTTGACGTAAAGTGAACTGATGGTGTACCGGGCACAATAGAAAATCAATCTCTAGATCAGGATAGTTACGGTGAATACGCTCGACGAATTGGGTGATTAAGTCACCCCCGACCCCTGCAATAATTACAAGATGCTTTCCTTCGTATTGCTGTAATGGTAATTCTGCCACATCAAGACAATGCGTCTGCCAGATTGAAACAGAATCAGAGTAAAAACGGTGCAGCTTTGCCTCGATGACTTGCATCAGCTCAGGCACAATATCGACAAAATGAACATATTTAGCCGCTTGCCGTGATAAAAGGGCGGTACCTAAAAAACCATGGTCACAACAACAATCCCAAATATGGTGTAGTCTGATGTTACTATTTGCTCTATGTGTTTAAGTCTTTTACTGAGTTTCAAGTGGGTCTCATCATCGGTTTAAAAAGCTGGCGTATTGTAATGGTTTTCTATGTTTTAGCGAGATTTTGTTATGCCTGATTGCGAGAGAAAATACGCATGAATTAACGGGTATCTCCGCGTTGAATTGAGGAGACTACAGCCGCTACAATGGTGATGATAAAAAGTTAATATCAGAGAGAGAAAATGCCGAAAATTGATTTCACGACAGGTGTACTTGATACGCAGAAACAAGCTGAACTAACAGCCGGTTTTGAGTCCCATAGTCAGAGACAAGAGGCTCCTCCTTATAATAAGGAACGAGTAAATTGGACGGTTCAGGATGAGCAAGGCAATCTCATTGCTGCACTAACAGCTGATATATTGTGGGGATGGCTGTATATCGATGAGCTTTGGGTTGATGAACGTTGCCGCGGGACAGGACTGGGCAAGCAACTAATGGAAAGAGCTGAAGAGTATGCAAAGACACAAGCGCTGTCAGGCTTATGGTTGTGGACACAAAGCTGGCAGGCCCCCGTATTTTATCAACGCCTAGGATTTGAAGAGTTTACTTGTTTTGAGAATTTTCCTGCAGGACATAATCGAATAGGCCTAAGAAAATATCTTTCTGAACGCTAGCAGGAAAGCAAATTAAGCAGCGAGTTTGGCGTGGGCAGAGTTTGATGAGAGGAGCTCGTGCCATTTACGATGTGTCCAATCTATTTCATGCACAAGGAGAGTTATGGAAGCACTTCAAGGTGGGCGTGATGGCCTTATTCATCGATCAGGTGATAAAGTCTATCGTCCAAGTGGATTTTGGTCGCAATCCATTCATCAACTATTTGCTCATTTACACAGTGAGCAATTTGATTTTGCTCCGCAATCATATGGTTTTGATCTCAATGGTAATGAGATCCTGTCTTACGTTTCAGGCGATGTTTATAACTACCCTTTAGTTGGTGCAGTATCAACGACAGAAGCATTATGTTCCGCTGCTGCATTGTTACGTCACTATCACGATGTGACAGTGACATTTGTTCAAAGCGAACAATGTAATAATTTAAAATGGCTTTTACCGATAAGAGAGCCACAAGAAGTCATCTGTCATGGTGATTATGCGCCATACAATGTGGCACTAAGTGGAAATACGGTTGTTGGAATTTTTGATTTCGATACCGCGCATCCAGCGCCAAGGATTTGGGATGTCGCATATGCTGTATATTGTTGGGCCCCATTTAAAACCCATGAATATGACGCAATGGGAGATGTGATGTCTCAGTCCATAAGAGCAAAACAGTTTTGTGATGCTTATGGCTTAGAAAACGTTTATCGAGAGTGTTTGGTAATGACGATGATCGATAGGATTCAAGCTTTGGTTGACTATATGCACAGTCAAGCGAGCAGCGGTAATGAGGCGTTCATTGAAAACATCAAAGATGGCCATCATTTTGCGTATCTAGCCGACATCGAATATTTAAAGCGGAATAAAGTGCAAATCACAGATAGTTTGTTTTAGTTAATGTGCTAAACAGTGATCCTTCCAGAATATGTACTCAACCTTTTAGTAGTAGGTACATAGATGATTAAGTCGCTCCGAGGGGGCAGGGAGGCTACCACGTTATGGTCATAAAGCGGTTTTTAATGTTTGAATAAGGTGGTTTTACAAATTTGTAATGATGCTTATGGAGAAGCAATATGAAGAAAATGTATATTATTTTAGGGATCCCTTTTTGCCTGTGGACGATAGTGCTGGCGTTGGAAAATGAATCAGTCAATTATATTTTACTGAATGTGTTATTGGCGATTCCTATCATGCCTACTATTTTCACTGATTTATTAGGATCGTTTACTGATGTATTCAAGGGCGAAGAGAAACAGTCTCTTCAGGATGCGATTGAAGCCGATCGTCTCGCCTCTGAAAGTGAAATGTTAAATCGCAAAATTTATGAAACAACCATTGTTGTTCAGCCCGATGATAATCAAAATCCAAATTGATATTATTAATGTGGTAAATGTCACATAGTTAGATGACATCAGCAGAATAAGTGTTCAACGGCATGACACTGCGAACACTTAGCTCTGTATGACATTATCCAAACTTTATTTTTCAGATTCAAATTTACTGAGTCTCAATTTGCTCTTATTAGCAAATGGTCCGTGAGTTTTAACAGATTGTCCATAAAAATAAGTTGCATATTCAATATTTGACTTTGTGCCCAATCCAAATTCTAGCATATATCCTAATAAGTAATAAAGTTCACTTTTATAGGAGGGATTTATTATATAGCGGGTTGGATCTCCTCGTGACTCATATCCTCCACTCATATCAAATAATTGATAGGCGCTGTCGAGATCAGGTTCATCAAGTAAACCATGATAATAAATTAGTCCAAGATAAAAGATAGCTTCACTACTAAGTGAAATCTCATCATTATTAATTTTTGCAACAACCGAGTCATAGCTGTTACCATCAGAAAAATGTTCAAATGCTAGCTTGTAATTTTGTTTAACACCTAAACCATGAAAGTAGATATAGCCAATTTCAGATGAAAACTGCTTATTACTTAATTTGTTGGCTTCTTGAAATAACCGCATTGCAGTTGAATAATCATGGTTGACTATCTCACCATGCATGTAATGCCTAGCCAGCATTTCTATGGCATCTTGCTGACGCTCAGGGTAATCCAGAATACTTTTCTGATAAGGTCGATTACTTAGGTCGGCGAGAATAGCAATAGCACGATCTGGTTGATAATCCATAGCAGGATTATTTTTAGAGTATATTCTCGAAAGAAATAATGCGGGTTTCATTCCGCCTTGTTCATAGGCTTTCTCGTAGAGTTGAATTGCCATGGTATAATCTTGATCTACAAAATTACCGTAATAATAGAAATGCGCTAATCTATTCGTTGCAATAATATCGCCATCGTTGGCATTTCTTTGCATAGTGTGAAATTGATCAAGCGTTATACCAGTAAGCTCCTCGACTAAATGCAAAGCATAATCATCACCTAGCGCATAGGCTTTTGTACACCATTGGGCTGCTGCTATGGTGTCTTGGGTTAAACTTTGTTTACAACGCTCACTGGCTTGCTCGGGGGTTAAATTAGGCGAATTAATGTCGTAGCTCCAAAATTTTGCATTAGGGTTGTAAAAAGCAAAACAAGGTAAGGAGGTAAGTATCAAAAATAAAGTGATTATTTTAATGTCCATATTTACATTGCTCTTGAGTCTTCGACTTCAGGGAGATGAATAGTATAATTTGAAAACTCTATTTCTTTCACAAATTCTCTCGCGGATTTCGTGTAATATCTTTGATTAAAGAAACTATCTGTTTCGTCTGTTCTATCATCACATTCTGTAGGAGATAAGCAATATAACCCACCACTAATCTTTATTGCAACAGCATTACTATTCATTTGTCTCACAAGACTTCTGACACCAATATCGTATTTAGACCGTCTAACGACATGCCACTTACTCATAAATGCAACAACTTTATTTCCTCTATTTACTAATGTTACCAGAGTTTTTGCCCATGATTCATTTCTTACAATATGAAGATCTTTACATGTTTTATTTTTTAGTGATTCAACTGAACACTCATCAGGGTATAAATCAAATTGTTCATAAGGTATATCTAATGGAACAATCACCATACCTAGTGATTTTGCAGTTGTGCTTATATCTTGATAGTAGTTAACATCTACATTTGACCAGTATGCTTTAAAATGATTTATTAGAGAGTCTTTACCACGACCAGTGCGATTGTATAAATCAATTTTTTCTTTTAGTGATATAGGAAGCATTTCCATTGCAAAATGGGTAAAACCCAAAGCTTTCAATGCTTTTAATGCCCTAATAAGTTCTACTTTATAGTGAGGAATTGCATGACTGGATTCACCCAAAAGAACCAGCTTACTATTCTTGACCATGTCAGCGTAATTTACAGGAAGACGTTGCTGTGTTGACATTTAACCTCCATTGAATAATGACATTATTGTAATTAATGTTCTGAAGTTTTTATTACAAAATAAACGTAAATTAATTATGCTGATATTTACACGAAATTAATTATCGGTCATCAAATGTCACCACAATACGTTGTTGCATTTCAATGGTTAGAACTA
Source organism: Photobacterium nomapromontoriensis (assembly GCF_050336815.1). Classification (NCBI taxonomy): domain Bacteria; kingdom Pseudomonadati; phylum Pseudomonadota; class Gammaproteobacteria; order Vibrionales; family Vibrionaceae; genus Photobacterium; species Photobacterium nomapromontoriensis. The sequence continues at coordinate 23,017 of NZ_JAKJSL010000064.1, forward strand.
CTTCACGTTTGCGTTGATGCAGGAATAAGTAATGTCAAGTAAGCTGATAAGAACCGTATCAAGATGGCATCAAACGAACCAAACAAATGAAACCTACACTGAGAATTATGTAGGTTAAATCATCATGTTATGTAATCTAACTCGCAGAAATGTAAGGTGTTTCTTTGAGTGATTTATGCAAATACCAGCAAATGAGGTAAGCCAATAAATACAAAATCGAACCTCCTGCAACAACCCCCAACCACGCACCGTGCTGCCAGCAGTAAATTAAGAAAAACCCGCCCAGACTGCCACCAACATAGTAATGGACTAAATATAAAGCGGTTGCAGTCGCTTTTGCATCAGTGGCTTTATGGCTCACCCACGCGTAGGCCAGTGAATGGGTTAAAAAAGCACCTGAGCTTATCAGCAGTAATGCAATTAACATCGCATAAATTGAATCAATGATCGCAACCCACATTCCAAGCATGCTAATCGTAACGCCGAGCACCATCCCTGAAATTGAACCGAATTTCTCTGCCCAACGACCACTCAAACGTGCGGTGACCGTTCCGGTTAAATAACAAAGAAAGATCATTGACGCATAACTTACCGGCAAATTATAAGGTGGCGCAACCAAGCGAAATCCCATTACAGAATAGAGGTTTACAAATAGAGCAAAGTTGATCCCCCCAAGCAGCATTGCGAACCACAGAACAGGTTGGTGAAGATGGTAAATTACCGATTTTGTATGTTGTTTCAGCTGTCCTTTTTTAGCGACAAAGTGTTGTTGGTGTGGCAATAAATAGTTGACTAATAAGGCGCCTAACAAACTGAATATCGCCATGCCGATGACAGCAGCATGCCAACCAAAATGCTCAGTCATGAAGCCGCCGTATAAACGCCCTGAAATACCGCCCAATGAATTTGCACTGATATAGCTGCCAACGGCAAGTATTAAGGCCGAGGGGGTAAATTCTTCCGCCATATAAGCCACCGCAACAGCGGCAAACCCAGCCAGTGCCGCGCCCATCAAGCCTCTTGCAATGGTTAACCAAAACAGATTCTCTGCAAAAACCATCGCCATACCAATTACGGGCAGTAAAAACAGGCTCACCATCATGACCTTTCGTCGGCCAATGATCTCAGATCCCACCGCCCAAGGGACTAAGGTTATGGCTAACATCAGAGTGCCACCAGCTAACAGCCAATTGATTTGCGTTTCTGTTACAGCGAAATGATGCGCCATAACAGGCAGCATAGGCTGAAAAAGATAGAGATTGCAAAACACCAGAAAAGAGCCTAACGTTAAGGAAAAACTGGCTTTTCGATAGGCGGGGGTATTTTTTTCGATCATAGTAAAGCCCAACAGGCTGTAAAAACTACTATAAAAGTAGCAATTTACTCACTATAGTTAAAATATATAATAAATATCAGCTCTATAAGCAAAAGTTATAGTTATGGATACGCGACAACTGACCTATTTTCATGCTTTAGCCGAAACGGGTAACTTCACTAAAGCGGCAGAAAAATTACACATTGCTCAACCTGCACTGAGTGTGGCGATCAAAAAATTTGAGCAGCAGTTAGAGTTAGATTTATTTCACCGTAATGAGCGAAAAATCACCTTAACCCATGAAGGTGAAGTACTGCTGGAACATGCCAAAATTATTCTGCAGCAGTTAAAAGATGCGAATACCGCAATGGCAGAATTGCGAGGATTAGAAAAGGGTGAAGTAAGATTGGGCGTACCGAGTATGCTTGGCTCGTATTTTTTCCCTCAGATCTTAATGGGATTTAAAAGCCGTTATCCGAACCTTAAGTTGACTATGGTAGAAGCGGGAACGCAATCAATTCGTAAGATGCTACTGGACGGTGAGCTTGATTTAGGGGTGATCATTAATGAAAATGTCCCTGATTCTCTTGTTGTCGAGCATTTGCTTACCTCCCAGATGGTTGCTGTTGTAAGCCCTGAACATCATTTTGCTCAGCAAGGTTCCGTTAGCTTCGCTGATTTCTTCCAACAAGAGATGGTGATGTTTAAAACCGGTTATTTTCACCGTGAATTTATCGACAGAGTGTGCAGTGAATATCACCTCGCACCCAAGATCTCATTTGAAACTAACTTGCTACCCATGATTTTAAATATCGTTCGCCACGATTTCGCCGTATCAGCACTGTTGGAATTGGTGACAGAACATGAGTCAGGTGTTGTTGCTGTGCCTTTTCAAACGCCGGTGTATTTAGATGTGGCGATGGCATGGCGTAAAACGGGTTATCTATCGCTAGCAGAAAAAACCTTTATGAATTTTATCAAACAGCACTGTATTCATTAAATGTAAAGCCTGAGCATAATTCCTCAATCGGCAAGCTTTTACACAACATTGACAAGATTATAAGCGTGGACTTAACTTCATTTTGACGTATTAGACTTCGACGTTAAATTCTGGCCCAACTACACGAATATTACGACGGTGACGGAAAAATACTATTTATAGAGGGATTACAAATGAAGAGTGTTATTCTTTTTATCATGATGACCTCAATGGCTTTTGCCTCGGATGATACCTCAGTTGAACAACCTGTCAGACAAATAGTGTTTAAGAATGTCGACATATTTAATGGTATTGAAAATAAGTTGTACGAAAATCACCATGTGTTAGTTGAAGGGAATATCATTAAAGCCATTTCAGCTGAGGCTATTAATGCTAGAAGCGATGCGACTGTTATCGATGGTACGGGAAAAACGCTCACTCCTGGTTTTATTGAAAATCATGCACACTTGATGTTAATGGGGCCGAATCTACCAGCGATGGAAGCCGATAAGACCTGGGAAGATTTTGCCATCCATGGCGCCCGAATGGCCGAGATGTATCTGATGCAAGGTTTCACCACCGTGCGGGATGCGGGTGGTGCAAACGGTGGTTTGAGAAGAGCCATTGATGCGGGAGAGATTGTTGGCCCTCGTTATTATCCTTCGGGCGCATTTCTCAGCACACGTGGTGGTCACGCTGACTTTGCAAACTATTCAGCGCCAGTTGGTGCAGAAACAAACTTCGGTCGTCTAAATCTCTCGCAGGAAGTTGACAGCGTTGCAGAAGTCAAAAAGTACGCCAGAAACAACTTCCGCATGGGGGCAACGCAGCTGAAATACATGCAGTCTGGAGGTGTGGTATCTGCATTTGACCCTTGGCAATTACTGGCGGGATCTCCTGAAGAAATTGAGGCTGCAGTTGCTGTCGCCGAAAGCTATGGCAGTTATGTGATGGCTCACTCTTATCGTAAAGAAGCGATTCTTGGCGCACTTGATGCGGGTGTCATGTCCATTGAGCACGGCTTCGCTTTTGATTGTGAGATTGCCAAAGTTATGAACGAGAAGGGCGCATTTATAACCACCAACCTGACAGCCTTTGACCCTGGCCTTTTAGATATACCAGCAGTAAAAAATGTACCTTCTAGTTTAGCGAAAGCTAAATCCGCGACCGAAGCGTTTAAAGATTACATTCCGAATATGAAAAAGTGTCCGGTTAAACGTGGATTCCAGACTGACTGCGTCGGCTCTGTCGATGCCTGTAATATCCAGATCGCTTATGAAAAACACTTAAACAACGCATTTTTTGGGCCTTATGAATCTTTGAAAACAATGACATCCGTCGGTGGGGAAATAGCGAAGCTAACAGGCGACTTCACCAACCCTTACCCTAAAGCGAAATTAGGGGTAATTGAAACGGGCGCTTATGCCGACATCCTTGTGCTAGACGGCAACCCGCTGAAAGATTTTTCTGTGGTTGGCACTGGCGACAAATGGTTTGACGCGGATAAGCGTCCCGAGAGCCCAGAGACGATTCAGATCATCATGAAAGATGGTGTTATCTATAAAAATACGCTCTAGCTTAACTTGCCTCTACGTATTGCTGTAACAGAATTAGATGTAAGGAAGCATAGTGTTGAGAATCGTTATTTTATTACTATCCGCGCTGGCATCGTTAGGTAGCTTTGCCAGTGAGCCCATCACGCTTGATTGGCAACAACTAAGGCCTGAACCTTCCCAAAATCAGGTTACCCTTCCAGATATTAGTGATGAAAATAGGCTTCAGCTTCAAAAAATACTCATACTGACGCACTCCGGTAACCCGCATGATCTGGAGCGAATAAAATCAATAAAAATGCAATTAAAGTCAGAAGGCGTCGATGCCGATGAACTGCTTACATTGCGAGATGCGTATATACAAACGCAAAAATTGGCCGCTGAAACCATCATTACGGAGTTCGATGGTAAAAACGTTCGAATCCCTGGCTTTCTTGTCCCCATAGAGTTCTCTGGCGCGATGGTCACGACCGATTTTCTACTCGTACCTAATGCTGGCGCGTGTATACATATGCCACCACCTCCTGCAAATCAGATTGTCCGTATATCTTTCCCTGAGGGGTATAAGATGAAGAATGTTCAACACCCAGTCTGGGTGGAAGGAACTCTTACCTCATTGGTCCAATCGGAAGACATCTACATGGTCGATGGCAGCAGTAACATCACCATGGGGTATCATTTGGATGCATCAACAGTGGTTGATTATCAATAAGTAAAATACATCCAATATTAAATAACAGCGTATTTTGAATGAAAGAATGATTTGGGCGGGGAGGTGTATGCCACAGACAAAGATCAATCTAGCCGGACTCTTGGTTGCGTCGTTGCTCTCAACGGTCGTCTCGGCGGCTAATTTTGGCGGCCCGGATTCTGTGGACAATACTATTTCAGAGCAGAGTGCGGAGAAACGTACTTGGCGTGACGATCTTGTGCAAAATGGCGTAACTCTCGGTATTGATTATAATGCAGTCGGGTTTATTTCAGCCAATGGCAGCGAAGGCAATAGTGTTAGCACCCGTGGTGGCGTTGCTCGTTTCTATGGGCAGTGGGATGCTGTGGGGCGAGATACACCCAATACGGGTAGCTTAGTATGGAAGATTGAACACCGTCATGCCTACTCTGATTATCCACCTAAAGACTATGCTTTTCTTTCTGGCTTCGAAGGCAAAGAAGGTTTGGGCTACATTGGCCTCATTCAGCCAGCATTTAATGATCAAGGCGGTCGCCTTACTAACTTTTATTGGAAGCAGCGTATAAACGGTGGTAAAACCTCACTTATCGTCGGCTTTCAGGATGTGACAGACTACGTTGATGCCTACGCCTTGGCAAGCCCATGGACGGCATTCTCCAACCTCGCTTTCCAAACCGGGGCAGGGGCGATGGGGCTGCCGGATGATGGGTTATTGTCCCTCTCTGCTGGCCATATGATCACCAACAATGTGTATGTTGTAGCAGGCGTCGCAGATGCCAATGGCCGATCGAACATTGAAGACGTGCTTGAAGGCTTCGATACGTTGTTTAACGACCACGACTTATTTACTTCGCTGGAGCTCGGCTGGACAGCGTCTCAAGAACAGATCTATACCGATAATATTCACCTGACCTACTGGCATATCGACCCAACATTTAATGACGACGGCAGCGTCAGACACAGTGCGTTTGCAAGTCAAGGTTTGAACTACTCGCTGAGTTATTTTGTTACGCCACATCTCATGCCGTTTTTGCGCGGTGGCTTCTCTTTTGAGGGCGATGCGGCCCTGTATGAGACCTCGGTCTCGGCTGGATTGGGCTATTTTGCACTAGGTGCCCCCAACAATAATCTTGGCTTTGCGGTTAACTGGAGTCAGGCAAATAAAGATGCGTGGGGAACGAATGACAGCCAATTGATCATTGAGGCCTTCTACAACATACAAATAGGGGATTACATCCAGCTGACACCGGACCTGCAATGGATTAATAACCCTCTGCTTTCTGATGAGAGCAACGCCTTTGTGCTTGGGCTCAGAGGACGAATATTCCTTTAATTTCACGGATTCTGTGTAGTCTTCCAATACAATTCAGACGCCCATTTTTATACGGACGTCATCTAAAGCACAAAATTCACAGTAATGGCGACAAAGGCGTGATCACTGGCTTGCTTGTCTCGCTCAAAAATCGGATTGATGAGGTGATCATCTAAAACGTGATAATTGCTAATATCAGCCAATGAATATTGAGAATCTGTCTGAAATTCCTGTGAGAGCAAGATGTAGTCTAAAACATTCCCTTTAGCGAAATGATAGTGGGTTGGGGTACGCGCGATAACCTGTCTATTATCACTTGGTACTGAATCGTCATTGAGCAGATTCGCACTATAAATATGCCAGCTATCTTGTAGCTTAAGCTGTTCAATGTCGTGATTTATTGTTTTTGTTAGCTGGCCAGTGATATCGCTGCTTAATGGTTGGTTCATATCACCGACTAAAACGGTCGGAATAGGGTGGCGCTGGTATTGCTGCTCCATAAATAAACGTAACATTACCGCTTCCCATCCGCGTTGTTGGCTTGATAACCACTGGCCAATCAGTGCATGTGCATGTTCACCACCATGGCTCTCTGTTGCACGTTGCGACTTCAAATGACACACGTAAACGGCCACTTCACCAATGATTGGCACATTCACCACCGTATAAACGGGCTTACGACTGAACGCTGGCACCAATGTCTGGTAGTTCTGTTGTATGCAATCTAAAGGCGTCACGGCTTTGATATGGGTGATCGGGTATCTTGATGCGATAGCCACAACAGGTTGAGAATAGATATAGCCGTCTTCTATATTAGGTTGGTCAACACAGGCAAAATACGGATAACCGAGTTGTTCGAACATTGCTCGAGCAGCATCAATACTGAACACTTCTTGTATGCCAACAATATCAGCGTCCAGCTTGTTGATTTGATTCTTCGTCCATCGGCATTTTTCTTGCCACGCATCGCGCTCATAGATGTTTTCAAACTCATAAAACGCACCGGGTGGTTCAATGAAGTTGAATAGATTGGCGGTAGCAAAAGTGAGTTTCTTATCGGTAAGCAATGTTTGACCTTACTGGCAACAGCTAGATATTCACAGTGATAGCGCTAGTGTAATAAAAATAGGCACCATTTACCCTTTGTATTTATCGATAAGTTTGTTGTTTGTGTCTACCAGACAATCCTACATCGAGAGCTGTTTGCCACTGAGCTGATAGCGATGGGCTGCGTTCTGTATGACAAACTAGACAGCGATCAAAATACCAATTGTTTCAACTGGTATTATACAGCCCACATTCATCAGTTTGGACGCGGGGCCATTACCCGAGGGCGGCAGCGTGTTTATTGCTTGTGCTATGAGAGCCGTCATGTACTGGAGCCTGATGAGTGGGCGTCGATGCTTTTTCTAACGTGGCAGGGATAACACCATGTGTATATTTGAAATGCTTGATGGTTTGGCCATTTCATATCAGAAGTATGACCATGCTCCAGTTTTTACCTGCGATGAGGCAAATAGTCTAAATCTTTATATCCCTGGCGCTAAAACTAAGAATCTGTTTTTACGCGACCGAAAAGGGGAACGCCATTTTTTAGTTGTCGTTTCAGATGAAAAACAGATAGATTTAAAATATCTATCTGAACATCTTAATGTTAAACGTTTAAGTTTTGCCTCGGCTGAGCGGTTGAGTAAATATTTGCGAACGGAGCCTGGTTCTGTTTCAATTTTAGATGTTATTAATGATCATCAAGGCTTAGTTGAACTCATTATTGATCAAGATGTTTGGTCGTCATTAGCGTTACAATGTCATCCATTTGTTAATACCATCACACTGGTCATTAATCTCAAAGATATCGAAAAGTTGCTTGAGCATTTTGGGCGAACGCCGAAGATAATAATGGTTTAAGTGTCATGGCGGACTTCTTCAGACGGCTTGATGGGCAGACATTTTGGATCTATCAATTCTGGCAAAAAACAAACGAGATCAGATCTTATGGATAAAGGGATCATAATTGATATAAATGGTATTCCCACAAAAATTGAATATTCTGAGGGGAGTACGCATATCGTGGGCTTGATGGACAGACCTTATGGCGCTATCAAATCCGGCAAAAAAACAATAGAGATCAGAGCGAATAGTGATGAGCATCCTTTTGATTATTCCATAGTCAAAGCCAGTCACATGCTACGTTTTATCAATGAAAATTCCGGTGAAGCCATGGATACAAAGGTTATCCGTGTCACTCATTACCCCAATGTAAGAATTCTATTTGAAACGGAAGGCACTGAAAATACGTTATCTGTCCCTTGGAGTGTGGAGGAAGGAATTGATCTTATCCATAGTTTTTCTGGATACAAAGAAAGTATTAAGAAATACGGCGTGTATGCAATAGAGATCGATGCGACGTAAAGCGCCTGACAGATAGTTATGTGTTACGTTGCTAACTGAGTCAAGTTGTCGGTCGTAGAAAATCGATTATGACCATCGAATTGATAATTGTCGAAACGACAGCTGAATAGTAAATAAAACTGCCCATACAGTATAAATCGTCTTGAATACCGTGATAAATGTATGACAAAGTAGACAGCAATCAAAATACAGATAGATATCAACTGATATCATACGCCGTACATTCATCAGTCCGGACGCGGGCCATTATCCGAGGGCAGTAGCATATATAAGCTGTTGTGTGCTAAGTCAAAAATCAAGATTGTTTCATTCGGATAGATGCTGTCAGGGCTTATGTATCATCAATATGAAGGAGAATCATTGTGACAAAGTGGCAGGCTGTCATGTGGGAAAAAGCTAAATCTCAGGGGGTCATTCGCTATGTCATCATATACGGCATGCTGCTTTGGGGTATTCCAATGGTACTGATGATGGGCTATATGAACGACACATTTTCTCAGGGTTTATTCACACAGAAAGCGTTAGTTCATACATCACTCTGGTTAATCATTGGGTTACTATTTGGCGGCATCAATTGGTTGAACCTAAAGCGTCAAGCTAATAAGGCAAAATCACGCCCATAATAAATATGATTACGTGTTGCAGCTTACATATAGCCAATCTGTTGAATAAGTCCAAGCTTCTTTATATAAGGAAATATTGCGAATAGAGCTGAAGTGGTGATAGACATACGTGCTGGATTGAGCCGTTCATTTATATTTATAACCAATTAACCTGGATATTGAAACTTAGTGCCTATCCCAGTAGGTAATAACGGTTGAACTATAATTAGTACCAACGTGATCAAAATGTGGTACTGATTATGGCTGTGACATCAAATCCAAAGCTTTGGGAACTCACAGATGAAATGTGGGCAAAGATTGAACCGCTTATCCCCACACCAAAAGACAATCATCCATTAGGTACTCACCGTAAAAGGGTTAATGATCGTGCAGCGATGTCAGCTATTTTGTTTGTCATGTCCACGGGGTGTCAGTGGAATGCTCTTAATAAAACAGGGATTTGCTCATCAAGTTCAGCCCACCGTCGGTTTCAAGAATGGCGTGATGCAGAAGTATTTGAGCGTCTTTGGCAAAATGGTTTGTTAGAGTACAGAAAGCTCAATAGAATCGATT
>NZ_JAKJSL010000020.1:0-201627 GCF_050336815.1 Photobacterium nomapromontoriensis
CAACGGCTCCTGATTGTCGAAGTTGTTTTCGCCAATAATACAGCGTTGCCTCACTGATGCCTTCTTCTTTTGCTATCTCAGCGACAGAGCGAGACAACGGTGGTAACAACTTTCTCAAGATAGCTTCTTTTCTTTCTTGTGAATAACGAGACATATTTCCTCTGTTTCCGCCCCTCTAAATTGATTGATTTTTGACAGTGACAACTATCCTGACACAGGGGGCAGTACGGCAGATGCAATTCAACAATGCTTCAAATGCTTGTGCCTTAAGCGTTCAGGCCGTTGGGTTTTAGAGGGTGACATTAAAGCTTGCTTTGACAAGATTGGGCATGAATGGCTACTTGATAATGTTCAAATAGACAAAAGGATGCTGAAGCAGTGGTTAGGCTCTGGTTATATCGATAAGGGCTTGTTCTACCGAACATCAGAAGGAACTCCGCAAGGCGGAATTATCTCCCCAACGCTTATGTTACTGACACTTGCGGGTTTAGAAAAGCTCGTAAAAGAAGTGGCTAAGAAATCGGGAGAACGAGTTAACTTTATAGGCTATGCGGACGATTTTGTGATAACAGGTTCATCAAAAGATGTTCTTGTTAACGAAGTCAAACCACGACTGATTGATTTTCTAAAAGAGAGAGGGTTGGCACTCTCTGAAGAGAAAACGCACCTTACTCATATAGATGATGGCTTTGATTTTCTGGGTTTTAATCTCAGGAAGTACAAAGGCAAGCTGCTCATCAAACCGAGTAAAACTAACGTTCTCTCCTTCTTGGGAAACTTGCGTGAACTCATCAAGAAGCACGCAACAATGCCAGTCAATGATCTTATCAGACTATTGAACCCTAAACTGAAGGGTTGGGCGAATTATTATCGCCACTGCGTTGCAAAATGTACTTTCGGTTATCTCGGTCATCAAATCTTCTGGTTGCTGTGGCGATGGGCGGTAAGACGTCATCCCACCAAACCAAAAGACTGGGTAAGGCGCAAATACTACATGAACAGAAGTGGTGGTTGGCAATTTCATGGTTGGCAGAAAATCGCGAACATGGACTGTCACTACAACTTGGCTCAAATAGCGAAAACGCCAATTAAAAGACATGTGAAGATCCGAAGTGTAGCGACACCGTTCGATCCTCAGCACCAAGATTACTTGGCAAAGAGGAAGCCGAAAAAGGAAAGCCGTCACTCTTGGTTTGATCCTGCTTTAACTGCTATCTAGGTTGCTGGGTAACGTAATACGCCTTAGCGGAGGCTTGAGCCGTATGCAGTGAAAGTTGCACGTACGGTTCTTAGGAGGGCGGCACTCGGTAACGAGTGTCGTCTATCCGACAAAAATGAGTCACAGAAGACTTGGTTTCATGTGTGGTTGGTTTCATGTAAGTAACTTTCTTACTGCCAGAAATACTCAGGTTGAGTTACTTTGGAAAAAAGACATCTTATGCTTTTATTTTGGGACGCTTTATACTTTTAAACTCGTCATAACTGTTTGATGAATAAAACACTAATAGGACACTTTATGCTTTCAGCGACATTTAACTATAGATTTATAAGGTGCTTTCAGCGACAGTTAATGAGTTAAATGCATCTTAACGTAATCAGGATTAAAAAGAGTAGTCGGCAATTTTAGCTTTGCGTTAACTCTATAGCTTGTGATGTTGCTAACTACTTAGTTTTATTTTATGAGAATGTCGTTCGTTACTGGATGAAATTTATATATTCGTAAATCAATTTTGTGTGTAACTACTCGCATAGTCGTCTAATCCAACTTGCTACACACCTTTTTGACCAGATAATTTTCTCAAAATTAACCCTTTGAGAATGCCATGTCTAAAAAAACCAGCTGCTCGTGTAGGCGATAATCACGTCTGCCCCAAACGTACAGGAAAAGTCCCTCATGTCGGTGGCCCAGTCAGTCAAGGGTCTTTATTAACGGAATACCCGCAGCGCGACAAGGTGATGCTCTGGTCTGCTGTGGACCACCAGATTAAATCAGCGCTGGCTCATCATCAGTCTTTATCAATGGCAAACCAGCGGCACGGCTTGGAGATCGTACATCTCACGGCGGTGTAATCATTGGGGGAAGCGGCAATGTGTTTATAGGCGATGCAGGTATTCCTGTCACTCTCGATGGGCTATCCGAAGATAGAGCATCCGATAATGCGTCATTAAATACATCTCTGGGCGAGCCGTCTGATAGTCAGTTTTCAAATCTTTTACGCAGCGAACCGATTGATAAATCACTATCAAATATTCCTCTGGGCGAGATACCAGATCAGCAACCTGATCCCTTACCTTTTTCACGAGCACAAGCTATATCACAAGAAAGAAAATACGCTAAGGATAATTTAAACTGGATGAAAATTGTTGCCAGTTTTCAAGACCCGTGGGATACCGCAATTCCATTTTTGAATGCTGAAGTACGAACTCAATCAGATGCCGGCAGTATCACAGTGCATGCAGTGGGTGAATCAACCTCACATACAAATGAAACCGTTCTGAATAATACTGATTCCTATGATCTTCAAACAGCGAAAGAAACCGAGCTCTACGAGCCAGGCACTTACGTAATTGAGGACATTCCACAAGAACAAGTTAACGTATTAATTGAGATCTACGGTAAAGAAGGCATTAACGCTGAAATTGAGGCGCAGGTAATAGATGTTATCGCTGATCTGCATGACACCTATGAAGATATACTCAGACATATGAAGCCATTCAATAAACGGTGGAATGATGTTGGCAATTGGAGTCTTGCAGATGGGGTAGCCGATGGTGCAGAGTTATGGATTAAGGATAACCTCGAACTTTTCAGTCTTCAGTTTTGGCAAGACTTTGGGGGCACTCTTGAAACGTGGGTTGAGGTCGGATGGGATAGTGCAGCGAACTACGCCACATATGCGTATGAGGATACAGAACGCCGCTATCGAGAAGTTCTAGAAAAAGGCGTAAAAAATGTCGCCTCCTTTAGCAACGGCGAGATCTCTTTTTTTGATGCGATGTACAATCACGGCAATTAAGCACAATTCAAAGAGATGTATTCGCTGAATATGTTCTTAGCCCATTAGTACCGGATGCAATTGAAGACCTATTTACCCCAGAAGGTGCCATTCACGCATACAACGAAACAATAGCTAAGATCGACGGTGCCGAAAAACTTTGGGATCATCGTGATGATATCATGCAGTTATTTGATGATATGCGGCTCTGCAACCTTGGTGGTATCGCACAATTTATCGAAGGGCCATTAAAAGACATCGATCCTGATTTGTATTTTGAAATTCGTCATTCTAGTCAATATGCGGTATTCCTTGGTGTGATACATGAAAGTCCGTTGATTACGACTTTTCTAAATTATTTTAATCGGATATTCAGTACTATCCCTCCCAATTTCTATACCTATAACGCTGGAGCTGGTGGCACATATATTTTGCTTGAAGTACTGCTGGCTATCGCTGTCGGTTTGTTTACTGGTGGTACAGCTGCCGCAGCCCGATTAGCCGCCTTTACAGCAAGACTTACCAATACAATGGCAAACTTTGCCGTGCAAAACACCGACTTCAAGATGCATCAAAAGCCCTAACAGCCTTCACTAATATGGTTGAAAACCTTCTTAATATCCAGAAACGCATGGCACAGATTGGGGAACTCTGTCTTGCGCGTGGCTTCGGTGTCACCAAAGCATTTGTTAACCGCACTGCACGAGTGACACGCGAACGTAATGATAGACCGGATGAATGCAGACATTGCAGAAAACAACATAAAAGACCACGACATCTTGGAGGTACCTTAACCTATGTCTAGCATAGTATCTGAACATGATTCTGAAATTGCGAATGATGAGGGTGATATAGCCCCTATACTAAAAGATAAGCAGTATCGGCAGCGATGGATTAGCGAAATAAATGAGAAATTTACGGCTGATACGCACCCCTATCTGGCTGGCGTACACATGGAAACGCACCACTTAATTACCTCGAAAGCAGCTAATAGTTGTTTTGTGGCAAAAATACTGTCTAGAGAGGGGTATGATATTAATCTACTGCCAAATTTGGCTGGATTTCCGGCCACTCTCCCAGGCGCCTGTCACCTTGGTATACAACTACACCGCGGTTCGCATCCTGACAGAAATATAGATCCCAAGGCGTATCATAAAGTGGTAGAAAGAATGATTAACGAGAATGCTGCTGAGTTTGATGTATGTAATAAAAATTATTCAGACAGCGCCAGAAAAGCTAATGTCCATAAAGAAGCTGATGAAATTAGCGCCCAAGTGCTAAAGAAAATCCTTAACTTTGAACTGCGTCTAACATATATCCACGATTACTTTAAGAACGGCGGTGATGGGTGCTGTAATGTCCACAATATTGGTCCTGCCCGTAAAGCGAGTCGCTTAGCCTGCAAAAAAACAGGAAGAAACCACATTGGTGAAACCATTACTAACCGCAATGAAACCAAAACCATCAACTGGTCAGGTGGCTGGACGCCCAAAATAGGAGCCTAATCAATGCATTTATCCACGGAAGACTTTTTTCTTATACTCCAAACTGTAAATGATGACAGTAATCTTGTGTTATCAAGAACGCCGAACCCTTATGGACTCGATGTTGCTAGGCATTTAATCCCCTTTGATGGTCGCCCCGTAATTTTCAAAAACATGTTTCATGATGAAGACAAGAAAGCTGGCATTGTGCATAACTACACTAATGCTCATGAAGCCTCCTGTGTGCCGATTTTTAGCCGTGGAATCTATAAAGAACTGCGAGATTTAGACTATTACGCAACCAAGTTTGTACCTGCAGTGATCAGAAGCATCGATGAGAAATATGTTGAAAATTATTACGCAGTAAACACTTTTGGTTCACTCGATGTACTTGATTTTGAGTTATCTGAATTTGATCCAGATGTATTTGATGAAGATGGCAATCTCATACTGAAGAAGATCAAATCGGAAATTACTAGAGTGGTTTTCTCTCAGGAAAAACTTAGCAAAATAAACCCCAAACACTTAACTATTTTTAGAGTGGAACACTTTGGCGATAGGGTGTTTGTCAGCCGAGAAGTAAAAGCACTGATAGAAAAACACCCACCGCTTGATATCGGGTTTATTCAGATGTCAACGTGGACACCTGCTGCTGAAATGTAACGTTTAAACTATGTTATAGCAGGAACAACACCGTTGCCGTTGTAGGTGTTGTTCCTGTATGAGTTAACCCTAGCTATTAGGGGTTTGATTATGACGTTATTAGTGTCGGCCTAGTATCTCTGCTACAGAGCGTGAAATACCGACATTTGGTGAGTAACTTTGACTTTTTTTGTGATGGTTGTGATTGATTAACTAGTTCTGGCCTATTCGAGTACTTGATATTTAGTTATACGACTTGGTTTGAAATCGTTAGATATGAGCTTGTTTTGATGTTTGTCTGTGTATTTAGTTGTAGTGAGTTTGCAGCTCATTAGTAACCAATCCCCTTTATTCAAACCGTTTTTAAAGATTTTATTGAAGTAGCCATCATGCATGTTAATTCGGAGCCAGTGTGTTGTTGTTACCTTTTGACTTGCGTGTGGAGACTTCAACTTTTGCTACTATAAATTCATCGACATTTAAGTTAACCGCTTTTATCTATCACGGGTTAAAAGCGGTTAAATCTTCACTACTGTGCCATGCTCAAGTGAAGCACTACACAGGATAGGAGGACATGTTTTGCATTATTTACTGCCAGATTTAATGCCGGACTTGTCAAGGTAAGAGGCCATTTCCAGCTCAGGTACCATACCGCCGCCCGTTGCCCAAACAAGGTGTGTTGCGTTGTGCATTTTCACGTCGTCAAACTGCATGCGAGCTTGGTATGGCAAATCTTTCGACACAATAACCGGCCCCATCATGCCCGCTAATGCCGATGGCTCCAGTTTAATGCCTTCTTGCTGGTTTAAGCGGTCTAATTGCTGATACATGGCTTCGTCGGTCATGGTGTAATAGCCATCCAATAAACGCTCCATTGCACGGCCGACAAACCCCGATGCTCGGCCCACGGCTAACCCATCGGCTGCGGTGATATTATCGATGCCAATGTCTTGAACGGAAATGGCGTCATGCAAGCCAGTATGCACACCCAATAGCATGCATGGCGAATGGGTTGGCTCGGCAAAAATACAATGGACGTTATCACCAAACGCCATTTTCAAACCAAACGCCACCCCACCAGGACCACCGCCGACACCACACGGCAAGTAAACAAACAGTGGGTGGTTTTCGTCAACAAGAATGCCTTTGTCATCAAACTGTTTCTTCAAACGCTCACCCGCGACTGAATAGCCAAGGAAAAGCCTCTGAGAGTTTTCATCATCAATGAAAAAGCACATTGGATTTTTTTCAGCTTCTTTACGCCCTTGCTCAACGGCTACGCCGTAATCTTGCTCGTATTCCACCACGTTAACGCCATGCGAGCGCAGTCGGTTTTTCTTCCATTGACGCGCATCTGCTGACATATGAACCGATACTTCAAAGCCCAGTTTTGCACTCATGATACCGATCGACATGCCTAAGTTACCTGTCGAACCGACGGCGATGCTGTACTGACTGAAAAACTGTTTAAATTCTTCACTAAACAGCTTGCTGTAATCATCTGATTCCGCGAGTAAGCCCGCGTTTATCGCCAGCTGCTCGGCGTGAGTTAACACTTCATAGATGCCCCCACGCGCTTTGATCGAGCCAGATATCGGCAAATGGCTGTCTTTTTTTAACATCAGGCGACCGGTGATCGGTGTGCCAAATTGCTGTTCCAAACTCGTCTTCATGCTGCTGATCTCAAGCACGTCTGATTCGATGATGCCATTCATTGCCGCTGTTTCAGGGAAGGCTTTGACTAAATAAGGGGCAAAGCGGCTTAAACGCTGGCTGGCGTCTTCAATGTTACTTTTCCCTAGCCCCACATAAGGCAACGCTTCTTCTAAGCTCGTGATGTTAGGGTTAAACCAGCTCACTTCTTCAAGTGCAATCATCTTGTTTAACAACGGAAATTCAGTCGTCAGTTTTTGTATATCTAATGTAGTCATTGTCGTTACCTTCGCTCAAAGCAATCAGAATCGTGCAGACCCCATGTTCTTTTCATTGCGGTCAATTAAACGAATAATGCCCTCCGCTGACAAACGATCAATAGTTACTTTCACATGAGCCAGATTCACTCAACTGCGTGATCTCCTCGTGATTTTTCACATCACTCTCGTCATGGTTAATTTAATTTCATCCCCAAGACGCTGATGTTGCGTCTGGCATTGAGCGAATTCAAGCTCTTAATCATAAATTACCCGTGTCGTAATGAATTTGATAAAAAAGGGAAACCAATAAGTTAGATACTAACGAAAGTATTAGGGACAAACTGCTTTCATTTTAATTCAGGGTTGGTTATTGACTCGCAGATTGGAGGGGAAATAATGCATTCTGATCCGTGGCTGAATATTTTGTAACAAAGAAACCTAATGTGATATTAGTTCACAGTTCATGAAATTATGCTATTTCCTCGATGTTTGTCTCATAATAACGTCCTTAGTTCAGGCTGTAAGTTCCCCTTTTTCTAGTATGCTATCGGTCGAAAATAATCGTCAATAAAACGTTGTCAACGAACCTTCATTAATGATGGTTACCGACCAAATGTTAATAATAATTAGGAAACAGCATATGATCAGAATTCAATCTCTGCATCTATCTTCTATCGCGCTTGCAATTCTTTCTTCTTCCGCTTTTGCACAGTCACATGAGATGACGTTAAGCCAACTGCAACAAGACGAGGCGAATGTTATTGCCAGTGCTCCTGAGGGATTGCAACTTGTCAAAGATGCTATTGAAACGTTGGACAACGAAACCGTTGAAGCGATTCAGGTGAACGCGGTGAGCAATCCGCAAAACGTAAAACGTGTGGAGCGCCTTGTTAATCAAGCGTCTTGGAATGAAATATTTCCTGAGCGTGATGAAAAATATACTTATCTTAATTTCTTAAAGGCGATTGGTAAGTATCCGGCATTTTGTGGCACTTACAGCGATGGCCGTGATTCAGATGCGATCTGTCGTAAATCATTGGCGACCATGTTTGCTCATTTCACTCAAGAAACGGGCGGACACAACCCGCACAGCGATAACCCTGAGTGGCAACAAGGCTTGTTCTATTTGCGTGAAGTGGGCTGGGAAGAGGGCACCGCTGGCGGTTATGGCGTTTGCGATCCTTCACTATGGCAAGCGCAAGCCTATCCATGCGGTACATTTGCGGACGGTAGCTACAAGAGTTATTTCGGTCGCGGATCTAAGCAGCTAAGTTACAACTATAATTACGGTCCATTTTCTCAATCTATCTACGGCAACGTAGACAAACTTCTTAATGAGCCAGAGCTAGTTGCAGACACATGGTTGAACCTTGCTAGCGCAGTGTTCTTCTACTTATATCCGCAGCCACCAAAACCAAGCATGTTGCATGTGATTGATGGCACTTGGCAGCCAAACGAACGTGATCTTGCTAATGGCTTGGTTCCGGGGTTCGGCGTGACCACGCAAATCATCAACGGTGGTGTGGAATGTGGCGGCAGTAGCGAGCATAAGCAATCGCAAAACCGTATCGATTATTATCGTAATTTCGCTAACTATTTAGGTGTACCAATCGCTGAGAATGAAGTGCTTGGCTGCGCAGATATGAAGCAGTTTGATGACGGCGGCGCAGGCGCACTAAGTATTTATTGGGAACAAGATTGGGGCTGGACACCAGACACGCCATCAGGCGCAACGTATAAATGTCAGCTAGTGGCTTATCAAGGGCCTTTCTCTGCATTTATTGAGGGTGATTACCGTCAGTGTGTTGAGAAATACTTTGATGTGACCATCATCGATGATACTGAAGGTGCAGCACCACAAGCGAATGCGGGTGCAGATATCGAGCTGATCGCCAATAACGATGTGGTGGTGTTGGATGGTAGTCGTTCAACCTCTGCTGCGAATGATGTGTTGAGTTACCAATGGACATCAGTGGATGGTTCGTTGACGATTCAATCGGCTAATCAGGCGGTTGCTCAAGTTACGGTGCCTGCGGTGGATGCGATCACTCAATATCGTTTTGTGCTTACTGTCACGAACCAAGATGCTGAAACCAGTAGTGATGAGATGGTTGTAACGGCAAAACCTATGCCAGCGAACTTCCCGCCAGTGATTGCTATTAATGGGGAAGATACGGTTAACAGTGGTCAAGACCTAACGCTAACGCTTGATATTCAAGATGTGGACGATAGCAACTTTACTGTCACCTGGAGCAACGATAAGAACCTAACCATGGTGGTGACGGGTAATGATCGCAGCATGACATTGACTGCGCCAACGGTTGACGCGGACCAAGTGGTTAACGTGCATGTGAATGTGATTGATGGTGGTAACAACAGCGTTGATTCTGCCAAAACGATTTCGGTTAAAGCTCAAGAGCAAGGCGCGACAACGTGGAATAAAGACACGGTTTATACGGAAGGTAACACGGTTATCTACAATGGTGTGACGTACACTGCGAAGTGGTGGACGACCGGTGATATCCCAGGTCAGTCGGATGTATGGCAAGCGCAAGATAGCGGTGCCGTTGCAGAGTGGAGCGCAACCAAAGCCTATGATGGCGGTAATAAAGTCACTCGCAAAGGTACAACGTACAAGGCGAAATGGTGGACGAAAGGTGACAAACCTGAATCTGCGGGTTCACCATGGGAACAAATCTAGCGAATCACTAGGTTAAACGAAAAGCTCTGGCCGTTATGGTCAGAGCTTTTTTTTAATAACTAAGATACCCCTATGAGCGAGGCTTTCTTTTGCCTAGATGAATCCGGGACCTAGCAATAATGCCTTCTTGCCCTTCAATGTGCTTACTCAATCTTAAAATGTACTTGGGCTATGACCATGAATAGGCTCACCCGTGGTTGGGTGACAAAAGTAAATATCGCTGGCATGGAGCATTAAGCGCTGTGAGATGTCATTCGCTTCAACGTTATTACTGAGTGCTGGGTGGTTATAAAGATCACAACCTAAAATAGGGTGGCCAAATTCAAGACTATGGATCCGCAATTGATGGGTGCGACCTGTAACAGGGGTGTATTGGATTAACGTTCTAGGGGGATTATCCAAACGGCTTATTACCTGATAGTCAGTAATGGCACTTTTGCCCGTGCCATGGCAAATTTTCACGCGGGGAAACAGAGCCTTATCTTTAGCAATCGGGGCCGATATTTGGCCACTGTCCGCTTCAACCCACCCCGCTAACATCGCGACGTAACGCTTTTGCACTGTCCGTGCTTGAAACTGTTTATTCAGACTTTTAGAGGCCGTATCGTTAAGCCCCACCACCATAATGCCAGAAGTCCCTAAATCTAGCCGATGTGGTAATTTAGCATCGATAAAAGCAGGCGTTGCTTGTGTCATTTGGGTCGCACTTTGGCCGTTAACTAAACGATAATGGACTGAATCCCAATTAAGTGGGTTTTTTCCCGATAAGCTTAACAAACCACTCGGCTTGTTAATCAATAAAATATCATCATCTTGATAAAGGATTTCTACCCTAGCCAGGCACTTTGGTGCCACAAAGTTATCAATTATTTCACTAGCAGTAGAAGCGTCAGATTTAGACATTGAAGGGACCTGATGTAATCAAAGAGAGACGGTTTAAGTGATCGTGTCGTCAGTTAAGTTGGCCGCTACTTTGTCGGTAAAGCGAACATTTTGCAATAGCAGGACGTCTCCGGAAATACCCGCCTTTTGATATTTACCGTAAGGTGTTGTCTTTAACCATGCCATCGAGTTCTGCTGATAGCTGTGATCACCAAGCGAATGCCAACGCAGTTTGAGGCGATGGCACTCTTGACCTGTCTATCGCTTTATACTTTATGATGCAATACAACAGCCCCTTGCTTCTCGCGCCGTTATTTTTTTGTGTGTTGATGCAACCAGCAATCAGTGAACAGGTATAAAAAATGAGTAATCCATCACTCGTCGAATTAGGGCTTCGTCCTTACTTTCAACAGCAGCTTAGCTTGGATGAGCCAGAGAGCCTCACTCTTGGCCGCGTGATTGAACAACATCGTAGCCATGTGGTGGTGATGAGTGAGCAGGGCCCACTCAATCTGACGCAGACGCCAAACAGCGAGCGTGTTTGTGTCGGTGACTGGGTATTGTTTGATAAGCAGCTGCGCTTGGTACGCCTGCTTGAACGTCAGTCACTGTTTCAGCGTAAAGCGGCAGGGACGAAGGTAGAGTCGCAGTTGATCGCGGCGAACGTGGATAGCGTGTTTATTGTCTGTTCACTGAATGATGATTTTAACCTTAACCGAATCGAGCGCTATCTGGCGATTGCCAAAGAGGCGGAGGTTGAGCCGATAGTGGTGCTGACTAAGGTGGACTTATGTGCCGAGGCGGAAGAAAAACGCCTGCAGGTACAGGCCTTGGATCCATTTTTGCTAGTACATACCCTCAATGCCCTTGATGGTGAACACCTTAATGAGTTGTCAGGGTATTGCAAAGTGGGTAAAACGCTGGCGCTGCTAGGATCGTCTGGAGTTGGCAAATCGACCTTGGTCAATGGCTTACTCGGTCAGCAAGTCATGGAAACTGGTGCGATCAGAGAGGATGACAGCAAGGGCCGCCACACTACTACCTTCCGGGCGATAAAATGGTTGCCTCAAGGGGGATTGTTGATGGATACCCCAGGGATGCGTGAGCTGCAATTGAGCGATTGCGAAGACGGTATCAAAGAGACCTTCAGTGAGATAAAAGCGCTGGCTCAGCAGTGTCGGTTTGGCGATTGCAGCCATGATCAAGAGCCGGGATGCGCAGTACAGGCCGCGATAGAGAATGGATCGGTTGAACTGCGTCGCTTCAATAATTACCAGAAGCTGATGCGAGAGCAGGCGTTTAACAGTGCCAGCTTGGCAGAGAAGCGCGCCAAAGATAAAGCGTTCGGCAAGATGGTCAATACTGTTCAAAACCAAGCCCGTGCACGCAAAAAAGGGCATTGAGTTTTATCTCTCCTCAGCACCGCTCTCGATCATCAGTATCTAGCGTCGCAGGGCAAACAAAAAAGCCTTGAATAGGATTCAAGGCTTTTAACTATAGGTCATTGCTAGTTATTTTGCCGGTGCAAAATCAGCCGCCGCTTTTCGGTGGGCGGTGTAAATCGCTTCACCATCACTTTCGGCATCAAAAATCACATTCACGTCAGGAGCGAATAAAATCACATCACCCACTTCAGCAACATATTTATTGCCTTCCATATCGCGCATAACAATTTTACCTTTAGTCACCACCTTGTATTCAGCGGAATCGTAGAAGTATTCAAATCCGACACCGGGTGACATGGTGAAATGGCCAATCGTTAATTCAGCACTGTTATTTGTAACGGCAACTTCTGCCATATCACTTTTTAGTCCTTCGACGTTTAGCAATTTACTTAAATCATTGAGCTTAAAAGAACCTGATTTAAGTAAGGTGATACCCGGCTTATCCGTTAATGTTGTCATGCAGTTTACCGTCTTATTCAATGATGAAGGTTAAAGCAGAAGCTTTAACCTTCTGTGGGTTTTATTGGTTATTACATCCGTGCTTTGAAGATCGCAAGAATCTCAGCAAGGTTTGCTTGGCGAGGATTTGTTAGCGAGCAGGCATCGTTAAGGGCATTTTGTGCCATGAATGCGAGTTTATCTTCTGTCACACCAAGATCTGCTAAACGTTGCTTAGTACCTACTTTTTCAGAGAGTGCATCAATCGCTTCAAGAGCTGCATTTACTGCTTGCTCTTGTGTTAGATTCGATACGTCAACACCCATTGTTTTAGCAATATGAACAAAACGCTCTGGTACTTGTTTAGCGTTAAAGCGTGAGACTTCAGCTAAGAGAATTGCGTTACATAGACCGTGGGATAGGTTGTAAACGCCACCTAATTGGTGAGCCATTGAGTGTACATAACCGAGAGATGCATTTGAGAAAGCCATGCCTGCAAGGTATTCACCGTATTGCATTGCATCACGTGCTTCACGGTTTTCACCGTCATTCACCGCTGTTTCTAGGTTTGCGACAATCAGTTCAATCGCTTTAATTGCTGACGCATCCGTGATTGGTGTTGCGGCAGTTGATACGTAGGCTTCAATGGCGTGGGTTAATGCATCCATCCCGGTTGTTGCAGTAAGGAATTTAGGCATAGCGACCATTAGTTCAGAATCATTCACCGCAATGATAGGCGTGAAATGTTTATCAACGACGGGGTATTTAGTTTCATCTTCTTGGTTTGTGATAATAGCAAATACTGTCATTTCCGAAGCTGTACCAGCTGTTGTATTCACGGTTACCAATGGAAGTTGTGGTTTCTTAGATAGGTGTACACCTTTCGAGTAATCACGGATATGACCACCGTTAGCTGCAACTAAGGCGATACCTTTTGCTGTATCGTGAGAAGAACCACCACCAAATGAAATCACAAAGTCTGCATTGCTTTGTGCAAGTAATGCTAGACCATCTTCGATATTTTTCTCAGTTGGGTTAGGTTGAACACCATCAAAAACAACAAAATCTAAGTTATGTGCTTTTAGCTCATCTGTTAACTTATTAACAAGACCTACTTCAACCAATACACTGTCGGTAACGATAAGTGCTTTTTTCAATTCCTTTGATGCTAATTCAGCACCTAGAGATTGAATTGCATTAGGACCCATAAGGGTAACAGGGGGCATGTAAAATACATTGCTCATGATAAAGCTCCGTTAAATGATTAATAGTTTTGGTTACTCACCGGGTTGGCGATGAGTATGAAAATGATGAAACCGGATTAGATTTGCTTTCTGCCTAATCTGCCTTACTACCCCGTATATGAGATATTGCTTGTTGGCTCGGGGCAGCGTGTTTCGATGGAGTCATCATAGCTGTTACCAAATAACAGACAATGAGCGTAACAAGTAAAACACTATTACCACATGGTAATTATTGTGTATTTTTATTTTATAACAATGAGTTAGATGGTTATTTTGTAGTGTGGGCGGCAGGTATTCCTGCTGTATCGGTTAAAAACAAGCATAAAAACTGTTTTGATGTGTTTTGAATCCAAGAGGATTATTGGCTATATAGTAAAAATTTCTCATTATTATGGATATTATCAATATCCAGTAAATAAAATGCCCAGATCACAACTTATCCCTCAGTGACTTCAGAGCGTTCGCCCTTTGGGTGTGATTTTGTACACTCGCTCTGAACCCCGCATCTTGAGGTAACCTAGGTATACATCGAGAGCGGTGAAAACCAGCACTCTTCTTCTGAACATATCGCTTTCGCGATCTAGAAGTTAATTATTACACATTGGTAATAATCATTTTCTTTTTTGCCGGATTATCAAATATCCTTGAGCCTCTATACTACTTCCCAACAAAGCGTGATAGCGAGTGAGCTAAACTCAACGTCGCTTATGTCAAACTGACGCTTACACTATTATTTATGCATACTTTTCTGTCGATAAGTAAGCAATAAGGAAAAACCAATGACACTTGAAATCAAACCGGGTCAAACATCAATTAAATCAAAAGCAATGGTGGCTTGGGCTGCTGGTGAACCACTTAAAATGGAAGAAGTCGACGTACAACTTCCAAAAGCGGGCGAAGTGCTGGTCCGTATCGTTGCTACTGGAGTTTGTCATACTGACGCATTCACACTTTCAGGTGATGATCCAGAAGGTATCTTCCCTTCAATCTTAGGTCATGAAGGTGGCGGTATCGTTGAGATGATCGGTGAAGGCGTTACCAGTGTTGAGGTCGGCGATCATGTTATCCCGCTTTACACTGCAGAGTGTGGCGAATGCAAATACTGCAAGTCAGGTAAAACGAATCTTTGCCAAGCGGTACGTGAAACCCAAGGGAAAGGCCTGATGCCTGACGGTACTAGTCGTTTCTCTATCAATGGCGAAACCATTTTCCATTACATGGGATGTTCAACGTTCTCTGAGTACACGGTACTACCTGAAATCTCATTGGCGAAAGTAGACAAAGCAGCACCACTTGAAGAAGTTTGCCTGCTTGGCTGTGGTGTGACCACGGGTATGGGTGCAGTACTAAACACGGCGAAAGTTGAAAAAGGTGATAACGTTGCTGTATTCGGCCTTGGTGGTATCGGTCTTTCAGCGATCATTGGTGCTCGTATGGCGGGCGCAGACCGCATCATCGGTGTTGATATCAACGAAAGCAAATTCGAGCTAGCGAAGCAGTTGGGCGCAACAGATTGCATTAACCCAATGAAATTCGACAAGCCAATTCAAGATGTGATTGTTGAAATGACTGATGGCGGCGTTGAATACTCATTCGAGTGTATCGGCAACGTTAACGTGATGCGTCAGGCTCTAGAGTGCTGTCACAAAGGTTGGGGCGAGTCAGTGATTATCGGTGTGGCGGGTGCAGGTCAAGAGATCTCAACACGTCCATTCCAGCTAGTAACAGGCCGTGTATGGCGTGGTTCTGCTTTCGGTGGCGTTAAAGGTCGCTCTGAGCTACCAGAAATCGTTAACCGTTATATAGCGGGTGAATTTGGTCTGCAAGAATTCATCACTCATACCATGGGGCTGCAAGATGTCAACGAAGCGTTTGAATTGATGCACAAAGGCGAGTCAATCCGAACTGTTCTACATATGGATAAATAAAACCGCAATGGGTCTTCTTATGAAGGCCCATTACTTATCCCCTGGCTAGCTCACGATGCTTTACGTTAATAATTAGCAATGCGAATAGTAGCCAATCATACCTTTCACTACGTCTAACGACGCAAACCTTCTGGGCGATAAAATGGTTGCAAGACCAAGTCCGATCTCGCAAAAAAAGGTATTGAGTTTTCTCTTTAGCAGATTGAACTTACCTTATGCTCGCATGTTGAGGTAACTTGGGGATATGTCGTTATTAAAATAACGGGTTCATTGATAAGGGATTAATGATGCCATTGACCGAAATAAAATTGGCCATATGTCAGGATGCCAAGTTACTGCAAGATTGAGCATTTGACGCGTTTGAAGATGACTTCAACCAGTACGGTTCGTTTCCACCTAACATTGAATCAATAGAGTGGATTGAGGCACAAATTGCACAGGGTCACTTCTTCAACATTTTGCACGGTGGCGTGCTCGCTGGTGGCGTATGCATGGTGTTTGATGGTGAACAATCTGTTGATATTAAGTATCTATATTTAGGTACAGCGTTTCAAGATAAGCACATTGGCTCCAGCGTGATAGGACTCATTGAAGCGCATTATGAACAAGCGAATCATTGGTCATTGCTCACGCCGTCGAAAGCCTACCGTAACCACCATTTTTATGAGAAATTTGGGTTTGTAAAAATAAATGAATTTCAGCCCGATCCCACTGACGACTTCAGTGTTTTTGAGTATGTCAAAGAAGAGCGTTTTCTTACGAGCGAATAAACTTATCGTATCCAATACAGTTTGGTCGCTTTAATTCGTTGCGATGGGTGGTTTGCTTTCACGCAACATATTGAAAATATAGGACAAAAAATCTAAATTGTTATTGCTGAATCATGTCTTACGATATAATTCTTATCTGTAATAAGTACGGGGCGGATTGTTTTTAATGAACATCCAAGCCAGCTTGTTCTCTGAAAGGGCCGATAAGGAAAAGACATTGACTCATCATTATTGTGGTGAAAAGACCTATCTTAACGATGTGCACTGCCCAGGTTGCGGTGAGGCATTACAACATGAGCGTGCGCTATTCAGTGCCGAAAAACTGATGCCAGAGGCCATTGACGCTTTGCACCAAGCGTGCCCAAAAGCCAAAGTGACGTATACACAGTGAATTTACCGCAGAGTGCTCTAGGTACAGCGGATAAAGGTGATTACTTATGGCTGACCAATGTTGTGTTAAGGCGAAAAGGCTACCAATACGTCAATAACATAGAAACGTGTTACAACCTGAGTAAAAATCGAGTGTCACAAGCGCTGCCGATGCAAGCTTATTTTAATGTATCACCCGTGCTGTTTATTCTTCTGATCGTTGCGGCTGTATTTCTTGTTCCTGCTGGCTATTATTTGGGGTGTGAGTATGTAGAGCAAACGATGATGGCTGGCGCGTCACTGGCTGGGTTCTATGGCCTGTTCTTGGTCGCACGTGTGCGAAATACCTTCTCAGCTTATCGAATGCGTAAACCGATGAAGCGTTATATGGCACCGTTGCAGAAACAGCGTGATACGATATTGGCTTCGTTGAGCCAGTATCATTAACCATTGCCGCTGTAACAACATAATCAGCCTCAATACCCAAAGGGGTCTTGGGGTATTTTATTGCCGCTAATGACTGAATAACGCAAACGCTGTTTTTGCACTAAGGATCCAACTATGTCTCAACTTGTCGAACAAAAAATCGGTAATATCGCATTGGTCGTTGATAACTATGATGATGCGATAGCGTTTTACACCACCAAACTTCAGTTTACTGTCGTTGAAGATACCGACTTAGGCGGCGGAAAGCGCTGGGTGCAGGTGTCACCCCCCAATTCGACGGGAACCAATTTATTGCTAGCCCAAGCCAGTAGTGACGAGCAAAAGCAAGCGGTGGGCAATCAAGCCGGGGGACGGGTATTTTTGTTTCTTCAGACCAATGATTTTTGGCGAGACTATGAGCAAATGAAAGCCAATGGGGTGATATTTAACGAAGAGCCAAGGGTTGAAGCGTATGGCACCGTGGTGGTTTTTCAAGATCTTTATGGCAATAAATGGGATCTTTTGCAGCTGAATAATAGCGGTTCATAACCACTACCGAAAGTGGCGAGTATTGTTATGGGCGGAGTGTAGACTTGAAGGTATAGTCAATAAACCGGATGAGTCTCCAACCATGATGCCACCGCGACAGTGTCAGCAAGCCCGTCTGGCCCGTGACCATCGCTATGATGGGTTATTTTTTACCGCGGTTAAAACAACCGGTATTTATTGCCGTTCCGTGTGTCCTGCACCGCCTCCCTTGGAAAAGAATGTTGAGTATTTTGAGACGGCATTTTTGGCCGCCCAAGCAGGGTATCGCCCTTGTCTTCGTTGCCGGCCAGATAGTGCGCCGGGATCGTCTGCATGGCGCGGCACCAATACTACATTTCATCGTGCGCTGAGTTTAATTGATGAGGGGGGGCTGGTTGATGGATCCCTGCCAGCGCTTGCCGAACGACTGGGGGTCAGCCCTCGGTATGTTCGGCTGCTGTTTCAGCAAGCGATTGGCATGTCGCCAAAATCCTACAGCCTTTATCAGCAATGCCTGCTGGCCAAAAAATTACTGCATGAAACAGCATTGCCGATCACCGAGATTGCCTTGGCCAGTGGCTTTGGTAGTCTTCGTCGTTTCAATGATTGTTTTAAGATGCAATTTTCCCTTGCCCCCTCGGTGGTACGCAAGCAAGGCGGCAATCGAGCAGACAGTGGTGAACCGATACGTGTGACCTTGGCCTACCGCCCGCCGTACGATTGGCGATCTATTCAGGCCTTCTATGCCGGAAGAATGATCAAGGGACTTGAGTGGGTGGGTGAGGATCATTATGGCCGAACGTTTAGCGACGGAATCGGCGTTGGTTGGTTCACGGCGCGGCATTGTGCGGCGCGATCATTGTTTGAGGTGGAAATTTATTTATTCGAGTTAACCATGTTGCCGAAAGTGATCAGGAATATCCGTCGCTGCCTCGATCTGGACGCTAACTCTGTCTTGATTGATCATGCGCTTCAGCAGGCACTCGAGATCCCTGCACTGGCGATGTCGGGCATGCGGTTACCTGGAATTTGGAGTCCGTTTGAGGCAGGAATACGGGCAATATTGGGTCAGCAGGTGTCGATAAAAGCGGCGCGTAATCTGGTGACACAGCTGGTGGCAATGAACCCTGATAATCGTGATGGCTACCATTTTTTTCCGTCACCAGAACAGTTGCTGAATGTCGATCTAGAGGCATTAGGGATGCCTGCCCGACGGCGGGAGACGCTGCGACAGTTTGCGGCTTATGCCACCGAGCAAGCGCTGGAGGATCATGACGCATTATTGGCGCTGCCCGGTATTGGTCCATGGACGGTGAATTACCTGCGGATGCGTGGTTTCAGTGATCCGGATATCTTTTTAGACGGGGATCTCGGGATTAAAAAAAGCCTTCAGCAGGTATATTGTCAACCTGAACGTGCTGCGCCGTGGCGTAGCTATCTCACTTTATATTTATGGAATACGTTGGAATGAACAATCAACTTATCGACACCCCGTTGGGTTGGCTGAATGTGATCGCTGATGATGCCGGGATTACCGCGATTGAACTGCATGCCGATCCTGAGCAGGCCCAAACGCCTAATGCCGTGACAGGCTGTTGCTGCCAGCAGTTGACGGAGTATTTTTCCGGTCAACGTACCCAGTTTGATGTGCCTTTAAATATGCAGGGGACTGACTTTCAGCGCACGGTATGGCAGGCGTTGCAGAGTGTTGATTATGGTTCGACCTGTTCATATGGTGATATTGCCAAGCAAATAGGTAACCCTAACGCTGTGCGGGCCGTCGGTGGGGCAAATGGTAAAAATCCCATTCCTATTATTGTGCCATGCCACCGGGTGATCGGTAGCTCAGGTAAACTCACCGGTTATAGTGGTGGATTGGACATTAAAGTGTGGCTGCTCGACCACGAACGTTAAGTTTTGATCGGCAGCCGGAGAGTTAATCTGTTGCTGTTAGCTGAATGGTAATTGACATTGTGATGCTCATGCTTTCATCTGGCTTTAGGATGGTGAGGCTGTCATGGTGAGCACAATGGTGCGCATTGACATGCTGGCTTTGAGGCTCCAGGCACAGAAAGTCACTGTCGCCCTCGGGTTTATAGGCTTGTAAATATTGGCAAGGGCTGACCATCTGGATGGATAGGCCATTGGGGTGCTGTAATCTTATTTTGATACCGCCTTCATGCACCTTGTAGCCATTATTCATCCACATCGAGGGGATCGGTTTCTGGTGTGAAAAATTAAACGCGTCAGGAATCGGTGTCATATAGTCGGTTGGAAGATAATCTGTCCCTTCAAGCCACATGCCTTCTGCTGAAAACTGGACCAAGGTATCAGGCAGGCAATGGAAAAAGGGGTGAAATCCCAGCCCAAAAGGGAAGGGCTGTTGTCCGGTATTGGTCAAGCGTAATGTGATGGTTAAACCGGAATGGGTCAGCTGGAAATACTGTTCGGCGGTATAGCGACAGACATCGGGAATGTGTGACTGCATGGTCAATGTCAGTGATGGCTCATGGGGAAGCATTGTGTTGGTGGATAGTGATCTCGTAGAGGCGGTGAGCGGTGGTGTTTTGCATCGCCATTGCGTGAGCCAGCCATTGCCATGGAGAAAAAAATCCGCATCGATAGCCTCATTGACGGGGAGGATGATATGCCGATCTTGCCAAGTAAACTGATTGCCACGAATGCGATTCACCATTGGCAACATGGGAAATGAACTACTGTTTCCCGCGAAATTTGTGCTGTCGACTAAGCGAGGCCGCAGAATATCGAATGGCGATTGGTTGCTATAGGTGAAGGCATCAATTGTCCCGCCTGTCTCATTAATGACGACTTTTAACTGACCATTCTCTAGTGTGTGAATTGCCATCAATAAACCCTTTTATAACTGTGATAGTTTGCAGGTCTTACTGTATGTCTACGGCTTGCTGATAAGTGATACCAATATCACAACGAATACTAAACCATGATTACTAATACATTTAATCGTTCGGCCAATTCTGGCCTCAATAACCAACAAGTTCGTCGATATAATTGTCGTATTATTATGGCGTTACTGTACCAGCATAAAGGATTGAGTAAGTCGCAATTGGCTCAGGCGACCCAGTTAAGTATACCGGCCGTGAGCAATATTATCGCCTCGCTCATTGAAGAAGGACGAGTAGAAAATACCGCTGCAACGGTTGTCAGCAAGGGTAACTTTAAAGGGCTATATAGGGTTTCACGCCATCGTCCTGATACCATTTGTTTGAATGTATCCCCGACATGTATTCAAGCGGTGATGGTGGATAATGAAATTAATCAATGTTCTGATTTTATTCATCAACCGATAGCACCGACAACCCCAGAGGCATTGATTGAGGCGATCGTGTCGGTCATTGTTGCATGCCGACAAGCTAACCGAACGTCACCTTATCGCTTATCAATTGCCGTACATGGTCAGGTCGACACTCATGTGGGGTCTTCTATGCGTATGCCACAAGCGCCTTGGACGGCAACGATTGAACTGAAATATATTCTAGAGCAGCGGTTAAAGGTTGATGTGCTGGTCGACAATGATTGCGTTATGATAGCACTGGCTGAAAAATGGTTAGATGGGCACAATGGTGACGATTTTTGTGTGCTAAATGTCGACTATGGCATCGGCTCCTCTTTTTTGATTAACAATAATATATACCGAGGCAAGATGTTTGGCAGTGGTCAAATTGGCCATACCAAAGTGGCGGATAACGGTATTCTCTGCGGTTGTGGCCGTGAGGGTTGTTTAGAAACAGAAGCGTCTTCCAAAGCGATGTGTGATCAATACCGGCAACGGGCGCAATTACAGCCACCGTCTCCTCCTTTGGTGTCATTTGATGATTTTATTACGCGTTTTGAGCAGCGTGATGCACTCGCACTCGATATTATTGAGCACGCGGGTCATATCATTGGTCAGTCGCTATATAATTTTCTCATTACGCTCAATATCAACAAGATCATTTTATATGGTAATACCTGTGCGCTTGGTTCAACGTGGTTAGATGCCATCACTCAGAAAACATTGATTAATCCTTTCGAAGATCAAACCGCAAGAAAGCAAGATCAGACGCTTGTCGCTTACGGACGGTTGTCGAATGTCGAATTGCTGATGGGGATGAGCTACTTGTGGGTTGAACAAGAGCTGGATGCATTATTTTAAGTGCACGGGCTTTCCTGCCCGCTGGTTTATGGCGAAGAAAAAACAGGCCACCCTATCGGTGGCCTTATTGTGATGAGTGAATATCGTAGTGGCTTATACGTTGACGTGTTTACCCACATGCCCAGTTTGTGCCACAAGCTCTTTTTCTAATTCTTCTAAAGAGCGGCCTTTGGTTTCTGGTACTCGGCGATAGATAAAGACAAAACCCGCAGCACAAATCACACCGTATAACAAGAAGCTGCCTGAAGCGCCTAACCCTTCATTTAATAATGGGAAGGTATAGGTAAGCGCGAAACAGGCTACCCATAACGCAAAGGTACTGGCTGACATGGCGATCCCACGGACTTTGTTCGGGAAAATTTCAGACAGCAGTACCCAGGTCACCGGAGCCAGTGTCAGGGCATAAATAGAGATAGCAATCAGCACTAACAGTAAGACGGGCAATCCCAGGATGCCAAACGCGTACGCTGCTGACATCAAGCCGTAGATAACTGTCAGTCCAAAAGAACCAATGATCATCAGCTTGCGGCGACCAATTTTATCGACAAAAGGAATAGCAAGAATGGTAAACAATAAGTTGATTAAGCCCGTCGCCACAATGGATTTGAGGGTGTCATTGATATCAAATCCTGCTGAAGCGAAGATCTCTTGGGCGTAGTTAAAAATGACGTTGATTCCACACCATTGTTGGAATGCCGCCAGTACAACACCGATAATCAGGATCGGTTTTACATCCGGCTTAAGTAGCGCGCTAAAAGGCAATGAGCGAGTTTCAGCCGTTAGGGTACCTTCAATTTCTTCGACAGTGCGTGTTGCATAGCTGTCACTGCCAATACGCCGTAAGGTGGCTTTTGCGCGATCGGTCATGCCCATTTTGACTAACCAGCGTGGTGACTCTGGAACAATAAACATGAGTACTAAAAATGCAAACGCCGGGACAAGTTCGGCACCGAACATATAGCGCCAGCCCATTTGACCATTCCAGGTCTGGAGAATATCAGCCGGTGTGGCATTGGCGGCTACAGGTTCGGCAATCATCAAGTTAATGATTTGGGCTGCCAATACACCGATCACTATGGTCAATTGGTTGATTGCGACAAAGCGGCCACGTTTCTCAGCTGGGGCAATTTCAGCGATGTACATTGGCGATAAAGCTGACGACAAGCCAATGCCAATACCGCCAATAATACGATAAATAACAAAGGCATCAAAACTGTTTGCCGCAGCGGTTCCCCACGCCGAAATGATAAATAATACGGCAGCCAAAATTAATGGGCGTTTCCGGCCGTATTTGTCTGAAACAGTACCCGCAATAAAGGCACCCGCGATACAGCCTAATAACGCAGAGCTCATCGCCCAGCCAGAGAGTGATGCGCTGGTGATATTGAAGTACGCTTCATAAAACGGTTTCGCCCCACCAATTACGACCCAGTCGTAACCAAATAACAATCCACCGCAGGCGGCAACTAGGCTGATGAGCCAGATGTTTTTCATATTGAGTTGATCGCTTGTTTTACTCATAGTCAATCCTTGTAGAGGTACACATCTATTCTCGTTATGGTATACAGGCACCTCTAGCGATAGGTCACCGCCAGAGGTGCCTATCTATTACGCTTGATCGTACTGACCGAATGCGTAGCTATGTTGTGCGACTTCTTTGAATAAGTTCGCTTTGGTATGTGCTGGCGATTGGGATAATAACGCCTGCAAGGTGTATTCAAAATCGTGTCGTTTGTCAGCATGTTGGGCTAAGAATGCTAGCCCCAGTTGCCCCATTGCTTTTACAAACAGGCAGTGCTGCGTGTGTTCTGCCTGCGCATCTGTGTCAAATACAATCAGGGCGGGGAGTGAGACCGCAAAGAAATCAATCTCGACGGGGGTATGGCATGCGGACTCCGCCCAGGTCACCATGCTTTGGTAGATTGCGAGTGCTTGTTCAGTGTGCCCTAATTGATGCCATGCTGCGGCTTGGTAAAACAAGTAATCGGCTGGTTGATCGTTATAGTAGCGACTTTGGCCTATCTCTTGTTTCCCTTGTGTTGCGCACTGGAAATGCCGTGTTGCTTGTTCATGCTGGTCGAGTTGCTGATAGCAGTAACCCAGATAGTAATGCAGATCATTATCAGTTTGACCGACTAAGCGTCCTTCACCTAAGTTATGAGGATAATGCAGCGCGGAATCTAAACAATTAATGGCATCTTGGAACTGTTGCTGACGTATCAGGTTAAGTGCCAGACGCAGTTTATTGGTGATAAATTGCCCGGTAATACGCCCTTCACCACCTTCCCAAGGGTGAAACTGGCGCGTTGCTAAACAATCCGCTGCGCGTGCCAGTTCGCCGGTAATATTGCACAGATTGAGTAGCTCAGCCGTCAGATCATCACGCTTTGCCACAATGCCCAGATGAGAGGTCAACGTGTGCAAGCGCTCAGCCGGATCCGTTGCCGATGCTTTCTTGAGATAATCAAGCTCATACAATATTCGAGCATCATCCGGTGTTAAGACAAATGCTTGCGACATTAAAGCGATGGCTTTTTTGCTATCGTGGCATTTGTTGTAGGCATGCACTGACAAATTACGCAGCACTGGCGCATAATCCGGATTCAGCTGTTGTACTTTTTCCCAATGGTTGACCGCACTCACATAATCTCGCTTGGCGTAGAAGAAGCAGCCCAGTAGATATTGAGTGAAATAGTGATCTGAAAAAGTGGTGAGAACAGCTATTTCTGTCAGTGTATTTGGGAACAATACGTTATCAGTAAATAAATTGGCGGCTTTATCTAACTCGCTGTTAGCGGCTTGAGGATTATTTGACACGAAAGCGTGGTAAATGGCGGTCATCGCACCTTGGCTGTCGCAATGCGCCAGTAAGGACCGAACACTCTCTTCTGCCCCAATAGACAGATAAAAGTTTGCCAGATGAATCGTATTGGCTTCACGTCCATTCATTAATTGCTGGAAGGCATGTAAATCAGTTTCAGTTTGCGTCAGTTGGTATTTCTGGAAGGCTAAGCCATAACCCAGAGGTTGATTACCTAATTGGCTATCAATGAACTGGATCGCATCTGTATGGCGGTTCAGTAAGGTCAGCAAGTAGGCTTTCAGTGTAGCAGCATGATAATGCATGCCATTGAGCTGTAAAGTGCGCTCGGTGTATTCCAATGCCTCGTGTAATCGAGCTTGCTTGGTGGCAATCCGTGCTGCGGCATAGAACCCGGTATCACGGCAATTACCGCTCCAGGTGGCTTTAAATACATCATTGAACGCATCGTCCAGTTGTCCTAGTTTTTCGTAAGCACATCCCCGTAAATAGCTGGCTTTGCCGCACAATGGGTTTTTATTGAGTTTATGTGCGCGTGCTAATGCCGCATCAGCGAAGGCAACCGTGGCCGGATAATCAGCACGCTCGTAAGCAAGGGTCGCCATTGCCACATTGGCTTGATAGTGATGAGGGTCTCTGGTCAGTGCCTCTTGATAATAATCGACTGGGCTGCGTGTTGCATGGTGGTACTGCTGCAGGTGCTGACCAATGAAGAACAGCTCTTCAACGCTCTCAACCTCTTTAGGCATCGCGGGTGTAGTGGCCGGATCTGGCGTTGGCTCATCGGTTGCACGTTCATGCTCGGTGTATGTCAGTTCGGTGTGTCCATCAGCTGCGGTGACCGTCATGGTTAATGAACCGTGGCCATCGTATTCATAGCGCCCTTCGCGTGATTCACCGGGCATTAAGGTTAAGCTCTGATCCAGCAGCGGCTGCTCGCCGTCTTTAATGACCATGGAATATTCGGTGATCGCGGCAATGGCGTATACCGCCCATGTTACCCCGGTAGGGGTGCGCTCAAGTTTAATGGCGACGTCGGTATTGGCATTATGGACATTGCCAAGGTGGCTATAGGGTAAGAAGTGTTGCACAAAGATCTTTTCTTCGTGGCTTTCTATCCATGTGAAATCAGGCTGATTGTCAGTGAAGACTCCCGTCATGAGCTCAATGTAAGGTCCATTGGTATCAGTCAGTTGACGATCCCACGCTATACCGAAATCACAGTTACCCCATGACCACTGTTTTTTACCCGGTGACACGTGGTGATTGGCGATATGCAGCAGGCCACCTTGTTCATCATGGTTGTAAGCGCCGACAAAATCATAGGCTGATTTGTCAGCCATATACGATGTTGGCACGGGTAAGTTTTTATAGCGTGAGATATCCGTGCCAGGTGAATAATCAACTTTGTAGTAAATACCTGTCGCAATAGGGAAATTAGACACATCACGTTTACCGTGGTCGTATACTGCAGTGACATCGGGTGGGAAGATACTTTGATGGTCATCGCCCCCTTTTACGGCTGGATTTGACCACCATAAGAACTGGCGAGGGGTCTCATTACCGTTATAGACCTTCCCGGTAATTTCGATTAATGATTTGTTTGGATAGACTTTGAAGCCGGCCATGATTTGCAGGCCATACATGTGCTCGACTTCTCCCATCCAGACGGTGACAGAGCCATCATCCTGATGCTCAATGGTAAAATCCGTTGGCATGTAGGTGGTTGGACGGTGATGCTGTGGCCAGTTGAATTCAATGCCGCCAGAGATCCATGGGCCAAGCAGGCCGACTAAAGCGGGTTTTACGACTTCGTTGTAATATACAAAATCACGTCCTTTCACTTTGTCATATGCACGATGGATTCTGCCGCCGAGCTCAGGCAATAACATGATTTTTATATAATCGTTCTCGATATAAACCGCTTGATAGGTTTGATCGACTTTCTCATCAGTGATGCTATCAATGACCCCGTAAGGGTATACGGAACCCGATGAACCTTGATAAACACGGTTTTCTAAAAAGAGAGGGTTTGGGTCAACTTTGCCGGTTGGGTAAGTAGGAAGCACTATCTCTTCAACCCATGCTTTTGCTTGCGTACTCATGACGTATAACCACCTGTAAGTCGTTATTATTAATTGATGGGTTGAGTGTAAATAGAATTCCCAAATGGGATCTATGAAGCCGTCACGACCTTTACTAAACAATGTTTAGTAAAAAATGCGATCTTTCAACGGCACCTTTTAGCAGCGTGCTGGTGCTGAAACTGAGAAGAAAAGTTTTAGAATCGTTACGTTACATGATCAGGGTATGGCCTAAAATGTTGCTTCCGTAATACCCATAGCGCAAACTAGAGGGGATTAAATTTAGGAGTGACTATGGTTATTAAACCCGTCGTAAAAGGAGTCGTTGCTCGTGCTGCGCATCCTTATGGTTGTCAGCAGGCTGTCCGTAATCAGATTGCCTATGTACGGGCCGCATCCCCCGTCATTCATGGACCGAAGAAAGTGTTGGTGCTGGGAGCGTCATCAGGGTTTGGCCTTGCCTCGCGCATTGCTTTGGCGTTTGGTGGGGCACAGGCGGATACTATCGGTGTGTCATTTGAACGCGGGCCAAGCGATAAAGGGGTCGGTACGGCGGGTTGGTATAACAATGTTTTTTTCCGGGAAGAGGCGGAGAAAGCGGGGCTGATTGGCAAGAACTTTGTCGGTGATGCGTTTGCCCCAGAAATGCGCCAGCAGGTGATTGATTATATTCACGCTGAGTTTGGCGGCCAGCTTGATTTGGTGGTGTACAGCCTGGCGACGGGCGCGCGACCAAACCCTGAAACTGGGGAATTATGGCGATCATCAATTAAAACCCTCGGTGATCCTATCTCAGGGCCGACTATCAATATTGAAACCGATATGATGGAACCCATGACGGTTGGGACGGCGACTGACGAGGAAATTGATGCGACGGAAAAAGTCATGGGCGGGGAGGACTGGGCCAGTTGGATCAGTATGTTGTCTGATGCTGGCGTGCTTGCTTCAGGGTGTAAAACGGTGGCGTATTCTTATATCGGACCGGAAGTGACTTACCCTATTTATCATCATGGTACTTTAGGCCGGGCAAAAGCACATTTGCATGCCACCGCCGATCAGCTCAATGACAAAATGGCCGCCTTCAATGGCAGTGCGTATGTGGCCGTGTGCAAAGCGCTGGTTACTAAAGCCAGTGTGTTTATTCCTGCATTTTCACCGTACATTTTGGCCTTGTTTAAGGTGATGAAAGCACAAGGTGTTCATGAAGGTTGTATCGAGCAGATGCAGCGACTTTATGCGCAACGTTTGTATGGAGAGAGCAGCGCGGTCCCCGTTGATAATAGTCGATTGATCCGAATGGATGACTGGGAACTCGATGACCGTATTCAGCAGTCAGTGAGTGTGCTGATGGCGCAAATAACCCCGGATAATTTTGCGCAAATAGGTGACTATCAAGGCTATAAAACTGATTTTATGCAACTCAATGGCTTTTGCCTTGATGGTGTCGATTATCAGGCAGAAATCAGCGTTGATGAATTGATGAGGTTTCAACCTTAATCCCCACAAACTGTGTCAATGACGGACAAGGAGCCTCTATGCGTCAGGTAAGTCCTAAGTTACAGCCTTGGCTTGCTGATTTTAATCAGCAACTGGCCGTACTCATTGATAATGGTTTTAAGCCGACAGCCACGAATGCTCGCGAGGGGCTGGCGAATTTAACCCAAGAGCTCGTGACCGATATTCCCGCTATTTCTTGGGTGCAGGATGATGTTGTTCATAACGATGAATACAACGTCCCGGTGCGTATTTATCATCCGGCGCCTGAGCGGTCATTACCGGTGTTGGTGTATTACCACGGCGGCGGGCATATGGCCGGTAGTGTAACGGTCTACGATCCTATTTGTCGTAAGTTGGCGAAGGCAACTCAGCATATCGTGGTGTCGGTGGATTATCGTCTGGCGCCTGAGTGCCCGTATCCCGCCGGGGTGAATGACGCGTATGCTGTGGTTCAGAATATATGGACAACGCTGGATGGCAGGCAGCTGAACTATGTGCCGCGTTTATCTATCGCCGGCGATTCAGCGGGTGGGGCGATGGTCGCGACGGTCAGCGGTAAAGCGCAATATGATCATCACGTAACACTGGCCAAGCAGGTGATGATTTATCCCTGTCTGGATTACACCATGGCTTCAGCGTCGATGGCGCAAAATGCAACCGGGTATCTGCTACAAAAAGGGAAAGTTGGCTGGTATTTCGATAATTATTTCCAGAATAATGAGAACCGTCAGCAGTGCTCTCCGTTATATGGTCATGTAAGCCCTAAGTTACCCGATACCTTGATGATCACGGCTGAGTTCTGCCCGTTGCGCGATGACGGGATCGCCTATTACGAGAAAATGACGGCCATGGGGGGGCGATGTGAGTGGCTGCATTTCAGCGAGATGATCCACACCTTCTTGAACATGGAAAACCTGGTAAAAGACGAGTGTGAACGGGTGTATCTGGCAATTGCGGAATTTCTTAAACATTGACGCGGGTTGCCTGAGGCTACCGGGGTAGCCTTCGGCTGTTTTAAGACCAAAAATATACCGTCAGCCGTACTCTAGTTAGCGTTTTTTTGATGTTTTCGTCAAAATATTGGCGCTGCAAATAATGAGACGTTTATATATTCCATAGGAGGAATGGGACCCCTTTTGTGATGGGATCATAGTTTTAACACTAAAGTTATCAATATTCCGGATAAATCTGGTTAATTTTTATATTTATCATTAGAATTAATACATAAAAGAACAACAAAAATGAAGAGATTATGGTCGAACGCCGTCATTTTAGTCGTATTCTTTATCCGGCATCTGCAACCCTGATCCATGCTAGTGGTGAATGGTCTTTGCAAGTCAGAGACTTATCATTACAGGGTATATTACTGACTCGTCCGGATCACTGGTGTTCGCAAGATACTGATAACCATTATATTGTCAGGTTCTTTCTGAATGACAGTGAGATTGAGCTGCAGATGGAAACTCAACTTGTCGATCATGACTCTCATTATTTACGCATGCATATTATCCACATCGATTTAGACAGTGTCAGCTACTTGCGACGCTTGGTTGAATTGAATGTTGGCACTGATGAACTATTACATCGTGAGCTAGAGCAGCTAGCAGATTTGCAAAAACATAACGATGAGTCGTAGTTATCATGTCAGACAATATTTGTATTTCGGTGTCCGATCATCGCGGCACTTCCCATTATTTAATTCGCCGCTTTAAAAAACGTTATTTTGCATTAGCTGTCGCCTCAATATTGGCGTTGTGTGGAGCGGGTGGTTATAACGTTTATACCCTCTATCAAGCTAAGCTGTCATCTACCCACCAAGTCAATGTACTCAATGCACAAGCCCAGCAGCTTGATGTCCAAGCCAAGCAGTTAAGCGAGGAAGCGCAGCTGCTCAATGACTCTTTGGTGGAAGAAAACGCGGCGAACAAGGCGTTGCTCGAAGAGCTCAATGAGAAGAAAAATGAGTTATTGCTTCTCACCCAGCGTATTGATGATGTTGAAACCATTTTGGGGCTGCAGAGTGATGAAGACGGTGAGCCGGTTTCATTAGAAGAGCGGGTAGACAGTGCCGCGATCAGTTCTGCGGTACGGGGCACGCTGTTTCGGATGATCCCCAATGGCAACCCAACCCCACAGATCCGGATGTCGTCCCAGTTTGGAACGCGGATACATCCTGTTACAGGGAAGCGTAAGCGTCATTTTGGGCTCGATTTTGCCGCCAATATTGGCACTGAGATCTATGCACCGGCAGATGGCGTGGTTGAGGTGGTTCGACCGAGCAATAAAGGGTCCGGGAATTTTCTTAAGCTCAGCCATACGTTGGGGTTTGCAACGACCTATTCACATTTGAAAAAATTTAACGTAAAAAGTGGCCATTTTGTTCGAAAAGGCGATTTAATTGGTTGGACGGGCAATACCGGGCTGTCGACGGGACCACATCTGCATTATGAGTTGCGCTTTTTGGGACGCGCTCTAAATCCGCGGCCATTTGTTGAGTGGAGCCCCGATAACTTTGATTCACTGTTTGAAAAAGAAAAAACGGTACAGTGGGCATCATTGCTGAATATGATCAATAATGTGGTTTCCATGCAGGTACAGCTGATCCAGTCGCCATATAGTGCCACACCGATCCAAACGGCAAGTCATGAGCCACAAGGATCCCTCTCTGGCACGAATGATCAGATCTCTAAGCTGTAATGCACGGTTATTTGTATTGCTGATGGGCAGATAAAGCATGGGGACGAGCATGAGTAAGGGAGCAGCCATGGGTGAGGAATTGTATATTGGTGTGATGTCGGGTACCAGTCTTGATGGTGTCGATACCGCACTGGTGAAGATTGACGCCGATCAGCAAGTCTGCTTGCTGGCCAGCGACTGTTTTCCGATGCCTGTGACGTTGAAATCTGCATTGCTGGATGTCTGTATTGGTCAGGCAACCAACCTCAAACAGATCGGTGAATTGGATCACCGGCTGGGACTATTGTTTGCCGATGCCGTGAACCAGCTACTTGCTCTTTCCTGCACGGAGCCGAGTGCAGTAACCGCCATCGGTAATCATGGTCAGACGGTGTTCCATCAACCGGAAGGAGATACCCCGTTTACGATGCAACTTGGTGATGCCAATCTGATCGCCGCTCGCACCGGGATCACCACGGTGGCAGACTTCCGTCGGAAAGATATGGCGCTCGGTGGCCAAGGGGCTCCGCTAGTGCCCGCTTTCCACCGTACCCTGTTTATCCAGCAAGACTCTGCAACCGTGGTTCTTAATATAGGGGGGATCGCGAATATCTCAGTGCTGCGCCCAGATCAGCCCGTACTCGGCTATGATACCGGCCCTGGTAATATGCTGATGGATGCTTGGGTGTATCAACACCGAGGTGAAAAATTTGATCAGGATGCGGCGTTCGCCCTTGAGGGGGCGGTGAATGCCGAGTTATTAAGCCTGTTGCTCTCCGATCCTTACCTGTTACAGCTTTACCCGAAAAGTACGGGTCGTGAGCATTACAATTTGTTTTGGCTTGATCAGCAACTGACGCAAATATCTGACGAGCTATTGCCCGTCGATGTGCAGGCAACCTTATTGGAGTTTACCGCCGTCACCATTGCTCAACAGGTTGCGCGTTTTGCCTGTGGGCCGACACCAGGCTTGTTGGTGTGCGGTGGCGGGGCCTGTAATCCGGCTCTGATGGCGCGTCTGGCTCAGTTATTGCCCGAATGGCAGGTTGCTAATACCCGAGATGCTGGCGTGGATCCTGATTATATGGAAGCGATGGCCTTTGCCTGGCTGGCTCGACAGCGTATTCATAACCTGCCGAGTAATGTGCCTGAGGTGACCGGGGCCTCGCGTGCCGCTTCGCTCGGCGTTATCTATCCTGCGGATTAGTCCTCCGCTCTATCAAAGACCGTTAAGTGCCCTTAAGGTGTCGGGTTCATTCTGATGAAACGCGCACCTTGAGATCGTTTGGGTATATCTTTTTTGTCTTGATACTGGTAGTGTCGCTGCCCTTGTGGTTAGCACTACCTCCTTTCTTGGCCTGATATTCATGGTAACAGGTATCGCATAACCCCTTCTTTAACCTGACAGGATATATGGCCGTGAGTAAAGACGCCTTTTCTAATTTGAATCTTAAACCGGAATTAATTGATAACCTAAGTTCACTGGGTTATTCCAAGATGACTCCAATCCAGGCCCAAAGTCTACCGCCGATCCTTGATGGTAAAGATGTGATTGCTCAGGCGAAAACAGGGTCGGGTAAAACAGCGGCCTTTGGCCTTGGTTTGCTACAGCACTTGAACGTAAAACGTTTCCGTGTACAAACGTTGGTGCTTTGTCCTACTCGTGAATTGGCGGATCAGGTTGCGAAAGAAATTCGTAAGCTGGCACGTGCTATCCATAATATTAAGGTGCTGACACTGTGTGGCGGTATGCCATTTGGTCCGCAGATTGGCTCTCTTGAGCACGGCGCACACATTATTGTGGGCACTCCGGGTCGCGTGGAAGAGCACGTACGTAAGGGCTTCTTGTCGCTTGATGACCTGAACATGCTGGTGCTTGATGAAGCAGACCGGATGTTGGAGATGGGGTTTCAGGACTCACTGGATGCGATTTTAGATTGGGCGCCGGTGGATCGTCAAACACTGCTATTTAGTGCGACGTACCCGAAACAAATTGAGAAAATTGCCGCAGATGTGATGCGTAATCCCGTTACGGTAAAAGTGGAAGCGACCCATGACAATAGCAGCATTGAGCAGTTTTTCTATAAAGTAGACAACAACGACGATCGCATGAATGCGTTACGGGTATTATTGGCTCAGCATCGTCCTGAATCTGCAGTGGTATTTTGTAATACCAAGCGAGAAGCGCAGGAGATTTCAGAAGATTTAGATCACTACGGCTTCAGCGCGATTGCACTGCATGGCGATCTTGATCAGCGTCAACGTGACTTGGCGTTAGTCCGTTTTGCTAACAAGAGTGCATCTGTTCTTGTTGCGACAGATGTGGCGGCACGTGGTCTGGATATTGATGCACTGGATTGCGTGATCAATTATCAATTGGCACGAGATACCGAAGTGCATGTTCACCGAATTGGTCGTACAGGCCGTGCGGGCAGCCAAGGGGTTGCATGTTCGCTATACAGTAATAGTGAGCATTACAAGATACTGATGCTGGAAGAATATCTGGAAAAAACCATTGAACCTGCGGTATTGCCACCATTATCGTTATTGGATCAGCCGACGCGCCGTCCTGCGATGGTGACATTGCAAATCGATGGCGGTAAAAAGCAGAAAGTACGCCCAGGCGATATTCTAGGCGCACTAACGGGTGAAAATGGTATCCGCGGTGATCAAGTCGGTAAAATTAACGTGTTTGATAACTGCTCTTATGTGGCGGTTTTGAATGATGTGCTGCGTATTGCACATAAAAAGCTGGATAACGGTAAGCTGAAAGGTCGCTCATTCCGAGTGCGACAAATCCGAGACTAAGCCGTATCGATAGGTGACTACTGTTTAAAAGAGAAAGCCCGCTGTGATGCGGGCTTTTTATTTTAACGATGAAGTAGGCTATGCAAAGTTTATTTTAATACATTCTGTTTATTTACATTTCTATTATTAAGGATGATGACTGATATCATTGTTTTTGTGTAAGAGATGAAACGCATTGTTTAATGCCTAAAAACTGTAATAACAAGTGTTACATTGCAGAGCTCATCTAAATATATAGAAATAGCGTCCATCTGATTAAATTATTGTGGTGATGTTCGTATATTTAGTAATGACATTGGGTAACTTATTTTGTTATGGTATTTTTTAATTTAAGATGACTAAATGTTTCAAAGTATTAATCATTTTTTCGATACCTTAGTGGAATAGTGGTGGTTTAATTTAAACATGAGCACTATCAAATTTAATATTCTGAATTGGAGTGCAATATCTCCAGGATTAACTGAACCCGAATCATGGTCTCAATGGTTAGCTGATGGGAAATGTTGGCCAGAAGCATTAACCGCGGTACCTAGCGATAGCATTCCGGCTATGATGCGGCGACGTATGAGTACGCTAAGTAAGCTTGCCGTTCAGACGGCCATTACTCTCTCGACCGATCAGCAAGTCGATTACGTTATTTTTTCGAGTCGACATGGTGAGTTTAGCCGAACATGTCAGCTGCTTGACCATGTGATTGCGGGGCAGCCCGCATCACCAATGGCATTCTCTCAGTCAGTCCATAATACTGCGGTAGGGCTGTTTACGATTGCCACTAAACAGGCTATACCCTCAACGTCGGTATCAGCGTGTCTGCATTCTGTGCATGCGGGATTAATAGAAGCGGTGGCTTATTTATCTGAATACCCACATCACCGTGTGCTGGTGGTTGATTTTGATGAGCCATTGCCGGACAACTACTCTATTTATGAACGAAGCCCATATCATGGCTATGCCTTGGGCTTAGTGCTCTCAGCGGGGGACCAATATCAGCTGGATTGGCAAAGCCAACGTATCATCACCCAACATGATCAGCCTGTTGGGGAGAGTGACTATCCGCAAGGGTTAGCGATCATTGCTGGTCTTCTGTCGGAAACCGATGCGTGGTCAGTATCGGACACGCGTTTTGATTGGCGTTGGCAACGCCGCATTGCAACGGGTTAATTATCATTGTTGTGTTTGAACGCCGACGAAAAGAGTGACTGCATTCTTAAGTGAGTTTACGTTTTTCACAGGCTACCAAATTGTTTACATATCTTAATTATCATTAATGGCCAGTATTGGTTGGCTAAATGATAGGGTGGTCGTACTGGGTTTTATTGGTAATAACAGAAATAACAAAGATAATCATAGCAAAAAATTTACATTTTGTAATGGAATATTAAGGACTCGATATCATGGAACAATTATATATTGAAGTAAAAAAATTGATTATTGATTCACTGAACTTAGAAGATATTACAGTTGATGATATTGAAACATCAGCGCCTTTGTTCGGCGATGGACTGGGTTTAGATTCAATTGATGCACTTGAATTAGGCTTAGCAATTAAAAACAAATATAACATTATTATTGATGCTGATGATTCAACTACCA
Source organism: Photobacterium nomapromontoriensis (assembly GCF_050336815.1). Classification (NCBI taxonomy): domain Bacteria; kingdom Pseudomonadati; phylum Pseudomonadota; class Gammaproteobacteria; order Vibrionales; family Vibrionaceae; genus Photobacterium; species Photobacterium nomapromontoriensis. Next base: position 35,420 of record NZ_JAKJSL010000020.1, read on the forward strand.
AAGAGAAGTTTACATCCGTCGAGAGCTTAGCGAACTATATTTCTTCACAGAATGCAGTTGTTTAATTCTTTCGTTTGTCGTCATTAAACATGAATCATACGGAAGACAAGAACAGTGACAGCATTTAAATCAGCCCATTGGGTACCACTCGCAGACGTCTTGCTGCAGACGCCGCGAGACAATATGTTGCGTGTTGCGACATCAGCAACAGGGGATAAAACTTGGCAGCAACTGCAGTTGGATGTTGCTTGTTTAGCTGCCGAATTGGAGACGGTGCCCGTTCAGCGTTGGGCTATGTGCTTTCAAGATAGCTACTGGCTGTTGGTGGCATTGTTAGGGGTCGCGGCAGCAGGGCGGCAAGGCGTACTGCCGGGTAACACACAACCCGCCGCCCTGCAGGCGCTCACTGGTCAATTTGATGGCCTGCTGTGTGATGACGATATTCAGCTAGGGACAGAGTTACCCGTTGTAAGACTGGCTGAAGGTTATTTTTGTGAATGCATGGCGCGTCATCACACTGCCGCCGTACAGCGGCAATTTGCGGTGCCTTTGGATTTAGCAACGACGACATTATTGCTGTTTACATCTGGTTCAAGCGGTGTTCCTAAATGTGTCAGTAAATCTTTTCAACAACTTGAGAATGAGATTAATCAGCTTGAGGCTTGTTGGGGGGCCGAGCTGGATTCAGCAAATTGCGTGGTCAGTACTGTATCGCATCAGCATATCTATGGGTTGCTGTTTCGGGTGATCTGGCCGCTGTGTGCAGGACGCTGTTTTGAGCGATTAGATCGTATTTATCCTGAGCAGGTGATGGCGCATGCGGATCCAGAAACCATTTTGATCAGCAGCCCGGCGTTACTGCGTCGTCTGCCACCTGCGATCAATGATCGGACTTATCGACGTGTTTTTTCATCCGGCGGGCCGTTGCCTTATGCTTCTGCCATTGAGGTTGAGAAGCGATTTGGGCAGTTAGCCATTGAAGTGTTTGGCAGCACTGAAACGGGTGGGATTGGTTATCGGCAACAAGTCAATAATGCAACGCCTTGGCGGTTATTCCCTGGGATCCAAGCCCAGTTGGATCCTGCTGGGTGTCTTCGGATCTTGTCACCTTTTATTGATCTTCAACACTGGTATCAGACTCAGGATCAATGTGATCTTGTTGATGGCGGGCGCTTTATTCTCAAGGGGCGGGCTGATCGAATCGTGAAGATCGAAGAGAAGCGCATTTCACTGGTCGAGGTTGAGCAGCGATTATGCCAACTTGATTGGGTTGAGGAGGCGGCCGTACTGCCGTTACAAACTGGACAGCGGATTCAATTGGCTGCGGTTGTTGTGCTCTCTGCTGCTGGGCAGGTGTTATATGCAGAACAAGGTAAAGGAAAATTTTCATTGCTGCTTCGTCAGTTACTGCGTCAGTGGATTGAGCCTGTGGGGATCCCTCGCCGATATCGGATAGTGACAACGATTCCAGTTAATCCGCAGGGTAAACGACTCATCAATCAATTATCTGACTTATTTACGGAACGGTCGCACTGACGGGCGGGCTAGCATCAAAATCAAGGAAGGCTGTATGAGTAAACGTAAGCCAGTACCCTTATCGCTTATGGGACAGGGCGCTGAGCGGCAACTGCAATTGCACATTGACCCAGAATTGAGTGATTTTCAGGGGCACTTTGCGGATCACCCTGTGCTGCCTGGCGTAACGCATATTGATTGGGCGGTGAAATACGCCTGTGACGTATTTGGTTTGGTGGCAGCCTTTGGCGGGATGGAGGTGATCAAGTTTCAAGAGCCGATTTTACCTGGTATGGAAGTGCAACTGAGCCTGATATGGCATGAGGATAAGGCTAAATTGCAGTTTAGTTATACCTCGCTTGATCGGCAGGGGCTGCCTCGGCTTCACTCTACCGGAAAAGTCGTATTACGAAGGACGTTTCCGTAATACTTTTATTTTTTGACTGAAAAATGGAATTAAGTCATGACAACAATGAAACAACAACCTGTGATGTTTGGCAAAGGCCGTTTGACCATCGAAGATGTCGAAGCGATTGCTAATGGTACTCCCGCAGTAATGAATAGCTCCGCTGAATTTACCAGCAAAGTTGACCGAAGTGTCGCTTTTCTTGAGCGATTATTGCAAGACGAAGGGGTCATTTATGGTGTAACAACCGGATACGGTGACTCGTGTACGGTTGCTATCCCTCCTGCGCTGGTTGATGAGCTGCCTCTCCATCTGACTCGTTTTCATGGTTGCGGTTTAGGGGATGATCTCGATCACCAACAAGCCAGAGCCGTGCTGGCTACCCGCTTATGCTCGCTTTCTCAGGGGATGTCAGGCGTCAGTCATGATCTGCTTAATCAAATTGTCACTCTTATCAATCATGATATTGCGCCTCGTATCCCACAAGAGGGATCGGTTGGGGCTAGCGGTGATTTGACGCCGCTGTCATATTTGGCTGCTGCGTTAATTGGTGAGCGAGAAGTGCTATATAAAGGCGAAGTTCAGCAGACAGCTGATGTATTTGCCGAGTTGGGTATATCCCCAATCAAATTGCGGCCAAAGGAAGGGCTGGCACTGATGAACGGGACGTCGGTCATGACTGCGCTGGCCTGTCTTGCTTATAAACGGGCTGAATATCTGGCACAGCTGGCGACCAAGATCACCGGCATGGTCTCGGTGGCGATGCAGGGTAATGACTTCCACTTTGACGAAGCTTTATTTGCTGTAAAACCTCATCCTGGTCAGCAACAGATTGCTAGCTGGCTACGTGCCGATCTTCAGGCTAATCGTCCGCCGCAGAATTGTGACCGTTTACAAGACCGTTATTCACTGCGCTGCGCCCCGCATGTGATCGGCGTCTTGCAAGATAGTCTGCCGTGGCTACGCCAGATGATTGAAAACGAATTAAATAGCGCGAATGATAATCCGATCATCGATGGGGATAATGAGCGAGTGCTGCACGGTGGGCATTTCTACGGTGGTCACATTGCCATGGCAATGGATATGCTAAAAACCGCGACCGCCAATATTGCCGATTTATTGGATCGCCAGATGGCCCAGTTGATGGATTACAAGTTTAATAATGGCCTGCCTTATAACCTGAGTGGCTGCCAAGGTGAACGTCAGCCCATTAATCATGGTTTCAAAGCAGTGCAAATCGGGATTTCTGCGTGGACAGCAGAAGCGCTTAAACACACCATGCCTGCCAGTGTCTTTTCACGTTCTACCGAGTGTCACAATCAGGACAAGGTCAGCATGGGGACGATTGCTGCCCGTGACTGCCTGCGGGTCTTGACATTAACTGAGCAGGTGACCGCGGCCTCTTTGATTGCATCAGCGCAAGGGCTGGTATTGCGAATGCGTCAGGGGGAGTTGAAGCAGGCTGAGCTGAGTCCGGCACTGAGTGCCATGTTGTTCCATGTGTTGGAAGATTTTGCACCGGTTGAAGAAGATCGCCCGCTTGAAGGGGATCTGAGAAAATTCGTTGCGATGATTCAGCATCAGCACTGGCCACTGTACTAAGCCAAGAAGAAGATAACCATGAGTAAGGGTAACCCTATATATATCCACGGTTGTGGGATGCATTCCGCATTAGGCCAGTCAGTTGAAGAGATCCATACGGGTTTGCGAACGGGGCAATCAGCGGGAATGCAGAGTTCGACCGCATGGCTTAATGATGGCAGTGATACCGTTGTTGGACAGGTCACCAGTGAACTACCGCTGATTACGGATCAATTCCACCATAAGAATACCCGTAATAACCGGTTGGCGCTTTCAGCACTGAATCAGATAGCGGAGCCGATAGCGCATGCGATTAAACGTTATGGGCACGAGCGCGTTGCGGTTGTGGTGGGAACCAGTACGTTCGGTATGGCGGACGGTGAAACCGCCATGTTGCACTATCAGCAGACCGGGGCATTTCCTGATGGTTACCATTACCATCAGCAAGAGCCGGGAAATCTGTCTGAGTTTATTGCCGATCACTTTGGGGTGACTGGCCCGACATACACGGTATCAACTGCCTGTTCATCCAGTGGCCGGGTCTATCTCTCTGCCGCACGGTTGTTGCGGGCGGGTATGGTGGATGCCGTGATCGTCGGTGGTGCAGATACCTTGTGTAAACTTACTCTTAATGGCTTTCATGGCCTTGAAGCACTGTCTGCGACCCACTGTAACCCTTTCAGTGTGAACCGAAAGGGTATCAATATCGGTGAAGCGGCAGCATTTATGCTGCTGTCAACCGAGCCGGATAACCACTCTGATGGCCCCGCAATTGCTTTATTGGGCGCGGGCGACAGCTCAGACGCTCACCATATATCAGCCCCACATCCCGAAGGTCGTGGGGCAGAACAAGCCATGCGCCATGCACTTGCCGATGCCGGGCTGACGCTGGAGCAAATTGGGTATATCAATGCCCATGGAACCGCGACACCGCTTAATGATGCGATGGAAAGTAAAGCCATCGCGAGGGTGTTTGGTAAAGAGGTACCGGTCAGCTCAACCAAGCCCTTAACCGGGCACACATTAGGGGCGGCCAGCGCGGTAGAAGCTGCACTGTGCTGGCATGTATTGCGTTATCAGCTGCCGCTTCCGCATCAGGTGAATGATGGTGAGCTTGGGGATCTCCCCATTCAGTTGGCGGCTCCGGGGATGAGATTGGCTTCCCCAGCGATCCTCAGTAACTCCTTCGCCTTTGGCGGTAACAACGTTAGCTTGATATTTGGGTATCCTGATGAATAGACCTCCCGCGTTGCTTGAACTGCTCCCCCATGATGCGCCAATGGCCATGGTGGATGAGTTAATTGATGTCGGTGGTGAGCATATTCATTGCCGAACGGTGATTACCGACCGTCATGTGTTCTTTGATAATGTGTTACGCAGTGTGCCCGGCTATGTCGGAATCGAGATAATGGCACAATCTGTAGCAGGGTGGGCGGGTTATCATGCTTGGTGTGAAGGGCGCAAACCGGCCATTGGGTTCTTATTAGGCACTCGTCGCTATCACAGTGAGGTTGCAGTTTTTGCTGAACATTCCGTGCTGGATATCTATGGTGAGCGTCTGATGGAGAATAAAGGGATGGCCGCATTTCGGTGCCGGATAGAACATAATGGCGAAGTCATTGCTCACTGTCAGCTTAATACTTATGTTCCTTCTCCTGAGCTATTGGCATCGGGCGTCACTGAGTAACGTTTAACTGACCCCATTATGCTATGTATGGTAATAAAAAAAGAGGGACGAAAGTCCCTCTTTTGTTGTTTTAGTCGTGCCGTTATTACCCGCTGTGGCAGTAAACCACGGGTGATTAACGTCTGTTAGAAAACAATTTTTGAAATAAAGTAACCGGCAGTCACTGATGAAATAATCATGACAAAACCTGGCAGCAGGTAACTGTGGTTAATTACGTAGGTACCTAATTTTGTTGTGCCGGTACGGTCAAATGATGCACAACCAATCTGGCCTGCACCTGGGACGATGAAGTCACCACAGGTCGCTGGGTACAGCGCAACAAGCAGGCCCGGAGGAATGCCCATCGCGGCACCCAGTGGCATCAGCGCAGAAACCGTTGCTGATGGGCTGAAGATAACGGCAGAGAAACAGAATAGGATCAGGCCGAACATCATTGGGGCGCTTTCGACCATGCCTTCAAAGGTTGTTTCAAAGAAAGGCTGGTACGCATTGAAGAAGGTACCTGTCATCCAAGAGATCCCGAATACACCGACTACACCGATCAGGCCAGAACGAAATACTGAACCAGAGGCAAATTTATCACCTGGTACTTTGGCAAACACGATAATAAATAGGGCACTCGCGAGCATGACCATCTGGATCAGCATTGGTGTGGATAGTACGACCGTTTTGCCGTCAACATCCCAAGATGGCAGCAGGCTCTTAAAGGTACCGAAAAGAATAACGGTGGCTACGCCTAAAGCGAACACCAGTACACTCGCCTTGGTGCCTTTTGATGGCTTGTACTCTTCCTGTTGTACATCCACTTCTTCATGAATAAGTTGGTACTCACCAGCTGCGATGCGACGCTGGAATTCAGGATCTTGCTCTAGCTCTAGGCCGCGTTTATACACAAACGCACAGCCACACAGGGTGCCGATCACAAAGGCAGGCATGCTAACAGCAAGGATCTGGAAGAAAGAGACGTCATAGATAGAAAGGGTCGCGATCATACCTGCCGTCGCCGCACTCATCGGACTGGCAGTGATAGCGATACCAGAGGCGATAACCGCCATTGACATCGGGCGTTCAGGGCGGATTTTTGCTTCTGCTGCGACTTCGGCAATTACCGGGTAAACCGCAAACGCTACGTAAGACGTACCACAGAAAACAACAAACATTGACGAAATCAATGGGCCCAGAAAGGTAATGGCACTCGGCTTCTTACGGAGCAGTTTTTCTGCCACACGAACTAAGAAATCCAAACCGCCAGCACCTTGTAACACACTGGTACACGCGATAACGGCGATGATGATCAGCAGTACGGTCACCGGTGGAGACGCGGGCTGAAGACCAAAACCTAATACCAACAGACAGACACCCAAGCCACCGGCAGCACCCAAGCCAACCCCGCCAAATCGGCCACCGACACCGATACAGCCCAGCACTACAGCAAGCTGTAGCCAAAATTCAATACTCATAAGAAATCCCTACCATACGTTTTGACGTAGTAGTTAATTGTTTAATCAATAAGGAGTGATGCTGCCAACCGGAACGTTGGCTGGCAGCATGAGTGTGCTAGTTAGTCAGCAGCAACAATGGATTCAGCGCGTTGAATTTGGGCTTCAACGGCTTGTGGTGCGGTACCGCCGTAAGAGGCACGTGCAGAGACACAGGCTTCTAGGGTGATGTCTTGATAGATATCGTCTTCAATCAGTTCACTGAATGAACGGAATTCATCAATGGTTAGTTCATCTAGCTTCTTATCGTGCTTGATGCAGTAGTTAACGGTTGAACCCACAACATGGTGCGCTTCGCGGAAAGGCAGGCCTTTACGTACTAGGTAATCCGCCATATCAGTTGCCGTTGAGAAACCACGATCTGCGGCATTACGGGTGTTGGCTTCGATGATCACCATCTTTTCAATCATCGGTGTCATTACCTGAAGTGACAGCTGAAGCGTATCCATTGAATCATAAACGGCTTCTTTGTCTTCACTCATGTCGGTGTTGTAAGCAAGCGGCAGGCCTTTCATTGTGGTCAGGATTGCCATCAGGTTACCGTACATACGACCAGTCTTTCCGCGGATTTTCTCTGCGATGTCTGGGTTTTTCTTCTGTGGCATGATGCTTGAGCCAGTACAGAAATCATCTGAAAGTTCAATAAACTTAAAGTCTTGGCTAGAGAACATGACAATTTCTTCTGACAGACGGCTTAAGTGCATGAAGCAGATTGCCGCTGCAGCATTGAATTCAACCATATGGTCGCGATCACTGACAGAATCAATGCTGTTTGGCGTTGGTTCGTCAAAACCAAGCAGCTCAGCGGTATAGAAACGGTCGATAGGGAAGGTTGTACCTGCAAGAGCTGCTGAGCCCAATGGGCATTGACCCATGCGCTTGTACAGATCTTCAAAGCGAGAGAAATCGCGCTCTAGCATCCAGAAGTAAGCCATGATCCAGTGTGAGAACAGGATTGGCTGACCGGTTTGCAGGTGAGTGTAGCCAGGCATAATGACGTTAATTTCGCCTTTTGCTCGCTGGATAATCACTTCCTGCATCTGACGGATCAGGGCGAGATTTTCTTTGATAGTTGCACGCATGTGCATTTTTGAATCTAGCGTGGTCTGGTCATTACGGCTGCGCGCAGTGTGCAGTTTACCGCCGACAGGGCCAATGATTTCTGTCATGCGCTTCTCGATTGACATATGAACGTCTTCATCAGCCGTATCATAAACAAACGTGCCTTCTTCTACTTCTTTTGCGACTGCTTGCAAACCAGAAATAATTTGTGCCGCTTCTTCTTGGGTAATGATTTCTTGTTTTGCCAGCATAGTTGCATGGGCAATACTGCCTTTAATATCCACTGGGAATAGGCGTTTTTCAATTAGAATGGTTGCGTTAAACTCTTCAACAAGTTTATTTGTTGGCAGATCGAATCGGCCGCCCCATAATTTAGAAGACATGTTAAAACCTCTTAATAGATCAATGTTGTGAATACTGTTTTATAGAATAAATTATTTTTTAGGTGCAATAATATACAACCATAAATATTTATTTTTGGTCTGTATTATTAAGGCATAAATAAAGTCAATAGCACTGTTGATATTAATCTAACGTGTTGATATGACTAAATTATTACTCATTTCCGAATTGTGTGGGTATGTTCTTTAACAGATAAATAATAACGTTAACCTTAAATTCATAGAATTAAGCAGTTATGTTTACCCAACAAGCGGTGAGATTTGAGGTGTTGATTCATATGCAGCTAATCGCTTATACAAATCAACCTAGAAGGCTAGGTGATAGAATCGAAGCTTAAGCGGCGATAGTTACCTTGGAATGTAAGACGTACTGGCACGAAAAAATCCTTTAAATAGTGCTAACTTGAACTGTAGAGCAAATCCTTTGATGGGCTGATAATATCTCGTTTTATTTATAAATAAAAGTGCGGAAGTTCACATAAAATTTAAAATATTAGTAAATTTTATCTTGTGAAGCATACACGTTGTCTTTTCTGTTGTCAGTCATGAGTGATTGCAGTTGAATTATAATGTTATTGTTTAACTGTTTGTTAAAATAATTGACGTATTAATAATTTTAATTATTTTTCATCATAATTGTATATGGTGACGAATAGTGATTCATTTTATTAATCGACTTAGCGTTGTTTATCATATTTAACTTTATCGTTGTTATATTTATCATGGGTATGTTTTTCAGCATAAAGCTTAACGATATCTATTTGAATATCTCCGAGAGGCGGTATCACATCACCACTCGGAGAGACAATTGGGGGATCATGGATATTGGAAATTACTCCGCCACGGCATGTTCGCTATCTCGGTGCTCTTTAGGCGTCTGGTTCAGGTTTTTCTTGAAGACGGTGTACATATACTGCAATGAAGGGTAGCCACACAGTTCGGCAATCTCCGCAATGGGCAATGAGGTTGACACTAACAGGTTACAGGCGCGCTTTAACTTGGCGTTATGTATCTCCTGATGGATAGAATGGCCGTATTCTTCTTTAAAACGCGCCTCCATGTTGGATCGTGAAATGCCGACGTAATTCAGAACTTGGTCTACTTTGATCCCTTTGCAGGCATTGTGGCGAATAAAGTGCATCGCCTGTATGACATAGGGATCATTTAATGCCAGATAATCGGTACTCTGGCGCTCAAATACTTGAGTGGGGGGCACCAGAATGCGTGTCGGCTTGGCCATGGTAGGGGCATTATTTTCAATCAGTTTATGCAGTACTTTCGCGGCGCGATAGCCCATCTCTTTACAGCCTTGGCCGACCGAGCTTAACGAGACGCGGGTTAGATAACGCGCCAGCTCTTCATTGTCGATCCCGATCACCGCGACTCTATCGGGCACCATAATATTGAGGTGCTCGCACACTTGTAGCAGATGACGTGCACGTGAGTCGGTTACCGCGATGATCCCTATCGGGGTGGGTAATCGCTGTACCCAATCGGCTAGCCGATTCATGTCGTATTGCCAGGTTTGCGGGCTGGTTTCATTTCCCTGATAAACTGCGTGGGCATAGCCTTCACGTTGGGTGAGAGCTTTGAATGCTTTTTCCCGCTCTTGTGCCCAGTGTTTTGACGGATCCGGAGGGGTGCCGTAAAAGGCAAAGTTTTCAAGTCCTTTATCACGTAGATGCTGAAAGGCCAATTCAACCAGTGCGTGATTATCCGTGGCGACATAGGGTACATCGGGATAATCCGCATCATTTTCATACGATCCACCCACACCGACTACGGGAATGGTGGCATCTTTTAGTAAGGCTCTGATCGCCGGGTTATCGAAATCCGCAATCACCCCATCCCCTTTCCATTCGTGGAAGTTCTCAATGTGGGTAGTAAATTCTTCGTCGAGGTAGATATCCCAGTCACATTGCGATGCTTGCAGGTATTCACCGATCCCTTCAATGACTTCTCGGTCGTATACCTTATTGGCGTTAAAAAGCAGGGTGATTCGAAAACGCTTATCCATCATGTCCTTAAGGTTTATTTATTCGTTTGCGCAGAGTCTACCAGTCTGTCACCGCATTCGATGTGATCCTACGCTCAGTCGTTAAATCCGTGTATCAGACTATTAAAAATCATAATTGTGCAAATAAAGGGGCGCGCTAAGATTGCTCAAGGTTAAAGAACTCGGTGGCTGCCATCCTAGTGTCATGTACAGCTGTCGATCTGCATCAGAATTGAGGAGCTCGAAATGTATATTGGTATTGATTTAGGGACATCTGGCGTTAAATCTATTGTGATGCTGGATTCGGGGGAGATCGTTGCTTCTCATAGCGTCTCTCTGGAGGTCTCTCGTCCTCGACCGTTATGGTCAGAGCAGGACCCGCAAGACTGGTGGGCGGCAACTTGCGCCTCTATCGACGGATTAAAAAATCAGATCGATCTGCAGGCCGTCAAGGCGATTGGTTTATCGGGTCAAATGCACGGTGCCACACTGCTGGATGCACAGGGCAAAGTGTTGCGTCCTGCGATCTTATGGAATGACGGTCGCTGCGAGCAAGAGTGTCTGGAACTGGAAGCGGCGGTGCCAAATAGTCGCGCTATTACTGGCAACATTATGATGCCGGGCTTTACCGCACCGAAGCTGAAGTGGGTGGCGAACTATGAGCCAACGATTTTCGCTAAGATTGATAAAGTACTGCTGCCTAAAGATTATCTGCGATTTAAAATGACCGGGGATTTTGCGTCTGAGATGTCAGATTCAGCCGGTACGTTGTGGCTGGACGTGAACCGCCGTGATTGGGATGATTCGTTACTGGCGGCGACGGGGCTAACGCGTCAACATATGCCGGCTTTGTTCGAGGGCAGTGATGTGACTGGCATTTTGTCACCCGACATAGCGGCACTATGGGGAATGAAGTCTGTTCCCGTGGTTGGCGGTGGCGGTGATAACGCCGCAGGGGCGGTCGGTGTGGGGATCACTCAACCGGGTCAGGCGATGTTGTCATTGGGTACATCGGGAGTTTATTTCGCGGTCAGTGATGGTTTTATCTCCAACCCTGAATCGGCGCTGCACAGTTTTTGCCATGCGCTTCCCGGTACGTGGCATACCATGTCTGTTATTTTAAGTGCGGCGTCGTGCCTGCAATGGGTGGCTGACTTAACCGGTTTTGATGAGGTCGGTGAGATGATCAAGCAGGTTGAAAACGGCGCGGATCGCGATTCCTCGGTAGTGTTTCTGCCGTATTTGTCGGGTGAGCGTACGCCACATAATAACCCAAATGCAAAAGGGGTCTTTTTCGGAATGACCCACTCTACGACGAAGCTTGAATTGGCTCAAGCGGTGTTGGAAGGGGTAGGCTTTGCCTTTGCTGATGGTTTCGATGCCCTGCATGTCACCAAAATGATCCCAGAAGAGGTGTCACTGATTGGTGGTGGTGCCCGTAGTGAATACTGGCGTCAGATGCTGGCCGATATCGTGGGTTTGCCCTTGGTTTACCGTCAGGGCGGAGATGTGGGGCCGGCATTAGGGGCGGCGCGCTTGGCCATGTTAGGGGTCTGCGACGGGGCGACACTATCGGATGTCTGTCCGGTTCCGGCATTGGTACAACGGCATGAACCGAATGAGGACAATGCTGCGCGTTACCAGACCAAACGCGATGTCTACCAGTCGTTATATCAGCAGTTGAAACCGCTGTTCTGAAGTGGTTATCAGCGCAAGATCCGTTCCTTCAAACGTTATTGCATCGAGTCCTGATTGTTTAATTGAAATGCCGTTCATTGTTGGACGGCATTTTTATTGCCATTAATTGAATATGGCTACTTACCACCCACCCACCCACTGGCAGGCTATATCCAATACCAGCTCTTCCAGCGAGTCTGGGTGGAGCATTTGATCGGGTGAAATGACAAAAGCTGTCGCCATCTGCTGGTTAAATAATTCCCAGTGATTAAGCAGACACTGGTTGAGATCACGGGTTTGCTCTGCCCAAGTATCGGCAATAAACGGTTTCATGCTCGCGGCTGCATGGCCGTATATCATCATCTGCCATTTCAGCACTTTCATCTCAATTTGGTGTTGAGGGAAGTCATGGTGAAAGGCATCGATTTGTTGCTGGACAAGATGCTCAATTTTTCCTGAATTATCGATGAAGTAATCAAACAGTGTATCTTCTTGCCTGACCGCATCGGCAATGAGCTGGATTGATTGGGGGTGCACGATCATATGCGCAAGCATACGAACCACAAACTGGTATAACCGTTGGTTAGACGGGCAGTCGGCAGGGATATCGTTCAATAAAGCGAACATATAAGTATGGATATAGGATTCTAAGCAATCGCTGATGCTGTGCCAGATTTTTTCTTTGCTGCCAAAGTGGTGGCGGATCAAGCTGTGGGATACACCGGCTCGTTCGCTGATATTTCGCAGTGATACGCGTTCATACCCCAGTTCACAAAACATGTTAGCAGCAGCTGTCATGATTGTTAGCTTTGTTTCTTCGGCAGCCTCTGCGCTGCGTCGGCCTTGTTTTCTTACCGTCATCACTTTATCTACTTTAGAGCCTTAGCCTTTTTTACCAGATATTGTACCAAATATCATCTTTGATACGTACTTAGCCACTTATTGTCCAAGTGTAAAATAAACTTGATCTTCACTTTGATCAACATATACTGCACGCATGTATAGTATCGACATCAGAGAGATCAACAGTGAGTAACGTCGTTATTCCTTGTTTCCCACGGACAAGAATGGCTGCCATTGTGCTACTCGGTGGGCTGTTAGCGGGATGCAATCAGGCCAACTCAGAACCCCATCAAGCTATAGTGAAGCCCGTGAAGCTTTATGAAATTCCGGTGCTGATGGATCAGTATAGTGATACGTTTCCTGCACGGGCTGAAGCTTTTCAGCATGCCAAGTTGTCGTTTCAGGTACCGGGTGAAATTGAAAAAGTAACCGTGTGTGTGGGTCAGTATATTGAAGAAGGCCAGGTTCTCGCCCAACTTGATGATCGCGATTATCAGCTGGCGTATGAGGCTAAGTTAGCGGAATTTGAATTAGCTAAAAGTCAGTATCTACGGGCGAAACAGCTGTATGAAAAGACGTTGATCAGTACCGATCAGTTTGACCGTAATGAAACTCACTATAAAACCACGATGGCCAATTTGGCGCTGGCTCATAAGGATGTTGAGGATACCGTGTTGCGTGCCCCTTTTGCGGGCGTGGTGTCGCTGAAATTTGTAAATCAGCACCAGTTTATTGGTGCTAACCAGCCAGTATTGAATATTCAAAATGTCGATCGGCTCGATCTTATTTTTAGTTTGCCAGTATCGTTTGTTGAGCAGTCGGACTTGACTACCTTGCAGCAGGCCATGTCTTGGGTGGTGATGGACAACTATCCGACCCTACCGATTCCGGCTCAATTCAAAGAGCTGTCTACTCAGCCTGATCCAGATACTAATAGCTATATCGCAAAGGTCACGATTGATCGCCCATCAGATCGTAATCTGCTTTCTGGCATGGCAGGACAAGTCCATTTTGCTAAAACGTTATCAACGGCTGCGACTCACCTACCCGAAGGGAGTTGGGTAGAGAAAGACAGTCATGGCGGCACGGTATGGCAGTTTGATCCTGCGACGGGCGTGGTTAATGCATTAGCCGTTACCTTGAATGATAACGGTGACGTGGTAGATGGTTTGAAACAAGGGATGGTGATTGTGACGGCGGGTGCAAAAGATTTGCAACCGGGTCAACAAGTTCGTGCGTGGCAGCGTGAGGGTGGCATTTAATTATGATCAAGCAAATCTCGATTGTGACGTTGTCACTTATTTTGTTGCAAGGTTGTCAAGATCCGCCGGAGACGAAAGCGACAGCACCGCTGGCAGTGTCGACCTTGTCGGTCTCTGAATCGGTGATGAGTCAACCTCGCCGCTTTAATGGTCAGGTGGAACCGGCAGAAAATACCCCGTTGGCGTTCCGGGTGGAAGGTGAATTGCAACAAGTGCTGGTGCATGCCGGACAACGAGTGGTTAAAGGGCAGCGATTGGCTGAATTAGACTCTGATAAGTTTGAACAACAACTCAGTGACGCAACGGTGCAATACCAGCTCGCCTCAAAGCAGTTGCAGCGTGGCCGTGAATTATATCAGCGCAAGATGATTTCTAATGCTGAGCTGGATGAGTTGGTGGCCAATCAGCGTTTGGCTCAAGTCGGATTTGAAGCCGCGACGGCACGCTTGGGGTATACCCGTTTGCTCGCGCCTTTTGATGGCGTGGTTTCCGCGGTCGAGAAAGAGTCATTTGAGGCAGTAAGCCCTGGTGAATCGATAGTGAGCCTTTATCAGGATGATCGGGTGTATATCAATATTGCGGTGCCCGATGCCGTGATAGCAATGATTAATCCGCAGCAGCGTGACCGCAGATATCAACCATTAGCCCGATTTGGTTCTGAAACCACAATGTATCCGGTGAGCTACCGCGAGCACACCAGTGAACTCGCGCCACAAAGCCAGACTTACCAAATGTGGTTTGAAATGCCACAGCGTGATCCTGCCATTCTACCTGGTACCAATGTGACCTTGAATGTCGATATGGCCGCTGCCGGATTGAGTGCATTGCAAGGTTACCAACTGCCATTATCAGCGTTGGTAGCAGGCCGTGAAGCTGGGCAGTTTTATGTCTGGAAGTGGGTTGATGGCCGTGTCAATCGAGTGCCAGTATTGGTTGAGCAGCTGAATAATCAGGGGGCTATTGTGAATCAGGGGATAGCCATGGGCGATCGTGTGGTGACATCAAGTCTGCGTAAATTACGTGAAGGGATGGTGGTTGAGTCATTACCTTTAAATCTCTCTGAGGCAGGTAGCCTGTGAAGATCGTCGCCCATACCCGTACTCAGAAACCGAGACTACAGCTGCTGGGATGGGGGCTGGTCGGGGCGGTGAGCATCATGGGACTACTTGCAATGAGTGAGTTGGGACAATTTTTAGTCTGGACATTGATTGACGACAGTGTTCAGCATGTGGAATGGCGACAAGCGACTGAAAAACAGACATTTTGTTTGGAGTCATTAGGAGATCGTAGTGTGAATAAGCATTGGATGATAGCACCGGAAGCGGTGGAGGCTAAGCCGTGAATATAGCGGAATATTCCATTAAAAATAAAGTCATTAGCTGGCTTATTTTAGTTGTATTAGCGGTGGGGGGGATCGGCGCATTTTTTGGTCTTGGTCGTTTAGAAGATCCCGCATTTACTATAAAAGACGCCATGATTATCGCCACCTACCCGGGGGCGACATCGACAGAAGTAGAAGAAGAGCTGACTTATCCGCTGGAGAAAGCGGTGCGGCAGTTACCGTATATCGATAAGGTAACGTCAACCTCATCGGCGGGGATGACCCAGATCATGGTCAGTATGGAAATGATATACGGTGCCGAAGAGTTACCGCAAATCTGGGATGAGATGCGGCGTAAGGTCAATGATCTCAAGCCGATGTTGCCAGCGGGTGTCACTTCATTGCAAATTGTTGACGATTTCAGCGATGTGTATGGCGTGATGCTGATGATGACTGGCAAAGGGTATAGTTATGTTGAGCTCAAGCAATATGCCGACTATCTGATTCGCGAGTTGGATTTGGTTGAAGGGGTAGGAAAAGTCAGCATCAGCGGTAACCAGCAAGAGCAAATCTTTGTTGAACTTTCTCTGGAGCGCATGGCAGCCCTTAACCTCGATATGAATACCATAGTGGGTTTGCTGAATCAGCAGAATAGCGTGATTTCGTCCGGTGAGATCATGGTGAATGGTGAGAGCTTGATCATTCGACCTAACGGCAGCATGGGGAGTGTTGAGGAGCTGGAAAATCTAGTGATCCATGGTCGGGACACCGGTAATTTGATCCGGTTGAAAGATGTCGCCACCATCACCCGAGGTTTGCAAGAAAAGCCGACCCATGTGGTGACCTATAACAGTGAGCCGGCGATTAGCCTTGCGTTATCGTTCTCTTCTGGTGTGAATGTGGTGGAAGTAGGGCAACGGATTGATGCCCGCCTGGCTGAATTAGAGAACTTCAAACCGGCCGGTATAGAACTGCATGAGTTTTATAATCAGGCCAAAGAGGTCGACAAATCGGTTCAGGACTTCATTGTCAGCCTTGGGCAGGCCGTGGCAATCGTGATCGTGGTGCTGTTGTTCGCCATGGGATTACGCAGCGGCATCATCATTGGTTTGGTACTGTTGTTGACGGTGCTTGGTACCTTCATTTTGATGAAGTGGAATAATATCGAACTGCACCGAATTTCGCTCGGGGCCTTGATCATCGCACTGGGTATGCTGGTTGATAATGCCATTGTGGTGGTCGAAGGGATCTTGGTCGGGATTAAAAAAGGGCGGACGAAACTTCAGGCATCCGTTGATATCGTGCGCCAGACCCAATGGCCATTGTTGGGTGCGACGGTGATTGCGATCACCGCGTTTGCCCCGATCGGGTTGTCAGACGATGCCTCGGGTGAGTTCATGGGATCGCTCTTTTGGGTATTGTGCTATTCCCTGTTCCTCAGCTGGGTGACCGCTCTGACATTGACGCCGTTTTTGGCTGATCTGTTGTTGAAAGACGGTGATACGACTAATACAGACGATGATTCACCCTATCAAGGCTTTTTGTTTACCCTGTTTGCCAGCACACTTAAGTTTGCCCTGCGTTTTCGCTGGCTAACCATGATCAGTATGCTGGGCTTATTAGTGACGGCGATTATCGCCTTTGGTCATGTTAAGCAGTCATTCTTTCCGCCATCGAACATGCCGATGTTTTATGTGGATATGTGGATGCCGGAAGGGACCGATATTCGTGAAACCATTAAGCAGACAGAGCGGGTCGAAAAATACATTCGTGATCACGATGATGTAGCATTTGTCACTACTTCGGTTGGACAGGGCCTACCGCGTTTTGTGCTGACTTATCAGCCAGAGAAAAGCTATGAAGCCTATGCCCAGTTGCAAGTACGGACAACCAATCGTGCAGCTATGTTTGCGCTGTTGCATCAGCTTGATGCTTCGCTAGCTCTCGATTTTCCAAAGCCAACATTTCAGTTTAAGTTGATTGAATTTGGCCCGTCACCGGCCTCAAAAATAGAGGCGCGGATCATCGGCCCGGATCCGCAAGTATTGCGTGATATTGCCGTGCAAGTGGAAGATATTCTGCTGGCCGATCCGGGGGCGCGAAATGTGCGTCACGACTGGCGGGAGCGAACCAAGGAGTTAGTCCCGCAGTTTAATGAAACCAAGGCTCGTCGGCTGGGGATTTCGAAAGAAGACTTATCCCGTACGTTGCAAATGGCCTATGGCGGTAACACGATTGGCGTATTGCGCGACGGTACACACATGCTACCGATTATTGCGCGTTTGCCGCAGGCTGAACGAGAAGATTTCAGTACCCTGCAAACCCTCAAGTTGTGGAGTCCGGTGCAGCAAGCGTATGTGCCGATTGAGCAGGTCATTGATTCGGTTGATTTAGGCTGGACAGAACCATTGATCCAGCGTCGTGACCGCAAACGAACCTTGACCGTATTGGCTGATCACAATGTACTTGGGGATGAAACGGCTGCCAGCTTGTTTGCCCGAGTTCGACCGCAGATAGATGCGCTGCCATTACCAGCAGGTTACAGCATTGACTGGGGCGGTGAGTATGAGTCATCACTGGACGCTCAGCAATCGATGATGAGCTCGATGCCGATGGGGTATCTACTGATGTTTGTGATTACCATTTTCTTGTTCAACTCGGTCAAGAAGTCGTTGGTGATATGGGCTACGGTGCCGTTGTCGATTATTGGTGTCTCGATTGGTTTATTGGCTACCAATGTTCCGTTTAGCTTTACCGCACTGCTTGGCCTGTTGAGCCTGAGTGGGATGATATTGAAAAACGGTATTGTTTTGTTGGATCAAATCAACATTGAATTGGAGCAAGGTAAAGCACCGTATGATGCCATCGTTCATAGTGCTATCAGCCGTGTACGTCCGGTGAGCATGGCTGCCCTGACCACGATTTTGGGGATGATCCCATTGGTATTTGATGCCTTCTTTGATTCACTGGCGATCACCATTATGGCGGGCTTGGGCTTTGCCACAATCTTGACCTTGATTGTGGTACCTGTGCTGTTTGCCTTGTTCTTCAATGTGAAGGCGCCAGAGAAGGCTGAGAAAAAAGGGGAATATGTCGTCGCCTGATAATAATAACGACGTATAACTGACAAAAAGCCCCGCGATCAAAAGTGATAGCGGGGCTTTTTTTTACTCTCGCATGTTGGGGTAAAACAGTAATGGGTTCGCTAGAACCCGTTTATCTGCCTTTACCTTAGCCATCTCGCTAATTCGTTGCGTGATGAAATTGGCGCTATTTATCTTCTTGTTGTTCTTCTTGGCCTTGTGGTTGTTGTTGGCCGTCTTCACTTTCAGAGTGGTCGCATAGCTTGCTGACAGTCACTTTGTCGATTCGGTTACCTTCAACGTTCACCACGTCGAAATGCCAACCTTCCCAGTCGACACTGTCGTCTACGGTAGGCATTCCGCCTAAGCACCACATGACCATCCCGCTGAGGGTATGGTAGCCGCCTTTATCTTCATCAGGCAGTCGCTTGATATCGAGGAGATCTTTGAGGACCTGAGTGGGGATCAGACCATCCATGCTCCAGCTACCATCGTCATTTTCGACTGACCAGACATCATCCGGGTTACAGGTTTTGAATTCGCCGGCAAGAGCCTCAAGGATATCTTTCGGCGTCACAATACCTTGAATATCACCATATTCGTCAACAACAAGGGCCATGGGAATGCCTGTGTGACGGAAATATTCCAGTAGTTGGGTACCTGTCCATGTTTCCGGTACGAATTCAGGGGTAGTTGTATACTGGCTGATGTCGCTGTGGGATGCACTAATTTGGTACTGTAGCAGCTGTTTGGTGGTGATCACGCCCTGTACATTATTGAGATCCCCTTTGGTGACGGGAAAGCAGTGGTGCTCAGAGGCAATAAGCTTATTTAGGTTATTATTGATCGCTTGATCGAGATCCAGCGCCACCACGTCATTGCGCGGGGTCATTAACGAGGTGACACGGCGATCATCAAAATGGAAAACATTGCGAACCATCTCATGCTCTTGCTTTTCGACAATACCGTTCTGTGACTTTTCTTTCAGTACGGCTTGAATATCTTCTTCCGTCAGGCTGTCGTTATCGTTTTTAGTTTTTCCCTGACCAAGCAGGTGTAATAGCAAGTTTGTTGATAGCGTGAGGAGAAAAACAAATGGACGGGAAAGGCTAGCCAGTAATGAAATGGGACGAGCCATTAAGCGGGCTATCCCTTCGGGATTGATCTGTGCCAGACGTTTCGGTACCAGTTCACCAACCACAATCGAGAGGTAAGTAATACCGATAACCACAATCGCGGTAGAGGCGATTGAACTGGTTTTTGCATCCATTCCCATATCTTGCAGGATCACCGCAAAGGGATCGGCAAGTGCTGCTTCACCATAAATACCATTTAGCAGACCGATAGCGGTGATCCCGATTTGGACGGTAGACAGAAATCGAGTTGGTTCTTCCCCAAGCGCAATTGCGCTAGTCGCTCTTTTATCCCCTTCGTCCGCTAAACGTTGTAGTCTGCTTTTTCGTGCAGTAACAAGGGCGATTTCCGACATGGCGAATACGCCATTAAGTAGGATCAGTGCTGCCAAAATGAGCACATCCATGGTGTTCTCCTGTTTTGTATTGAGATGTTAAATGATTCGATAAGAGTATGGCGTGTATACCCACAAAGGAAATTGATATGGGTTATAACTTTGAGCCAGTATGATAACAAATTGATTCTTATTAATCCTTTTTTACTCACTAGTCACGATGGCGGTAGAATAGCCAGCATTCTGAGGGCATAAAACAAGGTACTGAGTATATGCACGATAACATGGCTTTTATGACGGCTAGACTACACGCAGCAGGGTTAGATCGCACATTCAGTGGATTACATAATGAAATTATGTCGATCTTTACTGAGCGTGTTAGCCGTTTTTTACCACCCGCTTGTCAGCAGTTGAATTCTCCCGTTTTAGTTGATCAGTGGCTGGATAGTATGCAAGCCACTGGTGAGATTATTCGCCTGACCAGCGAAGGGCAGGTGATTGGTTATCTGTTTGTTTTTCCCGATGGTCAGCTGTACCGTGTCGGGTATGTGATCGCTGAGGCATCATGGGGTAAGGGCTTTGCCACGGAGGCAATGCAAGGGTTGGTAGAGCATCTTATTCAGCAGCAACAGGCCGAAGCATTCATTGCCGGTGTTGAGCCTGAAAATAAAGGCTCAATCAATGTGTTAACCAAGTTAGGGTTTGTTTATGCCTATAACGAGCAAGACATTGATTACTATCGTTTGACAGTCAACGGTTAATAGTAAAAGGCACCAGATAAAGGTGCCTTTTATCAATGAGTTGTTTTAGAGCTTGCTCATTTTTCATTATCACTGCTTGAGTGATGTGTGCTGCGCAAGATATAGGCCATGTACCCGACGACGATCAGGTTAATGATTAGCACCCCAAAGCTGAGTGAATTCTTATGAACAACGACTTCATACACTTCAAAAGGTAAGTAGATACCGCCACTGACTAAGGCAAACCATTCTGTCCACTCCAGACCACGCCATAAACCATATGCTTCGATGAATCGAATTAAACTGTAAAAACAGGCGCCTAGCGCGATAAGTATCATATTGGTATCAGCAAGAGAGTCTGCAGCGTGAAGAAACACGTTTGCAATATCACTGGCTGGATTTAAGTGTGAATGACTGACAATAAATTCAGCCGCTTGATGAATATCCTGGCCACCCAATGCATGGATGCCAAATCCAACAAGCAAAGAGGCCATTCCCTTCAATGCCTCTAATAACGCGACTGCTTGTAAACCTTTTTGCTGTGTTGCCATACTCGCCTCATGGTGTTGTGCGACATTCTTGAGAATGATTTGTGCACGCCCTACATGGGCAAAGAACTAATGAGGTGAAAGTCCTCTCTAGGGGAAATAGCCATTTAATACACAATATTTTTGTCATTAAATGCTTCATGGCCGTATTTAGCAAGGGCTTTACCGTAAGAGATTGTATGCGCAGCGCAATGCTGAACAGTAAGTATAGGATCGCTCACTGAATCACGAGGTTGCTGTTTGCGACCTCATTTCAAATATAGGCCGCCACATCTCAGCAATCGCTTCATCTGATGGCATATCGCCATGTTCAATCCGTCTTATTACCTTGCATGGATTACCAACCGCAAGGCTGTCAGCCGGAATGTCTTTTGTGACCACGCTGCCAGCACCAATGACACTACGATCACCAATCGTGACACCGCCAAGGATGATAGCTCCCGCACCAATCCAGACGCTATCACCTATGGTGATAGGGTTGCCTGCCGCCACTGGTTGCACTCGTTGGGCAAGATCAAGCGGATGCCCTGCGGTACTGATCACCACATTCGGTCCGATCAAGATAAATTCACCCAGTGTGACAGGAGCTAGATCAAGGATGGTGACCCCAGCATTTAAAAAGCCGCCTTGTTTGAAGTGAATGTTTTTACCCATGTCACAGTGAAATGGTGAGAGGATAACCGCGCCATTTAGGCTGCCGAGCAAATCGGTGAGGATCGCGGTTCGGTGTTGAAACGCTGATGGGCGAGTATGATTAAAATCATACAACTTGTCCCTTACTTTGGTTTGAAATTCAAAGAGTGCAGGGGTAATTGGAATGTTGACGGAGAAATCAGATAAATTATAGCTCATTGTTATACCACTAAGGATGATAGAAATGAATAATCATTAGAGTTGTTAATAATCAATAAGATAAGTCATATGTGAGGGTTTGGCTGTTAGATGAATCACAGACCAGTATCAATATCCGTACAGCCGAAAAGTAATGAGGCGGTCTGGGGCTTGTTCATTACTTTAGGGAATAATCCCTTTTAAAGCGTCGTACTTTAGTGCGTACATTTTTCATTGGGGAGGCGGTATTGAACTGAATCATTCTGCCTAACGTCCACTGGTTGTACCATGACTTGCCATATAATGCATGGTCATCAAGGCTGTTAACTAATGCCAAAATATGCTCAGTGGTTGTGACAAACTCACTGTGTAAATCCAGATAGTGCCAATCTTTATATTCTTTTTGGAAATGTTGGGCGAGTAAGCCAAGCTGATTCCATTTGTAGCCAGTTTCTGGAAAATCAACGGGCTGCCCTTGTGAGGTAAGTGAATACCATTTTAATACCAGTTTTCCCCAGCCGATGAGATAAGCCAGTGTATCGCACACGCTGATCGTGGTGCCTTTTACATTCCCCTCAATCGCAAGTGTTTTTGATAGTTCGTCTGGAATTGCACGGTAATCGTCGGATAATGTGTTTGCGGCGATTGTGATCGCATGAAGTAATTCTGCTTTATTTTGAGGAACGGAGGACATCGACAGCTCCATTTGTGATTATTTTATGATACCCGGCAACTTACCCTAGAGCCTGAGTAACTTGAGTATAAGTTAATATAGTTCTCAGTTGTTAAAATTATAATGTTAAAGGTGTTACTATTTTTAAGCTTTCAACCCATATAATCTCACAGGCTCCATCACCGGTATCTGTACGACTTTCTGAGCTATTCCAATACCAGCGGCTGTTATTTTCGTTCACATTAACTAAATAACCAGATATAACGATAATATCCCCTTGCCGGACGCTATCTATGTCATGTTCAACAGCGGTTGTCGCGGGAATAAGGTGAGCATTGGTTAACTGATTTTGTATCTCCTGCTTCGATCTTGGCCATGTTTCTGCGTTCCACCACATAAATCGGTTAGATTGCGAAAATTCGAATTGATTAATCATGGATTCATCAGACATTGCTCCCCATCCCAACCCGAAATCCGTTTTGGATATATCTGACTGGCGGTCAAAATAATAATTCTTCATTGCGATCACTTTGGCTTTAATCTGAAATTCGAATTTCTTTGTGATGGTAAAGTTATCTAGAGTGAATGATGTGTGTGGATGGATTGCTTTTTGGAACGGTACTTCATTGACAAAAATGCCCGGTCCAAGTGTGACAGGGCTTTTGGTTGTCAAAAATTGCCAGCTAGCAGCGATAAGCAGCAAGGTGAATATTATTTTTTTCATATGGTACCGTAATCCTACCGTTTTCATATGGCAGATGGATTTCAATAGCGATCACTATGCATTAGGTGACAATTATTTGTCAGTGACAGCGTTGAAGATGGGGTGTGATTTGCGAGTGATAACGCTTAATTTCGAGTACTTCAGTTAATGAGTTAAGTGATTTTATGAGAGGAAGCCATTTTAGAACGGGGGAATTAGGTCGAGAGTGTTATCGATGATGGTGTCGAAAAAGAGACGAAAAGAGCAAGGTATGCAGTATGCAAAACCTTGCTCTGTAGAAGTGGTGTATGTCATCGATCGTGGGTGAGTTAATATTCAAATTCAGGTTCTTTCTTTTTGATGGCATCGTAGGTGCCAATATAGAGCAAATGTTGCTGGCCTAATCCGCGCATAAAGTAAGATTGGCATTCTGGACATTGAAGTTTTTCTTGAGCGGCGGTGGCCAACGACTTTTCATGCCATCGGCGCCGTATACGCTGTAGGCCGCTGGTACAGTTACATTCTGGACATCGAATAGGTACTCTCATGTTAGTCCTCCTGACAGGTAGTACTATGGGTACACGTTACTCATTTCAGGGATGTGTAAAATTGATGTGCATCATGTTTTATATTTGATTTTATATTTCTGTCGTGGATCTTTTAATAATTGAGAGGAATATCGATATTCTCATAGGGATAATTGGTTACTGATTAAGCCTAAATATGCGAATAAAACATCATCTGTTGAAATGATAGAGCAATGAGTTATATATGATGCCTCTGTGGAGGCTTGTGGTAGACGTAAAGCGAGAATGGTCATGGCAAATCATAGCGCGCCTAAGCCCCTGCTCATTCAGCAGCAGGTAAAGCCATTATTTGGAAAGGTGATTGGCGTATTGAGTGCGTCAATCGTTGAATTCCGGCCATTATTTTTTACAAAATAGAGCGCTTGGTCAAGAATCGTGTAGAGATCAATAAAGGCTGAAAGGTTTTTTTCTGTCGTCAGATAAGCAGAGCTGACTGTAATAGTCACATTATGTTTGCCATAAACTTGAATAGGCTGATCACAGATACAGTCATGAATGTTTTGTATGTCTACACATGAACAATTCTCTGTGTTTCTAAGTAATATGATAAACTCTTCACCACCGAGCCTTCCGACTAGTCCATGGTCACCAAGATGTTGTTGTAATCTCATGGCTATCTCAACTAATACCGCATCACCGGCTGGATGACCGTAGGTATCATTGACTAATTTAAAGTGATCAATGTCAAATAAAATCAATGCGTTATAGTTATCTTGTGTTTTGCATTCATTGGTTTCTTGTATTATTTTGATGATAGATTCTCTTCGTAATACTCCGGTTAAGGGATCATAGCGTAACATATCTGCTTTTTTTCTTGAGAATACGATAACGAGACTCAAAGTCGCACAAATAAATAATAAAGAAATTGAAATATTTTTATAATCTACCGATTCATTATCAGACGTATTTTTCATCAATTCTATTTGATTTTTAAGCTCATGATTTTCACGGTATAGCTCTCGCTCTCTTTGAGTGTCATCCAGTATTTTATAGGCTCTTGGGAGTTGACTTGCATTTTTATTATTTAGATTATTAGCGTACTGTTTATAGTATAAATAAGCATTTAAGCTATCGTTGGCTTTGAAATAAATATCTGATATAGCTTTAAGCGATTTTTGTTTGACTTCAAAAATATCAAAATCAGTGCTTAGCTGTAATGCTTTTTTCAAATGATAGAGCGCTTGAATAACCTCATTTTTTTTTGAAAACATGATCCCTAACGATAACATGGAGTTAGCCAGCATGTTTTCATCGAAGCCATTTTGTGCGACTGATTTAGCTATGTTAAGGTATTTTTCGGCGTTAACAAAATCGTTCTTATCAAGGTACAAATCTCCTAATCCCAGATAGATTGAACTCATTCCGTAGTAGTTTTTGCTATTGGATATGAGTGTTATTGCATTTTTATACATATCGATGGCTTTGTTATTTTTTCCTTGTAAATCATATAGCTTGGCCATGCTGTGGTACACTTGAGCCATCGTGTTTTTTGATGGATCGTTCATCACTATCTGTAACGCTTTATTTAAAAACACCTCTGCGTCATCATATTTTTTAAGATCAATTAATATTAATGCAATATTGTTATAAGCGTTGGCTGCGGGAACGTATATAGGCAATAAGTTTATTATTTTCGTATATATATCTAATGCTTCCGTATATAAGCCTTGATGCATTTTATTATTTGCAATAATAATGTAGGAGTCATGTCGTGGAACGGTTGATTTATAGTTTTTTTGATTTATAAAAGATAATAGATTATTACAATAGTGCTCGCCAGCCGTATATTGACCAAACTTATTTGCCGTCTTGCAAAGTTGATAGTTAAACAATTCTTGTTGTTTTATATCATTGTGACTTATGGCATCGTTTAATAGGTCAGACAATATTATTATCGATTTTCTCTGGTTAGCATTAGTGGATGCATTTAAAGCACTTATATATTTTTTCTCTATTTCTAATGTACTGTTATTGTTATATGGTTGATGACTATTTACATATAAATTGTAGATTAACTCTTTAAGGTAGAGCTTTTCTGATATATCAGTGGTTTTTTGATATTGTGCTTGAAGAATTTCAATTGCTCTGACAGGATTTTTATATCTGTTTATGTAGTAACGTTCTTGCCATGCATTATCGCTGTCACTAGCCCACACGTCATTACTGACTAAGCAGAAAAAAACAGTCAAAATGTTAATGAATAGTGTGATTTTAGTTCGCATGTGAATAACTTAATACGTATTAAGCTTGCCATTATATCTATTCACTTATGATGAATAATATCTTTTATTAAAAAATATGAGCCCTGTCACATATGTAGTTGATAATATACAATCAGTAGTCACGCATAATATTTGAAATTGGTATCCCCCCCCAATGATGGGTTATCCAACGATTGGGGGGCAATTATACTGGCTGATAAGTAATGCACATAAAAATTTGATTATAGCAGTAGCATTTTAGCGGTGCCGAGGAAGGCAAAGAAGCCGACCACATCGGTAACCGTGGTGAGTACCACAGAACCTGCCAGTGCCGGGTCGAGTTTAAACTTATCTAACATCACAGGGATCAGCACCCCAAATAGTGCTGCAGTAATGATATTAATAACAATACCGACGGCAATCACGATACCAATGACAGGGGACTGGAACCATACCCCAGCCATGATGCCGATTAATACAGCCCACAATACGCCATTGAGGAAACCGATCCCACATTCATTACGTAATAATGACATTCGGTTACCCGCAGTAACCTGATTTAACGCCATACCGCGAATCATTAGGGTTAATGTCTGGCTGCCTGCGATGCCGCCCATGGAGGCAACAATCGGCATCAATACGGCGAGGGCAACCACTTGGGCAATGACGTCCTCAAATAGACTGATAGTCATGGAGGCCAGAATGGCCGTGATTAAATTGATCCCGAGCCAGACTGCGCGTTTACGTGAACTTTTTGCGATAGGGGCAAAGAGATCATCCTCTTCACTCATACCCGCGTTTGCCATTAAAGTCCCTTCGTAATATTCCCGCATTAATTCGAGCGCGAGGTGAAGATCGATTTCGCCAATCAGTTCCTTGGTGGTATTGATGATCGGTAGGCTAAAACGCTGACTGTGTTCGATGGTTTCAACGGCTTCGGTAAGTGAGGCATCATCTTCCAGTACCGGGCACTGAGTGTCTGCCAATGTGCTGAGCTTATGAAGAGGATCGGCTTCCATTAGCTGCTGATAATTAATCGCACCGATAAATTTTTTGTTACGAGTCACGACGTAAATTGGGGCTGGGTAGTGGTAGCCATAACGTTCAAGCAATACCTTGGCGCGTTTAACGGAAATCCCTTGCGGTAGAGAAATCACTTTCGGGTTGGCGTAACGGCCTATTTCATCCTCGCTGTACTGATTCGCGCGGTCAAACAGTTCCAGATCTTCCCGACTGAGCATATCGATCGCACGATCGATAATGTCGTCGGGCAAGGAATCTGCCCATTCAATCAGCGACAGGTTATCGAGTTTGGCCAAAACCAGATTGAGTTCTGCTTCACTGAGCGATTGGATCACCCATTCTCGGGTATCAGCACGCATGGCGGTTAGTACATCAACGTGATCGTTGAGAGGTAACTGACGCCACAATTCCATACGTTGATCTAACGGGAGTGCCTCAAACAGTGTCGCAAGTGAGCCTGCTTCGAGGTGTTGAACATCGTACTCGTTGAATATTTGGCATTGCTCTTCTGAATCGGCCGCAGAAATACGTTCAATAAGTAGGCTTAAATCGATGGTGTTGCTCATGCATGGTTCCTTGTAGCTGGCGGCTGTTTACTTCATTTCGCGGTGCTATTTTATTATGTTCCGCTTCTTTGCTATTGAGGCGAGGCCAAGGCGCGGAAGAGATACCTTAACATTCGCTAGAGGTATTGTCCTGCTTCGCAATATAAGTAACTGAGTATTGATACATCGATAAAAATGATAATGAGGCCATCGGAAGCCATATAGGCTTTTACTACGCTACGTTACTGCTATCACAGATAAATGTAGGCTTATAAGAGTATTATCATGGCGCTATGGAGCCTTCGTTGAATGCCACAAGGGTGTTTCGAGACGATGCGATCATTACAGAGGATGTCACTATGATTTCTGTCGCCTTGGTGGATGACCATATTATGGTCCGATCTGGATTTGCTCAGTTGCTCAATGTTGAGCCAGATCTTCACGTGGTTGGAGAGTTCAGCTCTGCGAAAGAAGCCTATGCCGTTTTACGTCATACTCCCGTCGATGTCGCAGCTTAATTCATCCCAGTTTGATGCCAGCTTGAGCGATCACGCATACCTGACCATTAGCCCAGGCAATTTGTTTCTACGGCCTATTGATGCCGCGTAAAAGACTATCATAGTCGCTCAGCAGCCCTGCCAACGGTTTCGTTGCAGGGCTGTTTTATTATGGTTCAGTTTGCCCCACTAATCGCCTGACGGGTAAAGCCATGGTGTGTGGTAAGCAGTGCTTTGGCTTGCTCAGCATCCACGCCTGCCAGCAACATCACAATGGCGGTTTTACAATGGCCGTTACAGGCATCAAGTGCGGCTTCTGCGGCTTCTCGGCTGCATTCTGTGGCGGCAACAACAATGTTTTTCTGACGTTCTACCAGTTTGGCATTGGTGGCTTCCACATCAACCATCAGGTTACCGTAAACCTTCCCGGTACGGATCATTGCACCTGTGGTGAGCATGTTGAGGATCAGCTTTTGTGCGGTGCCAGCTTTAAGTCGAGATGAGCCGGTGACAATTTCCGGGCCTACGACAGGGGTGATCGCGATGTCCGCTATGTCGGTCATTGGGCTGTTTGGGTTGCAGCTGATACAAGCGACGGTGGCCCTTAGTGATTTTGCGTACTCCATCGCCCCGATCACGTATGGGGTACGACCGCTGGCGGCGATACCCACCAGTACATCGTGGTGGGTAAAGCTCAGATCTTGTAAGTCTTTTGCGCCCAATTCGTGGTTATCTTCCGCGTTCTCTACCGCGCGTAATATCGCTGGGTGACCCCCAGCGATCAGGCCGATTACCTGATCTGGTTTGGTACCAAAGGTGGGTGGGCACTCACTGGCATCTAAGATCCCCAGTCGACCTGATGTGCCTGCGCCGGTATAGATCAAACGGCCACCTTGCTGAAAAGCAGCGGCAATGGCGTCCACCGTACGGGCGATTTCCGGCAGGGTTGTTTCTACTGCCTCTGCGACTTTTTTATCTTCATTATTGATCACCTTGAGCATGTCCAAGGTCGGTAGGGTATCAATGTGTTCACTGGCGCTGTTACGGCTTTCAGTGACCATCTTGGTCAGGTCGATTTTCATGGGTGATCCTGATGAAATAATAGAGTTGTCATCATAGCATTCGCGAACAGTTGGCATGATGAACCGTGAATTATTCGAGCTTGCTACATAACGCTTTAAACTGCTCTAACAAAGCGATGCTCTGGGTATTTTCTTGCTTGTCTTTATGCAGGTAAGCGCCGATGGTCGCGGTGCTAAAGCATTCCTGCATTTGCAGGGGAACGAGATCAAAGGTGCCAAAGTAGGCTTTCATCCCCGCAGGGTAGGGTAAAATAGCATCACTGTTTTGCAGTAAATCAATCGCAGTTAACAGTGAGTTGGTATTGTAGATCACTTTTTCTTGCAGGTAGTGCCGCTTTTGAAAAGAGCTTAGCTCTTCATTTTGCTGCTGGACCAAATGTGAAAAGCGCATTTTAGAGGCGCCTAAATCGACAGAAGGGAAGCGGGCGATATCTTCATTACTGCACGTGCGTTCAAGGAGCGGGTGCCCTTTACGAACATAAACTTCTTCATGACAACTAAACAGTGGGTAAAACAGAATATCTTCGTATTGCGCGAGGCCTAATATTTCATGGCCCACAAAAATGCTGATTTCATCACTGAGTAATAAATTCATCAGTTGCAGATGATCACCGACATCAATACATATATTACTATGTGGATAGGTATTTCTGAAGTCTTGAACACAATCACGAACAAAGAGGTGCCACCATGCATCACCGCAGCCTATTTTCAGCTCTGTTTGATGGCGTAACTTATTTTTTTCAAGTTTATAAAGGGTGTTGTCATATAAGTTCTGCATCATTTTCGCTTGCTCATAAAGCAACTCGCCGCTCGGTGTTAGCGTGATCCCTTTAGAGTTGCGATTAAACAGCTTACAGCCAAGCTTGTCTTCTAATTTATGCATGTTATGGCTCAACGTAGGTTGGCTTAAACACAGCTGGTTGGCCGCTTGGGTCACATTTTTAGTTTTGGCCACTTGGACAAATTGAAGCATGAGCTTGAACATGATTGCTTTTCTTTTGATAAAAAAGCCATTTTATGTGTCATGTGATCACATATCTAGCGATTTTTAATATTAGCGATGCGGCCTTAACGGTGCATTGAGGGGAGTTTGACAAGGGTCTACATTTTGCCGTTGTCCTCACGTTTTTTAATGCACTGAAGGCATGCAATACCTTATGTATCATTGCTACAGATAACATTTATCTATGTGTTATGTGTTTTTTCTATGGCTCGCAGAGGAAAATAGCATTTCATCCTATGCCATCAGCATCCTATGATAGGTCCAGCTTCTTTAAGTTACTCGTTACAATGAGTGTGAATAAGCAGCCAATCAAGTCTTCAAAGAAGAGATTGTTAGATATAAGGGATTATCGAATAAAGAAATAACATTGAACAACATTAATAAATAGAAATAGATACTTTTATTCTAATGTGAATTTATCGGTCAAACACTCTTTATTCCTATTCAGGGGAAATTAAATGATTAAGAAAATATCGTTTGCTATTTCGGCAGCACTGTTTTTATCAAACACAGCCATGGCGGCGGAAAATATTGTTGTTGGTGTTGAAAAACAATACGTACCTTATTTTACCGAATTAGCTGAACAGTTTAATAAAGGTAAAGACTTTAAGGTTGAAGTCACTGCAACTAGCATGTTTGACTTGATGAGTGCGTTACCGACGCAAAAAGGCAATATTGCCGATGTTTTCATGATCCCCAATGACCGGATTGGTGAGCTCGCTGATCAGTATTTGATTTCGCCAACTAATTTTACCATTGACGGTTTTACTCAGGCTGCGACAAATGCGGCGATGTATAACGGTCAAACCTATATGGTACCGATGTCTACCGATACCACGCTTTTCCTTTATAACAAAGACATGGTGAAAGCAGCGCCAAAAACCCTAAAAGAACTCCCTCCTTCTGATTGGGCTGCCAAATTCACGGATTTCTACTTTGCCGGTGGTCTGTTTATGTCGAACGGCGGGTATATCTTTAAAGATAACAACCCTGAAAACGTAGGCTTAAATAACGATGGTTCGGTGAAAGCGGCGCTAGCAGCCCAAAGCCTGTACGACAGTGGTGTGAGCCATTGGACGCTGATGCAAGATGATACCGTCGCGTTCGACATCATGATGAAGTATTTCATGGAAGGTAAAGTAAAAGCGATCATCAATGGTCCTTGGGCTATAGCGGATATTGAAAAAGCCGGCATTAATGTGGGCGCGGCACCTATCCCAAGCTGGGATGGCAGTCACCCATATCAGGCATTGACCGGGACAAAAGGGCTGGCGGTTAACGGTTACAGTGATAATAAAGATGGTGCACGTGACTTCATGAAGTTCGTTGCGACGCCTGAAAATGCTCAGAAATGGTATGTCGAGACACGCGAAGTGTCACCAAGCCTGTCTGTTCATTATGAAGAAGGATCACTGCATAAAGCCATTTTCGACGCGACTAATATTGGTCAGCCGATGCCGAACATTCCTCAATTCATGAAAGTATGGGGCCCAATGAAGACCGCGCTGGCACAAATTGCACAAGGTCAGAATGCCCAAGCGGTACTGGATGCGGCAGTTGATACCATTCAAATTGATATTGAAGATATGTAATTGACGATAAGAGCGCGCAACCCGCGCTCTTATTTTCATGCAAAATAAAAAGTAGGTTATGACATGAGTCAACAGCTTGTTTTCTGGCTCTCTATGGCAATACCCGGCAGTGGTCATCTGCTACTGCGTCGGACTCGAGAGGCGATTTTTGGCCTCTCATTATTCGCTTTAGAGATCTTGGTGTACTTCCAATTTATCCTTCCTAATTTCCGTTTATTAGCCGTTGAGCAGCCTAATGGTAAAATCACCATCGGTGCTGAGCGCTTTGTGGATGACTCTTTCCTGATCATGGTGGGGTCAACCATTGGTGCTATGATGCTGTTGGTATTTTTGGCTTTGCACTATGCGTTTGCGCGTGATGCAAAAGATGTGAAACGCCAAATAGATGATGTCGGTTTTGCGATCACGTTTACCGAAAAAGTGCGTGGGCTTTCGCATGAGATCGTGCCGAATTTAATTACCGCACCTAAGTTTATTCTGTTGTTTATCTTCGCGTTGCTGCCGGCCATTGTGTCGATTGTCGTGGCATTCACCAACTATAAACGCCCCATCCTGCCTCCGGCATTTTTGATTGAGTGGAAAGGCTTCACGAACTTTGAACGTCTGTTTACCAATGAACGTACAGCGGCTGCCTTTCAGGAGACGCTGAGTTGGACCCTGACGTGGACATTTTGTGCGTCAGCACTCACTATCGTACTAGGTACGGTATTGGCGGTTGTGGCGAACAACAAACATATCAGAGGGAAAAAATTCTTCCGTACGGTGTACATCTTACCTTGGGCGGTGCCTGCCTTTTTAACCATCTTGGTTTTCCAGCTCTTCTTCTCAAAAGTGGGCGGAATGAACACCATGGTTATCCCTTTCTTCACCGGCAATGAATACGATGTCAGTACTGCGATTGGGTTTTTCCTTGACGCTGATTTAGCCAAGATCACCATTATCTTGATCCAAGCGTGGCTGGGCTTCCCTTATGTCTTTATTTTGGTAACCGGTGTCTTACAGACTATTCCAGACGATCTTTACGAAGCCAGTGCGATTGATGGCGGTAACGCGTGGACTAACTTCTTCGACATCACTTTGCCATTGATTTTGATCAGTGTTGCCCCGGTGTTTATTACCCAGTTCACCTTTAACTTTAATAACGTCACCATCGTTTACATGCTCGGTGAGGCAACGGTGCAGACGGTGGGGTCTATCTATAAACCACTGGATACCATTTCATCGCTCGGTTTTAGATTAATGATGGATGCCAAATATAACGAAGCTGCCGTGTATACCTTGATCACCAGTACCGTGGTGGGGGCTGTGGTGTTGTACTCATGGCTGAAAGCGGGTGCCTTTAAAAACGAGGAGGTGATGTAATGGATAAGGCCATCAATCTCAATCGCAGCACGAAAACGATGAAGTTTAACCGTCATATTCTGACCAAGAATATGGGGCTGATTTTTAGCTATGCATTTCTGATCTCAATGGCGGTTGTGATCATATACCCGATACTGGTCACACTGATGAGCGCGTTTAATGTGAGTAATTCACTCTATTCAACCTCATTCTTCCCAGAGAATTTTAGTCTGACCGAGAACTTTGTTCAGCTCTTTACCGATATCCCGTATTTAAGCTGGTATCGCAATACTTTTCTTGTGTCGTTGATCACCATGGTGCTATCGACGGTGATTGTTACGATTTCGGGGTTTGTGTATTCCCGTTACCGTTATAAATCACGGAAAAGTGCATTGATGTCGCTGTTGATTATCCAGATCATTCCATCGGGCAGTGGTTTGATAGCGCTGTATGCGATTGCCAGCTCTATCGGTATTTACAGCTCTGCCAACGCCACGCTGTATACGTATATCTTCATGATCCTGATCTATACCACAGGCGGGATCACCATGAATACGATTTTGATGAAGGGTTATTATGACTCGATCCCAAGAGCGTTAGATGAATCAGCTCAAATCGATGGCGCAACGCAAATGCAGATCTTTACTGAAATTCTGCTGCCGTTGGTGAAACCGATGATCATGGTAATTGCCATCTTCTGTTTCTTAGGACCGATTGGCGACATTATTATGCCGAAATTCCTTATTGCCAGCATGAGCTCAGAAGCCAAAACCCTTGCCGTGGGTCTGATGGGGCTAATTAATAATATCAAAGAGTCCAGTTATAACGTGTTTGCCGCAGGTGCGGTGTTGGCGGCCATTCCGCCCGTTGTAGTGTTCTATAAGTTTCAAGATTATATCGTAGGCGGTTTAACGTCTGGTGGAGTAAAAGGATAATGAGCAAGATTTCACTTAGAAACATTAAGAAAAAATACCCGAATTCAGATACCTATTCGGTCAGTGACTTCAATTTTGATATTGAAGAAGGTGAATTTATTGTTCTGGTTGGTCCATCAGGTTGTGGTAAATCGACCACGCTGCGAATGATTGCCGGATTGGAAGATATAACGGAAGGGGAGTTCATCATTGACGGTAACGTGGTCAATGACGTGAGTTCAAAAGATCGTGATATCGCGATGGTATTTCAAAGCTATGCACTTTATCCCCACATGTCGGTACGAGATAACATTGGCTATGGCTTAAAGCTGCGAAATTACCCTGCCAATGACATTAAAGATCACGTAAACAGTGTCTCAAAAGATCTGTTCTTAACTGAATACCTTGAGCGTAAGCCGAAAGAGCTTTCCGGTGGTCAGCGCCAGCGTGTTGCCCTCGGTCGTGCGATGGTGCGTACCCCAAAACTGTACTTGATGGATGAGCCACTCAGTAATCTCGATGCGAAGTTACGGACCACGACCCGTACTGAAATCTCCCGTATGCATCGTGATAAAGGGGCGATCACCATTTATGTGACCCATGATCAGGTCGAAGCGATGACGATGGCGGATCGCATTGTCTTGATGTCGATGGGGGAAGTGCAGCAAATTGGTACGCCGAAAGAGTTGTTTTCCAACCCTAAAAACTGTTTTGTGGCGACCTTTATGGGGATGCCATCGATGAACCTCATTGAAGGCTTGTACCAAGACGGTAAATTCAGTTGCGATGCGTTCACTATTGCTGTGAGCGAGGGCGATCAGTCCATCTTGAATGATGCAGGGTATAACGGTAAGCAAGTCTTCCTCGGCGCCCGCTCTAGTGCCATTCGTTCAGGCAAAAAATATCAAGAGGCATTCCCGGATTGCTGTTTTGAAACCACCGCGATGAATACGGAATACCTGGGTGACTGCGTTAATGTCTTCTTTGATGCCGCGCCGATGAACCTGTTTGTGGGCACGTTGGGCACAGGTGAACCGGATGTTGCGATTGATGAGAAAATCACCTTGGTTATCGACAATACCAAGCTGCACTTTTTTGATACCGAGACCGAAGCGTCCATTAAGTATCCATTCAACGCAGCTGCATTTCGTAAATAGTCACAATAAGAAATAGCGTAACACCGGCATCGCATTGGATCCTTTATTTCTGGGTGCAATGCGGTGCCAACGCTTTACGCCCTATCGTTGTCGCTGACGGTTGGGGGATAAGGAAGGAGTCAGACTTTGAATTTTCGTGGACAGCTTCAACGCATTCATGACTACATGCTTCATATTGCGGTTGCGATCGTGATTTTCATTGTGGGGTTTATCATTGCGTATAGTCATCTGCCTAAACCGCACTTTTCCTATGCAACGTTTACTGAGCAACAGCCTATATTTAGCCGCTGTGTGAATAATGATGAGCTCTTTGTTGCAGCGGAGCAGTTTGAAAAAACATATTCCACACGGCCATTAGCCTCTATCCAAACTGCGTTTAAAGCACTGCGTGATCAGATCCCAAGTGACTGCGGGGCATACCATGTCGAGAGTAGCTACGAGCAGCTTCAGGAAATGGCGCTACCTGTATTAGCAGAAGCGCAACGCTTCTATGGGAGTAAAGCGGTGAAGGCAGTGAATGCAGTGTATACCACTCCGTCACATTACAATGCGCTGCTTGAGCAGCCTCAGCCTTATCTCTTTTTTATCTCAGATGAAGCGCAAAACCGCATTGTGGCTATTAAGGTGTTACCGACAAAAGATGGCTTACAAATAACCCCGCAGTGGGGCTATGAAGAAAGCCAAGATCTTGCCTATACCCAAGGTGAAGTGCAAAAGCTATTACTCGTTTATAACGAAATTAAAAGCTAGTAGGTGGCCTCGACAGATAGTCAAAGGTCAAAAAGCCCCGTTGTGAACGGGGCTTTTTTTATTACAGAGATCGGCGAGGAGGCGGCCTCAGCCAAACAACACGGTATAAAGGTAACCAGCGCCAATTGCCATGCCTAATATTACGGCCAGAAACGCGGCAATCATCTGATTCTTGAAGATGGATTTAAGTAGGATCACTTCAGTCAAACTTGCCCCAGCGCTGCCGATGATCAGTGCCATGACTGAACCCAATGCCATCCCTTTTTGTACCAGCGCGGCACTCAATGGGATCACCGCTTCCGCACGAATGTACAGCGGGATACCAATGATGGCAGCGACAGGGATCGCATACCATTTTCCTTCACCTGCGTACTTGGCGATCAGATCTGTTGGGATAAAACCATAGATGAAAGAGCCAATGAAAATACCCAGCAACAGGTAAGGAAGTACTTGCTTAAAGTCTTTACAAGTTGCACGCCAGATACGTACCCAGCGACTGGTTTCTTTGATGGTTAATACTGCTTCACTGTGACTGTTCACGTCAACCGATACCGTCGAGCTACAGCATGATGTTGCCGCTGGCTCAGGCTTGGCCGGGGTACTACAGCATGAGGTGGCAACGGGCTCTACTTTCGGTGCACAGCAGCTGGTGGCGGGTGCGGGCTTACTGTCACTGCATGATGTACCACAGCTTGAGTTAGCTTCTGCCATTTCATACGCCTCAGGGCGAACATAGCGTTCAAAGCCTAATTTTTCCAGCACAAAGCCTGCCACGACAGACACTGCCATCGCGATCAAAAAGTAGAACAGCGCAACTTTCCAGCCAAAGGTCACTACAAACAAGCCAATGATCACCGGGTTAAGCAACGGGCTGGCAAATAAGAACACCATCATTGGGCCAAAGCCAGCACGTGCCCGCAGCAACCCCTTCAAAAATGGAATCGTCGAACAAGAGCAGAACGGGGTGATGGATCCCAACAGTGCTGCAACCATATAGCCTTTCCCCTTGCGGGAACTCAGGATGGATTGGATTTTCTCTGGGGTTAAGAATTCTTGCAATACACCTACCAGGTAGCTAACCACCAAAAAAAGCACGGTCAGTTCGGCGGCGAGAAACGCGAACATGTCAGCGGCTTCTTTGAACATGGTAATAATTTCAGGACTCATAATTGTTGCCTTAAAAATGGATTTCATTTCGATATATGTGGAAATATAAAGGTACCCTGACTTGTCGTCAATACCATATTTCCGGAATATTCGAAACTTAAGGGCGAGATTAAGAGTGAAAACAGGTATGTGGTTGATTCTTAGTCATTTGTGTTTTCTTCTGTTGGGTGATTTTTTGGGACTGAGCGTGAAGTGAGGAGAGGGAATCGCAGATAAAAAAAAGCTCCTTCAGCCTATGAGTCAGAAGGAGCGAGGAAAAGCTAAATGATCGGTTACAGGTAAGTTGCTACCGTTACCCTTCGTGGCATCTAGCATGCCGACAATATAAGACAGTGTTTTAGCAATACTTTGGCAGTTACGATCTACCCATTGATAATGTCGCTCTGATGAAACGTCACTGTCGATGGATAGGATTCCTTCAGATGTCATTGCCAGTCATCTGGAGAAAGGAATATATACCCAAGCGATCTCAAGCTTTTTAAGGTCGCTTGGGTATAGCCCCTTGCGGTATCGCAAGGGGCGAAGCATTAGCGGTTAAAGCGCTGCTGCTTTGATACATAGAACGTGGTATTTACCATCTTCGATCTCTGCACCTTCGGTTTCATGTTCGAAACCAGGGAATTCTTTATCCCATGCTTCTAGTGCTTTCAAGTACTGGATTTGAGGACTTGTTTCATCACCGAAGTTTTCACCACCCATTAGCATTGGGATGCCTGGTGGGTAAGGGATAACAGAGTTCGCTGCAACACGACCCTCTAGTTTATCCGATGGAACAAGCTCAACATCATCAGACACAACGAACTGGTAAGCAGTACGTGGTTTCACTTCCATAACTGGTAGGCTAGAGTATGCTTCGTTCAGTACTTGTGCTGGGTTGTGGCGTACTAGGTATTGGAACATACGGTCACCCAGGTCACGCAGGCCAAGACCTTTGTAAGTTTCAGGTGATGATGCTACAAGCTCAGGTAGTAGCGTTTCTAGGTCAGCGTTAGCATCGTAGTGGCGCTTGAATGACAACAAGGTGTTGATCAATGTGTCACGTTTACCTTTAGTAATACCCATTGAGAATAGGAACATTACTTGGAAGTCAGTAGTACGTGTTGGTACGATACCGAAGCGGCCTAGGTATGCAGTTACAAGTGCAGCTGGAACACCTGTTTCTAGGAATTGACCATTATCGTCAAGTCCAGGTGTTAGCAAGCTTACTTTGATTGGGTCAAGCATACACCAGTCGTTGTCGATTTCGTCAAAACCGTGCCACTTGTCACCAGGAGTCAGTTTCCAGTTCTGTTGGATAGTCATTAGAGACTCAACAGAAGCGTCTTCAAACTTCACTTTGTCACCGTTCATTTCAGTAACAGTTTCAGCGTTCCATGGTTTGAAGAACCAGTCATTTTCACTGGTGTAATCGTTAAATAGCTTACGCATATTTTGACGGAAGACAATCGCTTCGCGGTTAACTTCGTTAGTTAGCGATAGGCCACTTTCACCTTTCATCATGTTTGCTGCAACATCGTTAGATGCACAAATTGCATACAGTGGCGATGTTGAAGTGTGCATCATGTAAGCTTGGTTGAAACGGTCGAAGTTAATCGCGTTTTCACCGTTACGTACGTGGATGTACGAAGCTTGAGACAATGCATTCAAGAGCTTGTGAGTTGAGTGAGTTGCAAATACCGTTGGACCTTTGTGGTCTTTAGCATCGCCACGCATTGCGAAGTGACCCTTGTAGATAGGGTTAAAACGCGCGTAACCAAACCAAGCTTCATCCATGTGGATACGGCTTGAGCTCTCACCTAGTAGCGCTTCTGTTACTTCTGAGTGGTAGCAAAGACCATCGTAAGTACAGTTAGTTACTACGGCGTAGCCTGCTTTTTTCTCGTCTGCATTGAAAGGAATGCCAGCATTTTTCGCTTTAAGGGCAATGCCTTCTTTGCTCATCTGTACTTTGCTGATCGGACCGATGATACCGTAACAGTTACGGCTAGGTACCATGTAGATTGGACGAGCGCCAGTTAAGATCAGACCTTGTTCAATTGACTTGTGGCAGTTACGGTCACAAATTGCGATGTCGTCATCTTTCATACAAGCTTGCATGATAGTACGGTTTGAACCAGAGGTACCGACGATGCCAGAGTAAGACTCATGTGCGCCGAATACTTTCGCTGCTTCAACTTCGCTTTCTTTGAATGCGCCGCTATGGTCAAGTAGTGAACCTAGTGCAGCACGCTCGATACCCATATCGGTACGGAACAAGTTTTCGCCAAAGAATTCGAAGAACTGGTTACCAGCAGGGGTCTTAGTGAAACCGATACCACCTTGGTGACCTGGCGCTGACCATGAGTACTCATGGATGTCGTTGTAGTGCATCATCGCTTTCATGAACGGTGGTAGCACTTGTGAGCGGTAGCGCTTCATTGCAGCAACAATACGGCCAGCAACGAAATCTGCAGTGTCTTCTAGTACAGAGTAGCACTCGTCAACACGTTCCATAAGTTTACGGTTGGCAAGAATAGAAGTACGTGCACGTTCTGCTAGTAGGAAAACAGGCACTTCAGTCTGGCGCTCTTTAAGCGTATTAAGCAGGTCAACTTCTTCGTTAGAATTTAGGATTTGCTCTTCTGACTTATCAAGCGTTAGTACTAAGCTATCAAGTTGTGTTGCTAGAATAACAGCTTTAGCATCTTCATATGAATTTGCAGTTACGATTTCGATAGTACGATCAGTAAGTTCTGCAATCAGTGCTTGGGTAGTACGAGCAGCGTAGCTGCTAGAATCGATATTTTGCGGCTCTACAACCAGAGTGCGCATTTTGCTGAAGTTGTTGCTCATAATTATAATTACCTAATATGAATTTTTCTATTCAGCGTAACCGCTTTGGATGATCTATATATTTAATAGACCAAGCAGAGTTGTTAACGTTAATTTATGGTGAGTTATCGAGCTATTAATAGTGAAAACTCTTTTTATCATGTTAACTAAATGGCTGGTCTTAATAGAAGGATTAAAATTAAAACCAGTCATTTAATTAAGCTATATATTTTTCTATTACTATTTCTATTTGAAGTATATTTATGCGGATTACGCTTTTACTTCAGTTGCGGTATCAACGTCGCGAGCAGCGATGAAACCATAGAAAATATAACCAAACAGAGTCAGGATTGTGCCACCGAATACTGCGTTAGCGCCACAAGCATATACACCGTAGATGCTGTAGATAACCGCTAGCGTACCCACAACAGCGCCTAGGCGATATTGCTTTGGAGTAACCATATTCTTGCGAAGTAGTACTTCTAGACCTGTCATTGACAAGATGTAAGGTACCATGTTGATAAATACGGCTAGGTTTAGTAGCGCGTTGAACTGGCTGATCAAGTCAGGAGAGATAGTCATCACAGCAAGAATCAATTCAGCCACTAACATGATAAGCATACCGATGATTGGTGCGCCTGCTTTGTTAGTTTTCGCGAAGATTTTAGGGAATAGACCTTCATCTGCCGCAGCTTTAGATACTTGAGCGTTAGTGAACTGCCAACCTAGTAGTGAACCGATACAAGCAATAACCGCAGCCATTGTTACAACGTTACCTACAGTAGGGTTGAACATGTGGCTGAATACTAGGCCAAATGGTGCTGTTGAAGCAGCAAGTTCTGAGTTAGGAATAATACCTTGAATAACACCAGTCGAAGCAATGTAGATAACCGCTGCGAAACCTGTACCGAACAATACTGCTAGTGGTACGTTACGCTCTGGGTTTTCAACAGCATCTGAGTTAGCACCTGCTGATTCAATACCTAAGAATGCCCATAAAGTCAGTGCAATACCTGAAGATACAGAGTGCATTGTTGTGTCGTGGTGTGGGTTCCATGCGCTCATGAACGTTTGTGGATCAAACCACCACCAACCGATGATAGACAGACCAAGTACAGGAAGAATAATACCCCAAACAGTAAATGCTGAGATTTGACCTGTGATCTTAGGGCCACCAAAGTTAGCGACCATAGTTAGAATAAGTACTGCACAAACACCGAAGAAAGTGTGCACAGGTGTATCTAACCAAGGCATGAATGGTTTAATGTAACCAATTGCTGAAACGGCGATTGCTACACAACTAATTACTAAACATACGTAATAAGTGTAAGAAGAGATGAAGAAAGAGGATTTGCCGTGCGCTTCTTGTGCGTAAGCTGACATACCGCCTGAACGTTTACAGAAAGCACCACACTTTGCAAAGGTATACGCAATACACATTGCACCTAACGCAGTTACTACCCAAGATAACATTGAAATGGCACCAACTTGCGCTAAGCTGGCTGGTAACATAATGATACCTGAGCCCATCATATTAACTGCAACAAGGACGGTTAATCCAACCAATCCCATTTTTTTACTATTGGCATCTGAAGACATATTTTTACCCTTAATTCAGATGAGACGGAATAAATACGTACTATCTTTAAATGGTTTATTCCTGTCCGTGGAATACTGTATTAAAAGGGCGGTAATTTGATATTGGTGATAAACAAAAATAACGAATGTGCTCTTATAACAGAGATAACAAAGTAAATAATAACTCAGTTATACGTCCATTAATAAATATTCATTTATTATTGA
Source organism: Photobacterium nomapromontoriensis (assembly GCF_050336815.1). Classification (NCBI taxonomy): domain Bacteria; kingdom Pseudomonadati; phylum Pseudomonadota; class Gammaproteobacteria; order Vibrionales; family Vibrionaceae; genus Photobacterium; species Photobacterium nomapromontoriensis. The sequence continues at coordinate 77,192 of NZ_JAKJSL010000020.1, forward strand.
AATGATATTTATTAAATCTTTTAGAGAAAGCATCTCTCAAATCGATGGATGTATTCTTAATTAAAAATGGAAATTTAAAAACCCTAAAAATGGAAACAAGCATTGCATGAATCGGTTTTAAAGCTTCAATGTAAATTGATATTCAAATTGTTATACAAAAAATATGGAGTAGGTTAAGCATGAAGAAAAATTGTGATCTGCATCATGCTTTAACGGGTAATCAATGAGTTAGCAGGGTTCTGATTCAAGCAGTGCAGCATCTTTCCACCCAATGGAACGTTTGCATCATGTAATAAGCGAAAAATGCTTATGCAGAATAAGTGAGAATTAATGTGCAAGTTTTTTTTGTAAAATGATGTGTATCAGGCGGTGGTGACAGGTTTTACCGGATAAAGAGCGTGCAAGGCGGTTGGATCGGTAATAATTTAATCCAGTCAGTATGTATTGGCAGGTTTTGAGGAGGAAGATAAGAATCGACATCCACTGAGATTGGGCATCATTAGTTACATTAATAAGGGCATCACGTGCTGTAGTGGCTATTGTTCACTCTGATCGCTCTCTCTTTTGCTGAAGGTAACACAATAATGCTGGCAAAATAGTACGTTTTGCAACCTGCCTTAAGAGGCATGGTACGATCAATAATAAATGAAGAGGTTCATAAGAGGTTGCAGTATCTCTTTAGATGCCCGCAAAAGCCCTACTGGTATGGGTTGCTTCCCCGTTTACTCTCGTTACTGGTTGAGATTATGAAAGCCCTATTAGAGATAGCTATTTATAGGTGTCGCGCGCTTAGTGCGATTTTGTTTATCTGTGTGAAATATGCTTGGTATCAATTTGTCATACGAAACCGATGTCTAGATTACATAAGTAATTGATTAAATTTAAAAAAATACATATCAGCTCAATCATCATATGTTCTGTGCATAGTAATGCGATCAATAAAGTGATCTTAAGCCAAGTAACAAGAGATAAATACCGCCTCTTTTAATATTGATGCTTAGAATGAATTGTCAATCCTTTTGAGGGGTATAAAGGTATGAAAAAAAACATATTATCATTAATTATTGGCTCAACATTATTATCAAGCAGTGCTCTTGCTACTGATCTTTCCTCAAGTACATTTTCAGAGACAGTGATCTCCATTCATCAAAAAATAGATAAGCGCATTGCTGAGCTAAGAGACTATGCCTCGGATGAAAGTAACGTCATTATTCAAGGTGAAAAACGCTTTATCAACGTTAATGGTATGCAGTACGAAATTAATAAAGATAACTACATCTTATTTGATTTCCCGATGCCGTTTACTGATGAAACCGCATTTCGCAACGTCTTTGATTTTATTGATAATGACTGGGAGTTGACCTGGTATGATTTAGGCATGGTAGCGGTTAATAAGGTATTTGGTAACTACGATTACGGGAATGGCTGTCTGATTGAGTACGGACCTGAAGGTAACGTGAGCTCACCAACGGGATTAACCCATCTGGCAATTGAAACCTCAAGCTGTGGACTAAAAGAGGGTGAGGCGCTGAAAGAAATTGCGTTCTTAGGCAAAGGTAGCAAACTTGACTATGCCACTTTTGGTTATGAACAGGAAGGTGACTTTGCTCCTGAAACGGTCGCAATGACCCGTGAGAAGGTCTATGTAGGTAACGTCCATGGCGGGTTCTCTAAGATTGAGCGCTTTGATCTGAAAAAGCAGCAAGCATTGCCCGCTATTACAGGTTTCACCTTAAATGGTGTCAATGAAACCTATCGTGTTGTGAGTGACGTGACCGAGCACAATGGTCGACTCTATGTCGCGTCTTTATCCTCTAACCGGGTCGATATTTATGACACGACAAATAACGATGAGATCATCATGTCTCTCGGTACCGGATCGTGGTCTGGTAACGGTTTTGATAAAACACTGACTCACCCATACAGCGTTGCGGCGAATGATAATTACATTTTTGTTGCTGATATTACCGGCAAGATCTCCGTTTATTCCCAAAGTGATGTAACACTGTCTAACCATAAGAAAGCCGTAAAACACGCCTTCTTAAGTCTGCCAGAGAGTAACAGTATTTACCGTAACGTGAAGATGGAAGTGGTGGGTAATGAGTTGGTGGTGAATTTTGATACCTCGCTAACTTATGTGTTTGATATTACCAGTATCGAGAAAGGCCAAGCCCTTATCGAGCCAAAAGACGTGTATACCAAAACACAGCGTCGTAATGTGTATGAAACCACTGGCGGGGATGTGTTTACGGGTAGTCGTGCAGGTCAAGTAGAGTTATTTCCAGCAGGCACGTTAGCGTTCACTGATACAGGGGTTGTGACACCATCTACTCAGCAGTTCAGCACTTATTATGATCCAGTATCGCAGCAAGAAGTCGCCTCGGTAGCATCGTTCGATTTGGCCGTAGAAAACGATATTCTTGCCATGTTGCAAGGTCGAACGGTACTTTTGGCTGACGTAGAAACCCTGCGTGTTCATCAATCGAACAATACCGTTGATCATAGTAATGACATAGACCTAACCGCATCAGACGTAACCCGAACACCACTGTTGTTTGATGGTGAAAGCTGGGAAAGCTTAACTCAGAATCATGAAATCCGAATTGATCGCCTGCTTTCCGGCCACCAAAGTACGGATAAGCTGGAAATCACTAGTTACGCTGCACAGCCTACTTACGATTTAACCGTAGAAGCTCGGATTGATAAGGAAGGCGCATGGGTTCAGTTGGGTTCAATTACTCAGTTGGATGCATTTTCATCATTTGAACTTGAGCACTCGTTGAAAGATAACGTTTACTACCCAACCATTGACGGTCAGCAGTCTGTTGCCATTAAAGGTTTAGCGGGTCTCAGTTATTTACCTGAGAACCTTATTGATATCCGCCTGACCTCAAAGACTGATAAGTTTGTCCAAAAAATCACGGATCTCAAGCCTAAGTGGCGACTTCGTTTTGGTACGTTCTCTGCAGGTAACTGGGCTAAGATCACCCCGGCTTACGCAAGAGAGTGGACTATCATGATGGCCAACTTCGCCTACGTGATGAACAGTCCTGAATTTGAGCATCTTTGGTTCAACTACAAAGACAGTATTGGGCAAGGTGTTAACGAGTTTTATGGTAATGCCGGACCGGTTGATGGCCCTGGTGGTAACTTTACCGCTGAGGATTACCAACGCGTTTATGATCAGTTTATGAATCGCGGTGTTATCAATTTAGGGATCTCGACTATTGGTGGTGGTTTAGGTGGCGGGTCAACGCTGGGCGTTGATACTTGGATTTACTATTCACATTACTACAATACGGGTGTTGGTATCATTGGTCATGAATTTGGTCACCACTGGGGTTCCCATAGCAGTAGTTTCTCTAATCAAAGCAATGGCTTACAGCCGATGACACACGATCTGCACCAGATGTTGATTCGCCGTCAATCTTTGCCTTATTTAGATGACGAAATTAACGCTTTTTACAAAACGCCAAGGGAAGAGATGTACAACACTGTCGATCATAATAAACGTCGTCCTCGTCCTGCGGATCACGTGAACTTGGTTGAACGTTACTTTGCTGAAAACCCAATGTCATTTGCGCACTAAGTTGCGACTAACCAAACATTTGTATTAAGCAGCATGAAAAAAGCCAGTCAGTTTTCTGACTGGCTTTTTATTTAAGGGGAAAGAGCGATTATGCGTTTAGTTGTTGCTCAACTAATGTCTGCCAGAAGTTCACGCCTGACATTAGTATTTCATCATTGAAATCGTACAGCGGGTTGTGCAGGGCAGTACCACCACATTCGCCTACGCCGTTACCAACTAGGATGTAACAACCTTTCGCTTCACGTAGCATGAAAGAGAAATCTTCACTGATGGTAAATGGCTGGCAGCTGCCGTTTACTTTGTCTTCGCCTGCCACCGCAATCGCCGCGCGTACCGCGTGCTCGGTTTCTGCTGGGGTATTAATGGTCGACAGGAAGCTGTTGTTGAACTTGAACGAGTAGTCAACACCGGCAGCCATACAGGTACCAGCGGCAACACGCTCAAGGGCTTTTTCGATCTTGAATAGCGCTTGGTCAGTAAAGCTGCGGGTATCACCTTTGATCGTCACGCGAGATGGGATCACGTTAACTGTACCGTTAGTCGCAAACTCAGTCACAGAGATAACCGCTGTTTCATCAATTGCGCTCAGGTGGCGGGAAACGATAGTCTGAATAGCCAGTACGATTTGTGAACCTACCACGATTGGGTCTGTACCCATGTGAGGCATGGCTGCGTGGCCACCCGTCGCAATTACTTCGATTTCAAAGCTGCTTTCACTGGCCATTAGCGAGTGAGGGCGAGTCACGAAATGACCTGCTTCAATTCCTGGCAGGTTATGCATTGCATACACTGCATCAATCTTCCAGCGGGTGAATAAGCCATCAGCAATCATCGCTTTGGCACCAACACCATGCTCTTCGCCTGGTTGGAAAATAAAGTAAACGGTACCGTCGAAGTTACGGGTACGCGCTAGTTCATGTGCAGCGCCCAGCAACATGGCAGTGTGGCCGTCATGGCCACAAGCGTGCATCACACCTTCATTAACAGAGGCATGGCAAAAGGTATTTTTTTCGTGAATGTGCAGGGCATCCATATCTGCACGAAGGCCGATAGAGCGATCACTGTCACCACATTTTAGAATACCCACCACACCGGTTTGGCCGATATTGCGGTGCACTTCAATCCCAAACTCTTCCAGTTTAGTCGCGACCATTTCGGCGGTCATCACCTCTTCAAAACCAAACTCAGGGTGCTTATGGATATGACGACGCCATTCAGTAACTTGCTGCTTAATGGTCATGATGATTTACCTCTGTTGTACAAATCGGCGCAGCAGGGGAACTGCTGCGCGTATTATTTTTGATAGTTATATAATGTCGGTCTAAATTGGCATAGAAGCTGAATTATGCTTTTTGCGTATCAAGTACTGCGGCTTCTTCTTTCGCCTTGTCGTTGCCGAACTTCATGAACATCATCATAGAGACGATGACCACAGCAATGGCTAGAAGACGCATTGGTGTTACAGACTCACCCAGTGCGAATACAGCAAGAACGAATGAAGACAGTGGCATTAGGTTTAGTGCCATACCCGTACCATCAACGCCTACACGCTCCATGGCGTAGATGTAGATGATGTAGCTCACACCAGAGATACCAACACCTAGGATAGTGATACATAGGATACGCAGTGGAGAGCTGAAGATACCAAGCGCAGCGCTTAGATCCGCACCGGTGAACACAAGGTATAGACCGAAGCCGATTGATGCGAAAACAAACTGGTGGAACATCGTTGCCACTGAGCCGTATTTTTCTGCCAGTTCAGCACGAGCGTAGGCCATTGTAGCGAAACTTGCCGCACTCGCGAAACAGATTAGGTGGCCAATGTTGAAACCGCTGGTTTCTGATTTTGGATCCATAACCAGGATAGCGACACCGATGAAGGCACCTAGCGCAGCTAGCATTTGCATTGGCGTGAAGCGAGCATTGTGACGGAAGAAACCGACAGTCAGAATCAAGATAGGGATTAGGCCCTGGATAACACCGTTTTCAGATGCAGTGATATAGTCAAGTGATAGGAATGAAAAGAAACTGAATGCGCCTTGACCGATGATACCACATGCGGCAGACCACACGATGTCGTGACGGTTTTCCCAGTTCAATTTAAAGTCACGCTTTTTCTCAACTTTACCCGTTGCAATGCCTACGTTTAGAATAATGGCAAGGGTAATGAAGGCCACGGTGTAACGTGCCCAAACTAATACTTGCGCATCCATGACTTCCAAAAGTGGCGTACCAACGATCCATGGAATACCCCACAGAAGACCGATGAAAATTGCTGCTATCCAACCCATTGTTGTACGGTTCATAATCTAAATCCTTTATTGTCCATTTATTTAAGACGAGCGTCCCCGTAAGCCCTAATTCGTAGGCTTATATTCCGTAATTCTCTGTGGGGACGGTCGCTAACCGGTAACGCTAAACTTGATGCTTTAAGGGGGTTATCCCTTCTGTCACTTGTTTCCTGAGTCGGATGACTAGGCTGTCACTTCTGTATCAAGGCCAAGGATGCGATCATAATCGATGGCTGTGGTGCCTAAATTCAGCAGGTGACCATAACCCGGGCAAGATGCTGCTTTACCGGTTAGGTGCATGGCATGCCAGAACATGGCAGAGTTGCTGCACACAACAGGGATATTGAATTTGTTTTCAATTTCTTGAATATGGTCAAGTACACGCAAGTTGGTGCATGACATGAAGACAAGATCCGCACCAGATTCAGGCAGGATTTTCTCTAGTGCGTCAAGCATAGATTGCTTAGAAACGGTGGTGATATCAGTATCGCGTTCGATACCGAGTGAACCCAATACCACGACTTCAAAGCCTGCTTTAGTTAGCTGCTGATACAGTGGGAAGTTCACATCAGTTGGGTAAGGGGAGAAAACAGCAATTTTTTTCGCGCCAAGGTGCTTAAAGGCGGCTTGTGCGGCTGTCCAAGGGTTGGTAGCAGGGATATCGCCACGATTTTTGGTTAATAGGCCAGCAACGCGTTCTTCACCAATGATGATTGACGCTGAAGTGCAACCGAATGCCATCACATCCATAGGTAGGCCGTAAGCGATCAGATCAGAGGCCTCGCTGATACCGCTAGCAATGCGATCCAGTGCTTCTGGTGTCATTTCGCTGCTGTAGAAAACACGAGAGCTAAATACCGCGGCTTGAGTCCCCAGTAATTTTGCCCAGTCCATCTCTAAAGAGTGATCTGTGCTTAGCTGAACAAGGCCGATATGGGTACGGTCGATACGTGGCGCAGGCTCATACGTTAGTGGCACTTCAAACTGCTTAAAATCGTCAATGGTGTTCATGTGTGCTTTTCTCTTCTATGAGGGCTGGTGGGCCAGCCCTTATTGTTATTGTATTGCTATTATGTCGTCGTCAGGTCGGGTAGATTACTGGATAATGATCAGTTCTGGTTCTGCGCGCTCGCTCAGCCACTCGGCACCGTCTTCAGTGATCACGATGTTTTCTTCGTGAACCATTGACTTACCTGGTGCGTAAACCATGCCTGGTTCAAGAGTCATCACCATGCCAGGCTTCAAGATAGTATTGTCTGTTGCCGTATTTGATGGACGCTCAGTTAGCTCCATACCCAAACCGTGGCCCAAGCGACCTACGTCATTACCTAGCGCACCGTTGGCTTCAAGTACTTTCCACATTGCGTTGTAGATATCAGTGGTTGTTGCACCTGGTTTCGCTGCTGCAAAGCCTGCGGTTGTTGCTTCGTAAGTTGCACGGTACGCGTCTTTTGTCTGCTCGCTTGCAGAGCCGAATGCCCAGTTACGGTCGAAGTCAGAGAAGTAACCGTCACGTACTGCACCAGTGTCGATGATCAATACGTCGCCATCTTCAATCACGCGATCCGTTGGACCCATGATGATAGAGTCGTAACCGTCTTGGCCAGAACCTGCGATGATGTACGGACATTCATCAGCACCTTCCATGAGCATATCGATACGGAAACGCTTACAGATTTCACGCTCTGACATACCAGCACGTGCATATTCCGGTACTTTTGCAAAGCCCACATTAGTAATACGGCAGATTTCTTTGATTTTTGCGATTTCAGCTGGAGACTTAATTTGACGCAAACCGTGCATTTCCAGTGACACGTCCACGAAGTCTTTCTTCACAAGAGTCGTCAGCTTCATGTAGTTGTTTACAGGCATACGAAGGTGAGACTCGATACCCAGTGTTGCACCTACACGGCCAAAGCGACAAGGTAGAGTGTTCAGGAAGCTTGCTACCAGGCTGATGCCATCATCTTCAGGACGTGGTGACGGCCAAGTAATGATGTTATCGATCCAAGTACCCGCCATACCGCTTGCGCCGATTTCAGGGATAATTGCCGTTGGTTTACCTTCTGCAGGGATAACAACAAACCAAGGACGCGTCGGGCTGTGCCAGAATTGTGTATGGAAACCAGTGAAATAGCGAACATTTGGCTCTGTGGTGAAAAGCATGGCATCAAGCTTTTGCTCACGCATTACTTTCTGAGCACGAGCGGTACGTTCTTCAAATTCAGCTAGTTCAAATCCACGTGCTAGGTAATTCATCATCTGTTATCCCTCATTACTTTTAATGTTCTTTCGGTTACATCAAGTGAACTAAGATGTATTAAAGTTCACTATAGTTGACGTTATGGCGGCAAGTTTACTGATAATTGAGTCAAATAATGTGACCGAAGTCGCGAAGTTAACGATTGTGAACCAAAAGTGGTGCGTTCGGGGTGATTTTAGTGAGCAAGGTCAACTTTTTTGAACTTTTGCGGTTATTTTAGTTGATTATAGGTCACTAATAGCGTTCTATAGTTACCGAGATTTAATTTTAGAGTTGAAAGGTTACGGCCTTTGCATCACAATATCGTCAATTTAAGTTAACAAAAGTGGCCTGGATAAGCATGAAGACCTCTGATTCACTGTCAACAAAATTTACTGATAAGGACAAAGAGATCCTCACTTCGTACTTTCGGTTAGCAGATACCATTGCCGATTTTATCGGTCCTCATAGTGAAGTGGTGATCCACTCCTTTGAGAACTTTGAAAAATCAGTCGTGAAGATAGTCAATGGACATCACACTGGCCGGACGCTTGAGTCTCCAATCACTGATTTGGGCTTGAGAATGCTGAGTGCGTTTGAAAAAACGGGCGAGGTCACGCCAAAAAGTTACTTTACCCAGAGTAAAGATGGCTCTTTGCTGAAATCGACCACCTGTATTCTTGCGGGTGAAGAAGGTAAGCCGATTGGCATGTTCTGTATCAATATGAACTTGTCATTCCCATTTCCTGAAATCATCAAAACACTGATGCCTGAAGTGGGCCATGCCAATATTGGTATGAGTGAAAACTTCAGCGCATGTGCGACGGATGTTATCGATCAGGCAGTTAACCATGCTATTACCGATATTGAGAATGATGCCTCTATCAATTTAAAAGGTAAGAACAAAGCCATCACGAAGCTATTGTTTGAAAACGGCATCTTTGAATTAAAAGAAGCCACAGCAATTGTTTCGGAGCGGTTAGGTATCACTCGTCACGCAATTTATAAGTACTTGCGCGAGTTTAAGTCATAGTTACGGATAGCAAGAGACATACGATGAAAACACAAATTCATACAGATTCAGCTCCAGCAGCAATTGGTCCATATTCACAAGCATTGGCATTCAGCGATCTTGTTTTCACTTCTGGCCAGTTACCGTTAGATCCTGCAACCATGGCATTTGCTGAAGGCGGCATTAAAGAGCAGGCGCGTCAGTCTCTGGCTAACCTGAAATCGATTCTTGAAGAAGCGGGTGCTTCTATGGATACCGTGCTAAAAACCACGTGTTTCCTTTCTGATATGGAAAACTTTGCCGCATTTAATGAAGTGTACACTGAGTTCTTCGGTACTGACGTTGCTCCAGCACGTTCTTGTGTGCAAGCGGCTCGTCTACCAAAAGATGCGTTAGTTGAAGTTGAAGCGATTGCTTACATCAATAAGTAATTCGTTGTTTTAATCTGGTAACCCTTGTTCCCCTGCTCGGGTTGCCTGTTTCCCCCCTATGCCTGAAGTGATCGCGATGTTAAAAGTATCTAAAAACCCAAATTACACTGGCGAAGTAAGCGCGCTATTTTCTAAAGAAGCCGCTGCTGCGACTCGTTCATTCCACCAGCAGATCGAGGGTTACACCCCAACACCGTTGGTATCACTGCCTAACTTGGCTAAGCACCTAGGTGTGAAGGCTATTTTAGTGAAAGACGAATCAAAGCGTTTCGGTCTGAATGCATTTAAAGTATTGGGCGGTTCGTACGCACTGGGTCGAGTATTGGCTGAACACCTGAACATGGACATCAGCGAAATCGATTTGAAAACAGTGGCATCTAAGCTAGAAAAACCACTGGTGTTCACTACCGCAACGGCGGGTAACCACGGCACAGGCGTTGCGTGGGCTGCACGTGAAATGGGTCAGAAAGCCGTTGTTTACATGCCAAAGGGTTCACCTCAGGCAAGTGTTGACCGTATCCGTGGTCTTGGTGCTGAATGCATCGTAACAGATGTAAACTACGATGACACAGTACGCCTCGCGAACAAAACAGCGGAAGAAAACGGTTGGATGCTAGTACAAGATACTGCATGGGAAGGTTACGAGCAGATCCCAACATGGATCTCTCAAGGTTACATGACCATGGCTGACGAAGCGGTTGAACAAGCTGAAGCGATGACAGAAGGTCTGCCAACACACGTTATGCTACAGGCTGGCGTTGGCGCAATGGCGGGTGGTGTGCTTGGTTTTATGGCTGACCGACTAGGCGCTGGTAACTTCAACGCAATCATCGGTGAACCGGCTGCGGCAGATTGTATCTACCGTTCTGGCCTTGTGGGTGAGATGGTTAACGTAACAGGTTCACTTAGCTCTATCATGGCAGGTCTTGCCTGTGGCGAGCCAAACCCAGTAACCTGGCCAATTCTGCGTGATTGCAGCCATTCGTTCGTGTCTGTAGAAGACAATGTAGCGGCAACAGGCATGCGTATCCTTGGTAACCCACTGAAAGGCGACGAAGCGGTTATCAGTGGTGAATCAGGTGCTATCACTATGGGTATGCTATACCTGCTGATGACAACAGAAGCTGGCCGCGAGCAGGCTGCTGAAATGGGCTTAGGTGAAGACTCTGTGGTAATGCTATTTAGCACAGAAGGCGACACCAACCCAGCACGTTACCGTCGTATCGTGTGGGAAGGCGAGCAAGCGCTATAATCTCATTTGAGATAATAAGCCAATGCTGAATAATGGATAAAAAGAGGCCGAAAGGCCTCTTTTTTTGTCTTTAGATCCGGATCATCTCGCTATTTGTTATCCGCTAAGAGGCCAGTGTATGGATACCTTTAGCGTGAAATTCATAGCGAAAGAAAAATGGAAAAATACATTTTGAAAATGCTTAACCGTCTTGAACCTTAAACTATCAAGCACATGATATTATTGCTTCATAATTGTACACCTTGTTTGTCCATGGTGAGAGAAATGAAGCGCAATGGTTTTACTCTGATAGAGCTTGTAGTTGTCATTGTGATCTTAGGAATCCTGGCCGTGACCGTTGCGCCACGGTTTCTGGGAATACAAAGTGATGCCAAGATCGCAGTATTAGAAGCCACGGAAGGGGCAATGGAGTCGGCATTTAGCCTCTTTGCGGCAAAAACAGAATTACCCTCAGCCGATATCGTTCAAGACGGTAATGGTCGTTATATGATTGTTAATGATGTGCATATTCGAATCGATGAATATGATCATTATCCATGGTTCTCATATTTCGCGTTAGGAAAGGATCATGTTGTGATAGAAGCCTTGAAGGCATTAATGAATATCGATGTGTATCCGTTAGACGACAATAATAAAGGCAGTCATCACCTGAATATAGAAGGTGATGTTGATGGCGGTTTCTTTGTTTTTCCTCAGATCGATAATTTCTATGGGCAGGGTGATATACCACAATGTTATTTGAAATATACGCCAGCTGATGAGAGGCATCCAAAATCAGAATTTGCTTTGAAGTTGACAGAATGTTGATCAGGTTTTAGAGGTAATAGGTCTATACCTAAGTCACCTAATGGAGCAGATTAAAAGAATAAACAAGAGCTGAACGGCCTCTTTCTTGATTTTTAATATACGTAAAGTGTCTGAGAGGAGATTATGTGCCGCTTCCTTGCAGCTTTATTTTTTATCCCGTTCTACACGTCATGTAGCTGGTATAAGACGTACTATCTTACGTCTGTACTTTAGAGGGTATAACCCTAAAGAGATGATTTATCGTAACTGCATGATTTTTTTGATGTGTAACGTGGGTGATCTGAATGTTCAGCATGCAAGTTTGTGAACATTTGTTGGTTATAGAAAAGGCCTGCCAGCAGCAGACCTTTTGTTGTTTTAAGCACTCTACACGTTTATGAATGCGCGGAACTAAGCCACTTGCGTGACTTTCTTGGCATTGATTTTCGCTTCAAAGAACTCTTGGTGCAGTGCGCAGATAGCCTGTTCATATTCTTTGTCATTGACCACAAATTGGACGTTAACGTTACGCATGGATGAGTGTAGTGCAACAGGGGTGACATCATTATTCATTAATGCCAGTACCCCTTTAGCTAACGTTTTATTGGTGTCAATTTGTGATCCGATGGCTGAGATCAACGCGACCATGCGGCCTTTTATTGAGGCAGCTGGATAGAGTTTCTCCGCTTTGTATAACACCTTATTCAGGCTGTCGGTACTGCCGCCCAAATAGTAGGTGATGGAGTTGGCGTTCATCTCTTTTCCAACTAAGCTGACGCGGGTATCGGCGATGATTTGCATCAGATCATAGCTGACATTATCAACCTGACCGACCATCGCCTGATCAAATACATGCAGGGCAAACACTTTCTCTTTACCGGCGATGATCTCGATTTTATCTGTTTCGGGGCTGTAACCTGCCGAAATCAATGTGCCTTTGTGTTCAGGCTCGAAGGTATTCTTAATTTGCAGTTCGATACCATTTTCACGAAGCCCTGCTGCGGCATTGGGATGAATCGCTTCCATCCCTAAATTAGCGAGCTGATCGGCGACGTCGTAGTTGGTGTAGCCAATCGGCAGCACCTTGTCTTGGCCAACAACACGTGGGTCTGCCGAGCTCAGGTGGTACTCTTTGTGGATGATAGCTAAATCGGCTTTGGTCAGAGAGGCGATACGACTGAAGGTCATTTCACTGTAACCACGGTCATAGGTGGTCATCAGCCCTTCTTTACAGTAGGCGTAGCCCGTCACAATCGGCAGTTCTTTGCTTACATCAATCGTACTAAATGCTTCACCAATGGTTTCATCGAGGGTTTTTGGGGTCTGAGTGTCCCAGCCTGAGAGATCAACGAAGGTGGCATTAACCCCCAGTGTTTTCAGTTTCAGCGCAGTATTATAGGCACTGTGCGCTTCACCCATTGAAGAAAGAAACTCTCTGATCTGCGGTAAGTAGTGGCGCAGGGTAAACTGCCCGTATTGGCAGGTTTCAAGGATATTGGTGATGCAGGTTTTTGCTTCTGCGATGCGCGAGCGAATAAAGGTATCGGCCCGCATACGGTTCATCGGATCAGCAAAGATGAATTCATTGGTGAGCAGCATGCGCTCTTCAACGTAAGCGAGTGCTTCTTCCCATTTGTCATTACGCTTAGCGATCAGCTGGTATACGCCGGGCTTGCTGGTTTTTTTACATTCCAGCAGCGCATCAGTAATGCCGCCATACGCGGAAACCACAAAGACACGGTTATAGCGATTTTCCGGACGAAGAATAATGTTGTCGAGCACTGCATCAAATGCAGTCATTGAAGTACCGCCGATTTTTTCTACGGTATAAGTCATGATGAAGCCTTTTTGATGATTAAAAGAAAAGAATATGGCTGAGGGTGGGGTGCGAGACCCCACTTAGAACCCGTTACTCAACAACCGGATACACACCATTTTCATCATGTACTTCCGTCCCAGTGATCGGTGGGTTGAAAACACAGGCCATGACCATCTCTTTGTTTTTGTAAGCTCGCAGGTAGTGCTCATCATGTTTATCTAGAATATACAGAGTACCAGGCTGAATCGGGTAGGTTTCGCCGCCTACGACCTCGATCTCGCCTTCACCGCTCATGCAGTAAACGGATTCCAGATGGTTTTTATAGTGAATATGGGTTTCTGTATCTTCATAAATGGTCGTGATGTGGAAAGAAAACCCCATGTTGTCGTCTTTCAATAACATTCGGACACTTTCCCAGTTATCCGAGACAACACGTCGTTCACTATTTTTGCACTCATCGAGTGTTCTTACGATCATCATTTCTTCCTTGTTAAGATGCTTTTTTGAAGTACTTTGCCGCGATAGATTCAACGGCACCTTCGAAAATATTGAGTCCTTGTTCAAGCTCGGCTGCCGTGATGGTCAGTGGGCAGAAAAACTTCACGACTTCATCATTCGGGCCTGCGGTTTCAATGATCATGCCATTTTTAAAACACGCTTTTGCGATATCGCGTGAGATATCATCATGCTTACATTCAATGCCTATCATCATGCCGCGGCCTTTCTGTTTCACAAACAGATCGGGGAAGCGTTTAATGGAACGCTGGATGACGAGACTGACTTGCTTTGAACATTGCTGAATATGGGATTCAAAATTGCGGTTTGACCAGTAGATTTCCAGAGCTGTTGCAGCCGTTACGAAGGCGTGGTTATTACCACGGAATGTTCCGTTGTGCTCTCCGGGTTTCCAAATATCAAGTTCAGGTTTGAGTAGCACCACCGCCATCGGTAAGCCATACCCACTGATTGATTTTGAGAGTGTGACAATATCCGGGGTAATGCCCGCGGGTTCAAAGCTGAAGAATGTGCCTGTACGGCCACAGCCCGCCTGAATGTCATCGACGATCATAAGGATATCGTGCACCTTACAGATCTTACTTAAGCGCTGTAGCCATTCGTCAGAGGCGACATTGAGGCCGCCTTCGCCTTGTACGGTTTCGAGCAGTACTGCTGCAGGCTTATCCATACCGGAGGAGTTGTCAGATAACATGGTTTCAAATAACGCTAAGCCATCAATACCGGCATAGCCTTCAAATGGGATGCGTGTGACATTGTTCAGGCTAGCACCTGCTCCCTGACGATGGTGTTGATTGCCTGTAGCAGCAAGTGCACCCGCTGTACAACCATGGAAGCCGTTGGTAAAGGCGACAATGCTGCTTCTATTTTTAACTTTCTTTGCTAATTTAATTGCCGCTTCAACAGCGTTTGTCCCGGTTGGGCCAGTAAATTGCATTTTGTAGTTTAAGCCTCTTGGCTCGAGAATGTAGCGGCTGAATGCGCTAAGAAAGTCGGCTTTAGCATTGGAATGCATATCTAAACCATGGGTAATGCCATCCATTCCAATGTAATCAAGCAAGGCTTCTTTTAAGACGGGGTTATTGTGTCCGTAATTCAGTGATCCGGCGCCGGCAAGGAAGTCTAAGTAACGATCTCCATTGTTGGTTTCTAGCCAGCAGCCTTTGGCTTTTTGAAATACAACCGGAAAGCTGTTTGAGTATGAGCGTACGTTGGATTCTTGTTTTTTGAAAATATCCATGATAAGGCCGTTTATGATTCCTAATTATTGAGAGTTATTTAATGGGATTCGATACAGGTGTTCCGTATCGTGCTTACCTTTGAAATGTGCTTCACCATCTAAAAACGTTGATACGACCCCTCGATTATTGTGTTTAGCATCGAGTTTTTTAAATAGCGCCCATGAGGCATCGTTCTCTTTAGTAATGGTCGTTTCTACGGCTTGTACGTTTGTGAGGGCCTCCCTCTTTAAAAGAGCAGTAAGCATACGCATTGCGAGGCCATTGCCACGAAAGCGAGGGGAGACGGCGACTTGCCAGACAAATAAAACATCGGGTTCGTTGGGCTTTTGGTAACCCGAAATAAAACCTGCAATATCGCCTTTGTGCTCGGCGAGAACACAGGTCTTGCTGAAGTGAGTGGATTGGAGAAAGTTGCAGTATGAAGAGTTGGTATCTAATGGGGGGCAATTCGCGATTAGGCTGTAAATCGCATCGCCATCGGTAACCGTCGGTTCACGAAACGTCCATTTCGAACCAGGCGTGTCTCCATTTTCTGGATTTTTAACCTTTGGTGTGGGTGTGATAATAGATTGATACATATCCTTTGAGCCCTAATCAATTTCCTTCATTATTATGCCCATCTTAGCTAACTGAAAATCAAGCTATAGGCGCCTTTCTCTGCAGATATGTGACAATTATCACATATTGTTAACTATAAATAAAGTCAAAAAATGCTTTGAGGTCTAAATTAATGGATTTTCAAATCTATTCATAGTTAACTGCAATGTTACAAAATGCAGAGCATTTTACTCAATAAGAAGGCGTAGTAACTGGGGTAAATAGGAGGCGAAGAAGGGGAGAGAGTGAGGCGGTGAAATAGAAACGGCATACCGAAATATGCCGTTTAATCAGAGTGTAGATTGTTTCTTGCGTCAGACCGTTGTTCTTATATGGCGCTAAAATCAGGCTTCTTGTGCGTTAAGCTCTGGGGCTTTGCTGACGGGAACTTTCGTTTCGTATTTAGTAAATACGTACAGGGCAACAACAATCAGCGAAACGATGATAGTTTTACTTAGTACCATCTCCTCACCCAATGTGAAGACTGCAACCAAATAACCGACTAATGGCATTAGGTTCAGTGCCATGGTCGCTTTTTCTACACCGATTTGTTTGAATGAGTAAAGTTGGATAAGGTAGCTACCCCCAGAGATCCCCATGCCAAGGAAAATGAGCAGGCTGATCAGTAGTGGGCTTGATAGAATGATATTGATCTGAGAGAGGTCAAGATCCATCGCGATTACGACAAATACTCCAAGTACGGCGACCGAGATATATTGATACAGCATTGATACGACAGAGCCGTATTTTTCAGCAAGGCTACTACGTAGATAGGCCGTCCAGGCCAGTGACAACATAGAAATAGTCACATAAGCAAAACCCAGTAGTGAGTTACCATTTTCAACCACTGTTGTTGGCCCTACACTCATGGCGTAGATACACAGTGCAGATGCAATGAAGGCGCCCCATTGAATTTTGTTCATTTTAAAATGCATAAACATCATGCCAAAGAAAACGGTGGCGAAAGGCTGCATGCCTTGGATCACACCGTTTTCAGTTGCACCAATGTGGGAGAGGGAAAGGAAATTAAATAAAGAGAAAACGCCTTGGCCAATAATGCCGCACAGGGCAATTTTTACGATGTCTTTTTTCTCTATTTTTAAACTTGCGCCTAAATCTTTGCTGAGTGATTCACTTTTAGAGGTGAAAAAATAGATAACAGTTAAACCAATTACAGCCGTGACATACCGGAAAAACACCAATGTCATGGGATCTACCGCCATTGACAGCGGCTTTGATACGACGCCAGTTACCCCCCAAATTACAGCCACAGATATTGCTGCTACCCACCCTAAAAATACATTTTTATTTTTTACGTCCATGGTGCCTTCTTATATTTGTTTGGCAAATAAATGTTTAATCGTTTTTTACAGAGCAGCTCGTATATATTTTCTCTGTTTTTGTTTCATCAGATGAATTATTTGTGTAACCACAAGCTGTTGATCGATAAAATAAATTATAATGAAAAGAGATCGCTCTCGAAGTTCAAAGAGATAGTACTGTTTATATCTGTATTAAGTTAACAATAGTTAATTATCTATTGTTGTGTGTATCATCAGTAATTGTATGCATGCTAGTTTACCGATCATACAGTTCAATAATGTGACCTATGTCCAAAAGGTCAGTAAAGTGAACTTGTTGACATGTCTTTATCTTTGAATAGTGATCTAGATCGATTTTTGTTGTTTTTATATCTTATTTACAATGTAAATCATGATTTCGATCTGATTTTTCTTATCCTTTTTAAGTGGAGAGAGCAAGATAGTATTGTAAATGAATCATAATCTTGAATTATAGTTAACTAAAGTGTCCTGTTGGTCTGCGAGGAAGATGATGACGGTGGGCCAATAAAGTTAACCATCAAAGGGGCTGCATGAACGCCAATAAATATGGGATGGTATGCATCTGCGATGCGAAATGAAATTATTTAGTGGGTGGGAAGTTATGTGAACTGAAATTAAAAATTCGGCGAAAATTGAAATTATGTCATTCGTTATTTCTAATAAATGTATACTCACATCATAAATTTATTATTGTTCACCTGATCATTTGACAAAAGGTCACTATCTGACAGAAAGAATGTGTATGAGTTGGCGGATGAAACATTGTCTAGGTATTCAAAGGTAGTGAATGCCATGAAGCCGTAGAACAACATAATTTAAATCGCAAGATAATGGTGGGCAGATGAGTGTGGTTGCGCTGAGATCACTCTGAATCCTGCATCTTGAGGTAACTTGGGTGTATGTTTATTAAAGAAAAAGCAGACACTTATGTGTGTCTGCTTTTGGTTTAAGTCTTTTATGTGTAAATCGCCGTTAGCGAGCTGCTTGTTTTGCTTCATCAAGCCATGTGTTAAAGGTGGCTTGATGCGATTTGATCCAAGCGTTTGCATGGCTTTCAATGTCTGCTGATGAATTTTTACCTTGACTCATGATCATATTTTGGGCGCTGACATCATTGATGTTGAGTTTGATGATTTCAAATAATTTTGCAGCAGCAGGATTTTCGTCAGTAAATGTTTTATTAGCGATAATACGCATTGAATTCATTTCAAACCCATAATTCTTGCCATTTGGCAGGGTGGTATCGACGTTTTTACGCTCATCGGGTAGGGCTGAAAACGGTACTTCAAGCCAAGTAACGTCTTTGCCCGGAACGAGAACACCGCTAACCCAGTAAGGCGTCCAAGTGTAATATAAAACAGGAGAGCCTTTCTTATAGCGCGAAATTGTATCAGCGATAATAGCGGCGTAATTACCTTGATTGTGACTGACAGTATCGCGCAATTTATATGCGGTCAGATGTGCTTCGATGACCCGCTCACAGCCCCAGCCTGGGTTACAGCCTGTTAGATCAGCCTTACCATCACCGTCGGCATCAAACAGTTTGGCAATTTTGGGGTCGGTAAGCTGCGACATGTTGGTAATACCGTATTTTTCAGCGGTTTTTTTGTCGATCAAATAGCCCTGTGCGGCACCGCTGATATAGTGGCCCTTACGGAAAAGCTTCTCGTCACCACCCGCCATGGTGAATTTATCCGCATGGAGTGGGAACCAGCCGACTGTTAGGTAAGTCGCGTCGCCTTCTGCAATGGAGGTGTAACCGACATTATAATCCACTTCTTTTGTCGCTTTAACGGTATAGCCTAATGCTTCCAGTGCTTTGTTGACAATTAAGGTTTGAAAGGTCTCTTCTGCGACGGTTGACTGTAATGGTTGTACTGTGATCCCTTCACCGGGGAGCTTTTCTGCCCATGCAGTGCTTGTGGCACAGGCTGCTGAAACTAATACACTTAATGTTAGTGTCTTCTTCCATGAAGCAATCATGCGTTTTCTCCAATCTTGTTGTCATTATTAATAGATGGTTTGTGTTTTAATACAAAGCCTGCTGGCCCGTGGTGATACCATTTACTTTTTGTATTACGAGAATTAGCACCTAACGCTTGGGTAAGCCGATCGAGTAAAATAGCCATAATCACAATGCCCAATCCCCCCACTGCGGCAAGTCCCATATCAAGCCGACCAATGCCCCGTAATACCATCTGACCCAGACCGCCAACCGCGATCATGGATGCGATAACCACCATCGAAAGTGAGAGCATTAAGGTCTGGTTAACACCTGCCATGATGGTGGGCATTGCTAACGGTAATTGAATCCGATAAAGCATTTGCTTTGGGCTGGCACCAAAGGCATGTCCAGCTTCGATTAATTCGTCGGGGACCTGTTGTATCCCCAGAATCGTTAAGCGAACAACAGGAGGTAAGGCAAAGATGATTGTGACAACGACGCCGGGTACGTTACCGATCCCGAATAACATTACGATAGGTACTAAATAGACAAATGCTGGTGTGGTCTGCATGGCATCCAGTATTGGTCTGATCACTTTCGCTGCCATTGAACTTCTGGCCAGCCAGATCCCCAGGGGCAATCCGATGAGCAAACAGAAGAATACCGAGGTCATCACCAGCGACAAGGTGGTCATCGCTTCAGACCAAGCACCAATTAACCCGATGATCAGTAAGGAAGCCAATGTCGACAAGCCCAGCTTTAATCCCGAAAACTGCCAGGCCAGTAAAAAGAGTAGCATTAACATAATTGGCGCAGGCGTTAAGACGAGCCCTGACTCAAAGGTGGATAAGATAAAATCGATAGGTACGCGAATAGCCTGAAAGATCGGGCGACCATGTTCGACCATCCAGCTCAGCCCCGTATCGACCCATTGGTCAAATGGGATCAGGGCTTCTTGGAAAGGGTTTTGCCAATCGAAGGGGGGTTGTGTGATCTCGGATTCAGCCAGCCATGCATTCTCTGTCCCAGAGGCTGGCGAAGATGTCGATGACCATGGATCTGCCGACTGTTCGGTTTGACTCCATGAGTCACTTGGCGGTGTTGTTTCCTTACCCATGTGTTATTCCCTATCTAATGTTTGTAATAATCGAGACTTGGTGATCACGCCGTAGTAGTTGAGATCTTCATCCACAACGGGTACGGCATAGGGCACATTGGCAACGTGGCTGATCAGCTGGTTTATGGGGGTATTGGGTAAAAGATACTGGCAGTCAGGCAGTAAAGCACTGGACAAAGAACGTTGTTCATCATGTGCTTGTGTTAACGATTCGAGTGAGACAATGCCTGAGAATTTATTGGCTTTATCTACGACTACGCCGTAGTCACGATCATGCTCCATCAACAGTTGCAGAGCCGATGCGGGACCGTCAAGTTCTGATTTTTTAAAGACGGCGACAGGTTTTTTACGGGCAATATCTTTCGCAGAGAGGACTGTCGCAACATTGACCCCGCGGAAAAACGAACGTACGTAATCATTGGCAGGCTGATGAAGGATTTGATCGGGAGTGCCAACCTGGACGACGACGCCATCTTGCATAATGGCAATTTTATCGCCAATCCGCATTGCTTCATCAAGATCATGAGAGATAAAGACAATGGTACGCTTATCGTCATTCTGTAAGCGGATCAGTTCATCTTGCATTTCCGTTCTGATCAATGGGTCGAGCGCTGAAAAGGCCTCATCCATCAATAAAATATCAGGATCACAAGCGAGGGCTCTTGCTAATCCGACTCGTTGTTTCATCCCCCCCGATAATTCATCAGGATATGATGCACAATGATTTGCCAGACCAACCCGTTCTAATGCTGAACGAGCAGACTGCTGCCTGTCTTCAAGGGCAATACCGGCTAACTCTAATCCAAATGCGGTGTTTTCAATGACCGTCATGTGCGGCATTAAGGCAAAATTCTGGAACACCATTGAGATATTATTGCGTCTGACGTCTCGCAATTCTTGGTCTGAAATATGGGCAATATCCCGCTCTCTGAACAAGACCTTGCCCTTGGTCGGTTCAATTAATCGATTCAGTAAGCGGACAAGTGTTGATTTTCCGGAACCAGATAGCCCCATGATGACGAAAATCTCGCCTTCATCAATACTGAGAGAGACATCATGCACCCCCACAGTCAGTCCGGTTTGTTTAAAAATGGTATCTTTATCTAATCCTTTATCGATAAGAGAGAAAGCAGCATCGGGCTTACTCCCAAACACTTTATAGAGGTTCTGTACTTCTAATATGGCAGCCATTTAATATCATCCTTGGCGTCGATCCATTAACAATTCACTCACAAGTAAGTATGTAGAACACTAAACAAATGAGGTGTCAAAATCAATGCGAGTTATAGTGTCTACGTACCTAGATCAATAAAAAAGTGAAAATTTTTTGCTAAAAACACCTCAATATACTCAACTATATACTTAGTTCACTAACAATGTGAAGTTTTGCGGTGCTATTAATATAGGCTTGCTGTTGAGCAGTGAGTGGGTTTAATAGTATTTAATGATTAGTGGTCAAAGTATTTTATGGTGTGGTGAGTCGGTTATTACCCGTTAAACGGGATGCTTAAAACGATTAAATAAATTGAGATTAAAATGAGTGTAATTTGTCTCAATTTTCCATGTGATATGTTGGTGAGTAGGCTGTTGACGATCTGGCGGATGAGGGGAGAAGGTGTTGTGCGTAAATGGGTTACACAACACCTTGGCATTGGATTTGAAGACGCATTTTATATTAACCCTGACCTCGGGTTTTTGTTCGTTTACTCGCCGCTTTTTTTTCAATGAATTCAACAATCATCCCTGCAACATCTTTACCGGTTGCGCTCTCTATCCCTTCCAGCCCCGGTGATGAGTTGACCTCCATCACTAACGGACCGCGTGCTGATCGGAGTAAGTCCACCCCTGCGACATTCAGCCCCATAATTTTTGATGCCGCAACTGCGGTACGGCGTTCTTCCGGGGTGATTTTAACCAGAGAGGCGGTACCGCCACGATGAAGGTTCGATCTAAATTCGCCTTTGGCTCCTTGGCGCTTCATGGCCGCAATGACTTTATCGCCAATCACGAAGCACCGAATATCTGCTCCGCCTGCTTCTTTAATGAATTCCTGTACCATAATATTGGCTTTCAAGCCAAGAAAGGCTTCAACAACGCTTTCTGCAGCTTTGAGGGTTTCAGCTAAAACCACACCAATACCTTGCGTGCCTTCTAGCAGCTTGATGACGACAGGAGCGCCGCCCACCATATTGAGTAAATCTTTCACATCGTCAGGTTTGCTGGCAAAGCCAGTGATTGGCATGCCGATGCCTTTACGTGACAGGAGTTGCATCGAGCGGAGTTTGTCGCGTGAACGGGTGATTGCCACTGATTCGTTGACGGGGTATACCCCCATCATTTCAAATTGACGTAACACGGCGGTGCCGTAAAAAGTGACCGAGGCACCAATACGCGGGATGATGGCGTCAAAGTCAGAGAGTTCTTCCCCTTTGAAATGAATTTGTGGCCGGTCAGAATTGATGTTCATGTAACAACGCAGCACGTCAATGATCTTGACTTTATGTCCGCGGGCTTCGCAAGCTTCAATCAGGCGGCTTGATGAATACAAATTCTGATTACGCGATAGTATGCCTATTTTCATGTATCGCTCTCCTCGCAAGCTATTAAAAATGATTGTTCAGGGTCGACGATGATCCGGCCATGCATTGCTGTTCGCCCAAGTAGCATTCGGTAGGCCATTTTGTCGCGATTGGCGATAGTTATTTCAATGGGCCAGGTCTGACCTCCCAGCGTCATGGTCGTTTTGATGACGTAGCGATGAGCTTCTTGGCCGCTTGAACTTTTGACCGCGCGTTGGTCGATAATTTCGGCTTCACAAGTTTGTACTATATCAGTGCGGTGTTGTTCTGGGTGGGTCCAAAAACGTAACCAGAGCACATTATTTTTGGTGAACTCTTCGCATTTGAAGGCATGAAGAGATGAGGTTCTGGCACCCGTGTCAATTTTAGCATTGATACGATTAATGCCGAGACTGGGTAAGCTAAGGGTTTCTCGCCAACCGACAATCATTTTATCTGACATCGTTATTTACCTTTGTGAGGTAGATAAAGGGTGTGCGTGAAAGTGCAATATTTTGCTGCAGTCCGGTGCGTATTTCTCGCCATGCTTTGTACTGTAAATGGTTTTTTACTGGAAAATTATAGCGTACTCCCAGAAGTCGTCTCGATGAGTGGCAGAGGAGAGAGTCAACGTTGTGTTGCACTAAATATAATGATGTGAAATCAGTAGTTATCGTCGTTGAATGACGCGTACAGCAGTTAATATCATTTTCATATACCAAGGCGATATTGGGATTGTTGAGTTAATCGACTGGTGCTAACTCACTGCTATAGTTCGCTTTTATCTCACTAGTCAGAAATAAGAACCTTCCCCACTGCTAGTGTGATAACAAAGGCAGAATAAAAATAAATCACTGTCAGGATTTAATAACCATAAACACCTAAGTTGGCTAGGTTTGGAGTGTTTGATGAATACCTCTCGCTATATTTTGGCGGTCGCCATATTGGCGTCGGTCACGGCTTGCCGTGAAGACGCATCTGAAACCGGTAGTGTAATCTCACCTTCCGGAGGGGAAGAGCCCGTAGTTGAATTACCTGTCGATGATAGTGTCATTATCCCTGAAAATCCGGAGACTGAACCACCAGTGCCGGACATTGAGACACCACCTGTTGATGATCCCCCTCAACCACAGCCCGAGCCCCTGTTAGATATTGATGGGTTACCGTTACCCGATTTGTCCATTAGTTATGATTACGAGGCCTATCTGGCGGCACAGCCTAAGCATTACACTCAGATAACATCACCCTTTGGTAATGTTGATTCACAAAATAACACGCCATTTCGTAATCGAGTAAACAATGCGGGGGCCAATCTTGGTCGGATCATATTTTATGATGTGAGACTGTCGGCCAATAATACGACAGCCTGTGCATCATGCCATATACAGCAACATGGTTTTACCGATCCAAAGATATTCAGTGATGGATTTGAGGGGGGCAAAACAGGCCGACATTCAATGAGCTTATCCAATGCGACGTACTACAAAAATGGGAAATTCTTTTGGGATGAGCGAGCTGATAGTTTAGAAGAGCAGGTATTGATGCCGATTCAGGATGGCGTTGAAATGGGAATGAATTTGTTTGATCTTGAGGTCAAACTCGGTTTGACCAGCTTTTATCCAGCACTCTTTGAACAGGCATTTGGTGATGAGGCCATTACCAGTGAGCGGATTTCGTTGGCCATGGCTCAGTTTATCCGTTCCATGGTGAGTTATCAGTCGAAATATGATCAGGCATTTGTTGCTGGAGAGCGGGATAACCCTGATTTTGCTGCCGTATATACTGAGCAGGAGATGCTGGGTCATCGGTTGTTTTCTGGCTATCCCGGAGGGGCGCAAGACTCACTTGGATGTGTTTCTTGTCACCAAACGGCTGCCCATACGATGGATCAAGCCCATGTAAATGGGTTGGATGGACGAGGTGCAGCTGATCAGGGGGCGAGTGGCGGGTTCTTTAAAGCGCCGTCATTAAGAAATATTGCGGTGGGAGCGCCTTATATGCATGATGGTCGCTTATCGACGCTGATAGATGTGGTGGAGTTTTATAATAGTGGGATTCAACCTCACCCTAATTTAAGCCCGGATTTAACCCGATCAGGACGGGTCGGCGGAAGGCCGTTGAGAATGGGGTTGAGTCAAGAGGAGAAGGATGCATTGGTTGCTTTTCTTGAGACCCTAACCGATGACGCATTTCTTACCAATCCCATTTTCAGTGACCCGTATGAGTCAACATTGCCAGAGTAGGCCGCATAGCTAAACAAGAGAGTCGCATTGGCGGCTCTCTTGTTATGTGGTGTGTAACAGTAGGTAAAAGGCCGATTATCCGCCCCAGCCGCTTTTGCTGCTTGACGACCGACTGCTGCTCCAGCTGGATTTGGCTGACACGGTAGAGCCAAATCCCCCCCGAGAAATGGTTCGGTTGATTGTCGGCTTGGCTTTCATTTGATCTTTAGTGACTCGCACTTTGGTTTTGCTGTAACCACTGCGGCCATAGTCATAGCCATCAGCCGTGATCCAATGGCCATAATAGCGGCTTGATGGGTAGCTTGAATTGAACATAGGCTGTGAGTAATAGCCATTGTGGCTGTTGATCATCCGGGCAAACATAAAACCCGCCATGGCAGGCATGAACCAATTATTGCCTTGGGCTTGCGTACAAGAATCAATACCAAACTCCATCTCACAATCCGCACGCGTCTTGTACTTTGGTGAGGTTCGGGCTGCGTCTTGCAAAGCCAATTGGTAGGCGGAACGACATTCCTCGGCGTAGCTAGGATTATCATTGATGCAGTCATTCAGGCCTTTGTAGATGGAGGCACTTTTTGTGGGTTCACTACAGCCTGATAGTGCGGTACTGGCAAGTACAACGGTAACAGGTACCATTGACACTGGCCGCCAGTTTTTACGCATACTGGCAAGAACGACATGCTTACTGCGTTTCATGGCAACTCCCCTAGTACGTCATGCAGGCAGCATTAAGCAGGCCGACAGCAATGGCGGTGGCTGCCATGATGATCCCGGCTGGGATTTCACCTGCTTCAATACGCTTAACAATGTTTGGCATGAAGCCAAAACGCATAATCGCAAAGGCGACTAACTGCGCCAGTAGGGCAATGACGCCCCAGATCGCAAAATCGATCAGGTTTACAGAGTTACTGGCTGCACTGGCAATCGCTAGGCAATAGCCGATGATGGAGCCTGATAAACCGATAGCGGCCGCAATATTTTGCTCTTCTTTAACCAGTTTCCATTCGTCATGTGGCGTGAAACGGACATAGACAAATTTAAACAGCAGTAAAAAGACGAGTGATAAGGAAAAATAAAGTAAAAAGGCACCCAGGCCAGCAAGTGAGTTGGTTAAGACTTCCATGTTTGTTCCATTGGTTATTGATATTAAAAAGGGTTAGCCGATGAGTTTAAAATCGGTCGGTGATAAGTCGAAACCGGTACTCATCGCCAAACAGCGTTCAGCTTGGTTTTGGTAGATTTTCTCTTCACCGGCAATCAGTAGTGATTCAAAAATATCATCACCGCAATCACGTTCGTAAATCATCACGAATTGATCGGTTTGAGTGATTTTACCGTTTTCCAGCCAGGTTTTTTCGGTCATGGCAACAGGACGGCTATTGTCCCATACTTTGTCAAAGAGATGCCCGTCGAGTTCCCATTGTGGCTGAACAATTTTATGATCAAGCAGTTGCCGCCATTGTGCGGGGGTATCAATGGGTTGTGATTCATAGAAATAATACAGTTTTACTTCGCTGATATCGGCCTCGGACTCGCCATGAGTTAGGATCTGAATAAATCCATCATCATCGGTGTAATAGCGGATTAAACGGGTTTGTTCATCTAATTGTATCTCACCAACTGCTTTGATTAGTTGTGTTCTTGATGCCCCTTCGATGGTGAGTTGAGGTTCGATTAACTTGAGTTTTAGATCATCAAGTTCAAAGGCACCACCAAGGCGCAAACCCAGAAATTCAGGTCCCTTTTCAACAGGGGGCGGGGTGTCAGCTTTCTTTTTAAACCAGTCAAACATAGTCACTCCAATGCTTTGATGCAGCACTAGTTACGTTGCCAATTGAAATTATTTACACGCTCATCTGCTATATAGAATAGCTTGCTACCAGCCAACACTTCACGATCTAATGGTGGGTTTAGCTCAACCCCGTTGCCGCTATCAATGGCGATAAGAATCGCATCATAGTGCTGCTTGAAGACCGGGAATAATTGGTTAACGGTTGTGGCTGGTGCATTATCAGGATAGATGACGGCATATTGCGTCATCCCATGATGGGTGCTGAGTAATTCGTGATGAAGTTCACTTGAGCCAGGGTCAACGGCTGCTTTTGCTAGCATTTCAACCGCAACCGAGGGAATACATTCAGCGTTGGGACAGTGCTGTTTAAGCAGCTTACCAAGGGCTTCATCATTAAAATAGGCGAGCACATGGGCGTTGGGATTACGGTTAGCGCAATAGAGAGCGGCAGATAATGTAATATCATCTTCCGGGTTATCAATCAGGATACAGCTGGCATTTTCAATGTTTGCATTCGACATACCTTGATGGTCTGTGAAGCTTGGTACGCGGACAAATTGGATTTCACTTGGAAGAGGGTTTTCCATTTCTCGGCGAACACAGAGTACAATTGCTCGTTTGCCTTTCTCTTCATACTGCAGCATTTTGATTAGGTGCAAGGTACGCTGTTCATTCCAGCCTAGAACAAGGATATGATTTTTCAAAGTAATTTTCCGTTTGCCTAGCAGGCCCCGTTTCCAGTAATCAAGTAAAATACTCGCTATTCGCCCCACGGTGACGGCAAAGAGCCCCAGCCCTCCGGGGATGATAAATAAGATAACAACCCATTTACCAGAGACTGAGGCTGGCGACATATCTCCGTAGCCAACGGTCGACGCCGTAACAATAAGGTAGTAGATGAAGTCGGTTGGAGACTGAACTAAGGCCTGCTCACCCGAGAGAGTGAGCAGTGCATAGCTGATTACGGTATAACCGAGGATGATCAGTAGCAGGTTACGTCCACTTAATGCATGAAACTGACCCGCAGCCCAGCGTCGGAATATAAGCCAGAGTGGCATCAATATCTCCTTAGTGGATGATAACTGCTGATATCTTTAATCGCTACTGGCCAAGGATACGCTTGAGCTCATCTTCGGCAGAGGCCGTGCCGCCCGAAGTGATCCCCGCTTCCGCTAGTTTTTTATCAAGGCTGCTACCAGATTGTTCTTCCGCCATTTCAGCGGCAGCTTCAAGTTGCGCTGATTTTTCGTCCTGACGTCGTTTGATACGCTCAAGTGACTCAACAGCAGTGTGCATTTTGGCATTGGCACCGACATTGGTGGATGAAACGGCAGACTGCGCTTTTTGTACCGCTTCGTTTGCTTTCACGACATCAACTTGCTGCTCTAACTGACGCAGTTTATCTTTTGCCTGACTGATATTGGTGCGCATACGTTGTTCGGATGTCATAAATTGGTCGAGATAAGTCTGCTCTGTTTGTTGTTCGTTACGGAGCGTCGCGACTTTTTGGGCACATTCAAGTGCAAGATCTTGCTGGCCTTTTTCCATTGCGCCACGCGCATGGGTTTCATATTCAGTGATGCCTTTATTAAAGGCTTCAACTTTCTGTTGTGACAACTTGCGTTTTGCAACGATGCTCACTAAAGCTTCGTCTGAACGGCGGAGATCTTGCTTCGCTTCACGGATTTCTTGGTCAAGAATGCGTAGGGCTTGATTGTCAGCCACGCTTTCGGCTGTTTCGTTAACGCCGCCTTTAATGGCAGTAAATAGTTTTTTCCAGACGCTCATTATGCAACCTCTTGAAGATGGTCTTGATAGAGTTCGATGAAAGCTTCAACATTACGGAATAGAGTAGCGACTTCAATCACAATACTTTCAGCTTTTGATTGTGACGACAGTGAACCAAAAGCGACATAGTAATTGGTACCGTCGATGGCGTTGATCCCGATGGTAGACAGTGGGAACATTTTATGGGTACGAAGAATATCATCGTTCAGTGCTGCTACGTCGTTTACTTGTGATTCAGCAAAGAGTAAGACTTCTACAACAATCTGTTCGCCTGCAACAGCGAGGAATGCTTCGATGTTGTCTTCGTTTCTGACGATCAGTGTTTGCTCTTTAGCCTCAACTTTCCAGCCATCGTGTTCACTGAGTAGTGGAATAAGTTCAGATACTTGCCATGTCATAATTGCTACCTTTTTCGTTAATATCAGGCGAAGTTGATCGAAAATCGCACCCATATTATGAAGTTAAATCATTAAATTACCATGTGAGTAGCGGTTTTTATTGTTATTTTGTGAGGTACTTTGGGATTGGGCATGAAATTAATACAAAATTAGTAATATAAAAAAACCAGACATCTGTCTGGTTTTTTTGGTATGAGAAAGTCGCGATATTATGCTAGAAGCTCTTTTGCAGTAGTAACGACATTTTCTACAGTGAAACCGAACATTTTGAAGAGTTCATCGGCTGGTGCAGACTCACCAAAGGTAGTCATACCAATGATGCGACCATCGAAGCCAACGTACTTGTACCAGAAATCGGCAATACCCGCTTCAATCGCAACACGTGCGGTTACATCTGATGGTAGGACTGATTCACGGTAAGCGGCATCTTGCTTATCGAATGCATCTGTTGCTGGCATAGATACCACACGTACTTGCTTACCTTCAGCAGTTAGCTGAGCAGCTGCTTGTACGGCAAGTTCAACTTCAGAACCGGTAGCGATAAAGATCAAATCAGGCTTGCCATCACAGTCTTTCAGGATGTAACCACCCTTAGCGATATCAGCTACCTGTGCGTCTGTACGTGGCTGCTGAGCCAGATTTTGACGCGAGAAGATCAACGCAGATGGGCCGTCTTTACGCTCAATCGCCAGTTTCCAGGCTACTGCTGATTCTACCTGATCACATGGACGCCATGTGCTCATGTTAGGTGTCAGGCGTAGTGATGAAACTTGCTCAACAGGCTGGTGAGTTGGGCCATCTTCACCCAAACCGATTGAATCGTGGGTGTAAACCTGGATGTTCTGAATTTTCATCAGTGCAGCCATACGCATCGCATTACGCGCATATTCCATGAACATCAGGAAGGTTGCACCGTAAGGAACAAAACCACCGTGTAGGGTGATACCGTTCATGATTGCCGTCATGCCGAACTCACGTACACCGTAATGAATGTAGTTACCGGAGAAATCATCCGCTGTCAGTGATTTAGAGCCAGACCACATGGTCAGGTTGGATGGCGCAAGGTCAGCAGAGCCACCCATGAATTCAGGTAGCATCGCACCGAATGCTTCTAGGGCATTCTGTGAAGCTTTGCGAGAAGCGATATTGGCAGGGTTAGCTTGCAGATCAGCAATGATTGCATTGGCTTTTTCTTCCCACTGTGCAGGCAGCTCACCGTTGACACGACGGGTGAATTCAGCAGCAAGCTCTGGGTAAGCTGCTGCGTATGCTGCGAACTTATCATTCCACGTTGCTTCTTTCGCTGCGCCTGCCTCTTTGGCATTCCACTTTGCAGCGATATCTGCAGGAATTTCAAATGGGCCGTAATTCCAGCCTAGGAATTCACGTGCTGCCGCAATTTCTTCAGCGCCTAGTGGGGCACCGTGGCAGTCGTGAGAACCGGCTTTGTTTGGTGAACCGAAACCAATGATGGTTTTAGTACAGATCAGTGTTGGACGACTGGTTTCTGCTTTTGCTGCCTCAATAGCGGCGTTGATAGCATCTGCATCGTGGCCATCAACCGCAGGAATAACATGCCAGCCGTAAGCTTCGAAACGCTTAGGGGTATCATCAGCGAACCAGCCTTCAACGTGACCGTCGATAGAGATGCCGTTGTCATCCCAAAACGCGATTAGCTTGCCTAGGCCCAATGTACCCGCTAGTGAACACGCTTCATGAGAAATACCTTCCATTAGACAGCCGTCGCCCATGAACGCGTAAGTGTGGTGATCGACGATATCGTGACCATCGCGGTTGAACTGGGCAGCCAGAGCTTTTTCTGCCATAGCCATACCTACGGCATTGGTGATGCCTTGACCCAGTGGGCCCGTGGTCGTTTCAACGCCTGGTGTGTAGCCATATTCTGGGTGACCAGGTGTTTTAGAGTGCAGTTGACGGAAATTTTTCAGATCATTAATTGATAGATCATAGCCTGTCAGGTGAAGCAGAGAGTAGATCAGCATTGAACCGTGGCCATTTGATAGCACGAAACGGTCGCGATCAGCCCACTGTGGATTCTGTGGGTTGTGGTTCATGTGGCCGCGCCACAATACTTCAGCAATGTCAGCCATGCCCATAGGGGCACCAGGGTGGCCAGAGTTAGCTTGTTGTACACCGTCCATGCTTAGGGCACGAATGGCATTGGCCAGATCTTTGCGAGAAAGCGCATTATGTTCCATATTTCTATCCACTATGAAATTGTCTTAATCAAAAAAGGGAGAAAGCGGCTATTTAGCCGCTTTCTGAATGCTGTTGTACTTATAGGCGCTCAGCGATCATCGCTTCTAGCTTACCTTGGTCAATCGCGAAATTACGGATACCTTCTGCTAGCTTTTCAACCGCCATTGCATCTTGGTTGTGTTCCCATAGGAACTCAGAGTGAGTCATGGCTGCAGGACATGGTTTAATATCAGTAGCAGTGACTAGTTTCTGGATCACTTCACCTTGCGCATCTTCTAGCTCTTGTAGCAGCTGAGGGCTAATTGTTAAGCGGTCGCAGCCAGCAAGTTCTAGAATCTCACCCGTATTACGGAAGCTTGCACCCATAACGACAGTGTTATAACCGTGCTCTTTGTAGTAGTTGTAGATGGCGGTAACAGATTCTACGCCTGGATCTTCTGTTGGTTCGAAATCACGGCCTTCTTTAGCTTTATACCAGTCCATGATGCGCCCAACGAATGGAGAGATCAGAAATACACCTGCTTCAGCACAAGCACGCGCTTGGGCAAATGAGAATAGTAGGGTTAGGTTACAGTTGATGCCTTCTTTTTCTAGCACTTCCGCTGCGCGAATGCCTTCCCAGGTTGATGCTAGTTTGATCAGAATACGATCGTTGGCGATACCTGCATCATTGTACATTTTAATTAACTGGCGAGCTTTGGCGATGCTGCCTTCTGTATCGAAAGACAGACGCGCATCTACTTCTGTAGAGATACGGCCAGGAACAACATTTAGGATTTCTTTACCAATATTAACGGCCAGCATGTCGCAGGTATCAGCGATTTGCTGCTCTTTGTTTTCGCTTTGTGCTTTTGCGTATGCAATAGCTTGATCGATAAGAGGAGCATATTCAGCTATCTGAGCGGCCTTCAGGATTAGCGACGGGTTAGTTGTCGCATCTTCAGGCTGGTATTTACTGATTGCTTCAATGTCGCCCGTGTCAGCAACAACAGTTGTTAGCGCGCGCAGTTGTTCCAGTTTTGTGCTCATATCTATCGACCTTATACGTGTGGACTTTGTTTCAATGCTAGCCGAAAAATTCGCTAGTAAAGTCATGATTACGTTTTCTTAACCATTCCGCAGTAAACAAAAAACATTATTAGTGAACATATGGAATGTGTAAGAACAATTGATAGTATGATGATTATCATTTCAAGGAATTTTGTCAATACAAATGCAAGACAAAACGTGCCCTTGTCACATTAATTGGTGCTTTTTAAAAGAGTAAATACTCATCAAGCGATTTGTAGACATTTATCAGCGAAAATATAGCGTCAATTTGGTGAGCATATGATCATGCTTGTGATCTTTTGTTTTGATGAGAAATAGCAGTTGAACAAACACTGAGCAAAAGAGCTTACCCCCTAGCAATTTTAAGAGGCTTATTGGCGAGGGGGAGATGGCTGTCGTTCATCCAATTGTTGGTGAATTTCATCGACAAGCTCATTGAGTGTCTGCTTAAGTGCTGTGATGTCATCACTGCTAGGGCGTTGCTGTTGCTTAATTTGTTTCTCTATAGCCATAGCGGCCTGATAAACCCGAGGGGCTGAGATGCTGCCAGCCGCGCCTTTGAGGGAGTGACTGATCAGCAGTGCATTGTCTAGCGTTGGTTCATTCAGCGAGTGTTCAAAGCGCTCTGCATCATTGCCATGTTCCTCACAGAACATGTGTAAAAATTCAATGACGATATCATGGTCATTGTCCATGAGATCCAGCAATGTAACGAGTTCGACGTGTTGAAAGTGTTCCGCTGACAGTGAGCTACGGTGGTTGATATCATCTAGCACTCGGTGTTCATTGTGTATTGTGCCTATGCTGTCATCCCCGTCAGAGCGGTTAGTCTGGTTAAACGTGTCTAAGATGGGGTCTTCATCCAGTGTTACTGTTCGGCTTGGCGTGGTGTCTGGCAGAGTCGGTGAACGGCTATTATCACGAGATATGTTTGATGTGGCAGAGGTCTTATGGCTACCGCTGTGAGTATGAATTAATGCTGATTGTGGTGTTGAGAGGCGTTGCTGCTTCCTCGCCGTGATCTGTGGCTTGAACCGCAGAAGTGCATCAACCAACTTTTGTTCATCCAGCGGTTTTGTGATCACGCATTGCGCGCCAGCATCGAGCATTTTCTGTTGGGTTTCAGCGAATACATCTGCGGTACAAGCAAAAATGGGAGTATCACACGTTGGGGCCGGGAGCTGACGGATGCGTTTAATGGCCTCTACCCCATCCATAACCGGCATATGGTTATCCATCAAAATAAGATCAAAGGGTTGAGCTTCTATTGCTCGAAGTGCATTTGCGCCGTTTTCGGCGACACTTGTGGCGAAACTTCGATGTTTAAGAAAGCTATCAATGATCATTACATTGAGATGGTTATCTTCAACAATTAATACATTCAAGTTGTCAAAAGTATTGTGATCTAAGTGGGGGATAGGTGTGGTGTCTTCTTTGTAGTGGCCGTGTTCCAGAGGAAGGCTAATAGTAAAGCTCGACCCCATACCCGGTTGACTTGAAATATGGATATCACCCTGCATTAATTGAGTTAGTTGTTTGACGATACTGAGGCCAAGCCCGGTACCACCAAAACGGCGACTGGTTGAGGCCTCTGCTTGGGCGAATGGGTCAAAAATAGAATGAATACGATCAGGGGCAATACCGATGCCTGTATCTTTAATGATAATAGTCAGATGCTGCGATTGTGTCTCTCCATGATCCTCAAGCGAGAGATTAATATCGACCCGTCCATTTTCAGTAAATTTAATCGCATTGCTGATGATGTTGAAGAGAATTTGCCGGATCCGGGCTTTATCGGCATAAAACCAGCGTTGCTGGTCGAAATCGCAGTGGATATGGAAGCCAATGCCTTTTTCTTTAGCCAGCGAATGGTAGGTGCTGTCGGTCGAGTCGATTAAATCGGTAAAGCAAAAGTGGGTTGGGTCGAGGGTGAGTTGGCCCCGTTCAATTTTAGAAAAATCGAGAATATCATTGAGCAGCCCCATCATGTGGTTGCCCGAATCGAGCAAAGTACGTAAGTGCTGTTTCTGCTCTTTGCTTAAGTCTGTTTTCAGTAGTAGCTGAGTAAGCCCCAGCATCCCATTCATCGGGGTGCGGATCTCATGGGATAAGTTGGCCAAGAAGGCAGATTTAGCGCGGTCGGCTGATTCCGCTTTCTGTAGCGCTTGATTGAGAAGTTGTTTATCTATCGATATTTTATCTGCCCCTTGATTGAGAGCATCATGCAAGACTTGAAATTCATAGGGGCCCTTAAAATCGGCATTGCGGCTATAGTTGCCAAGTTTAAATTGGGCGGCAAAGCGTGACAGCTTTGCAATTGGGACGGTGATCCGTCGGCTTAGCATCAAAGAAAGTATAATAACAACACTGGCGGTTGCGAGTAATGCGATTAAGAAGTAGCGCTGGAGATAAACTAATGTTGTCGTAACTGCACTTTTGGGGGTAATAGAGACAAGCGTCCATCGAGACAAGCCAGCTTGCTGGAAAGTTAGCGGAACCAGGGTTGCCAGCATGGTTTCCCCTTGCCAGTTTTGAAAGCTTAGCAGTGAATTATTTACGGTAGGTTGTAAAGGGGCGAACTGATGGAGGCGGTCTTGGAATAGGGTGTCGATGTTCTTAAAGGTAGTGACATCTTTACCTTGGTGACGACCCGCCAAAACGGTTCCACCGTCCTCGTTGATCAGCATGATATAGTCCGTGTCGCTGATCCGTTCACCGAGAAATGTCAGCTGGCTGTTGAGTTCATTCAGTTGGTATTTAATGACTAAAAAACGTTCACTGTCATCTGTTTCATGATGAGTGTGGATAACCGGACTGATGATAAACAAGTAGGCGTTGTTCGCGTCATAATGCGGTTCGGAAAAAACCAAGTGACGTTGTCCGGAGGTGAGTAGATACAGTGCGTCAGTAAGATCAGCAATACCGGTTTGATCTAAATAGTGTGTAAGTGTGTTTTTGGGGGATAGCTCAGAACCTGCAACAAGGGTGATGTGCTGTTGACGTAATTCAATGAGGTCAATACGACTAAATCCTGAATCAACCTTAGTCAATTCATTGAGGTAGTCTTGAATGAATGTACCCTGGCCGAGCGTTTGTTCTGGTGCAAGGAGAAAGACTGGTGAATTTGCTAACTTTTGAATACTGAGGAAGCGTTGAGTCAGGATATCGTCAAGGTTATGGGCGGCAAGTTCGGTACGGGTATTTAAACCATTGATGATTTGTTCTGTGGCAACCGTGGTGAGTTTATCACTACTTAACCAGTTATAAGCAACGGTGGGTACAATACCAATAAACAACATACAACACAGTAGTATTGGTTTTATTCTATTAGGAATTATTGTCACCAATTCATACCTCTCGACATCCAATCATTCTCACGCCGCCTTGTTTAAAGAACCACGGTCAGAATGCGGGTTCGTCAAACGAATTCATCGGCGAATATCTGGCCACATTGTGTAGGCCTGTTCCTGTATTGGAGTGTGGTATAACTGACAGTGAAGAATCAACTCTATTGCCCGTATTACGAGAAGAAACACGATCTCACCGCCATTATTTGACATTGGTATGGATGTGAGACCACGATCGCTATAAATCTGCGTCTTGATGAGAAGCCAATAGATTTTCGCTGTAACGGAGGCTTTGAGGGGCGAGGGTACAGTTATTTAACTAAGCAATTGCTCCAGTGTTAACGGCGCGGTGACAAGGCCGAGCTTCTGGGCTGGTGTTACCCCTGTTTTGTCTTGATGACAGAGGTTATGCCATGCGCGGTAGATGTCTAATAATGGCAGTAATCCGCCAGGCCGTAATTTACGCCGAGGTTCATTGATCAACTGGCTGAATTGACTTTGGCATTGCTGTTGATAGCGGGTAATTGCGCTGTGGGATGCCGTTTCTAACCAGTGTCCCTCATTGCCTTTTTCTCCGCCAAGATGACAGATTCCTTTGCTGTTTTCATCCTGTCGAGTAAATGCCCAACGATCTCGCCACCAACCAATGAGCACGATGTCAATATGTTTGGCGTGCTGGCCATGCTGCCAATCCGAATCCGTTTCAACGTATACCGGGTGGATCGTTTTCTGTTTTATTCGGTCAAAAAACACAGAAATGCAAGCAGAGCGAAGCATCGGCTCCAGCGGCATAAAAAACGACAATTCTTCGTTATTGTAGAGCATCTCTCGCAGGTGCAAATTGTGGGCGTAAACGGTGTACTGTGGCCGAATTAAGCATCCTTTGCTCGGGTAATTAACTCGCGCTTTATTCGATAGCAGATCTTCTAAGTTGGGGCGTGACATCGCCTCCCGGTAAGTGGCGTCTATCTGAGCCAGTAACCCGTTTGGTCGCGAATGTTCGATTGCAACCTTGCGATCGGGTTGCGGTGGCATAAAACGAGCCCCACGGCGGTATGGGTTATGATGCCCATCCGGTGTATCTCTTTCAGCTGTATTGCTATTGAGCGACTGTTCGCTGTTATCTGGGGGCGTGGCTGTTTGGTAATTGATATCTTGCGCGAGAACATAGCCCGATTTCGCTTCACCACTGGCAATCCAGATCACCCCATTGTCACTATCGGGTTGCAGTACACACATATTGGTTGCCAGAGATAACTGTTGGGCCTGTTTGCAAAGACGGGCATCAAACATCGCCAACTGACGACGGCATCGGCTAGCAATATGTGAAAGCTGATCATAAAACGATTTGGGATTCATGCTGAGTCGGCGGCAGATATCACGTACTGAATAACCGGTAAATAACATCGCCAGCATTGTCTGCTGAAGTGCATTTTTGGTATTAGTGCCTGACCAGCGGTCAACAAACGTTGTCTGGCAGCATTTACAACGGTAGCGCTGACGATCGCCACTAAAACCAAACGCGTGGTAGAGATGACGATGGGTAAGCACGGGTAATTCCAGATTTTCACAGTCAGGATTACTACAAGCAGGCATACCTGCATTTTGCAGTTGTTTTAGCCGCTGCACTTCCTGCATGACATCATAGTTGCTGATGATAGGAGGAAAAGCCCCACATTCGCGGCAGACCAGAGCCGGTCTGTTGGGATTACTACGTTGGAAGACGTAGTGATGGGTATTCGTTGAGCCAAAATTTTTGCAGCTCACTGTTTTGCAATGATTGAGTTGATGGCCGTTGCAGGCTTCTGGCAACAGAGATTCGGGGGTGTCGGTGTGGCGAGTATTCATCGCATCAGCCTAATCTTATCTATGAGCATAAGCAACAAACACACAGCCGGAATTTTGCTAAAGCTGCTTATAGTTTTAAAAGGGGTGGTACAGAGCAGGTATTTCACTGCTCTGCACCATTAGTTTCTGCAATAGACCATGTTCAGGCAACTGCGCCAGATGTTAACGAGTAACATCGCTTAAATTGTGTAAGACGCCACATTTTACAGAATATTGAGCTGCGAAGTCGATGCTCATCACGCCAGTACAGAAACTAACAATCTGTTATTACAACTTGATAGCGGTTTCCAGCGCCACATCCATCATTTGAGCAAAGGACTTCTGGCGATCTTCAGAGCTGAGTTTTTCACCTCGTTTGATGTGGTCAGACACAGTCAGAATCGTCAATGCCTTAGCGCCAAGTTCAGCAGCAACACCGTAGATACCAGCGGCTTCCATATCAACACCTAGCATGCCGAGCTTTTCCATTTTTTCGAATAGATCAGCTTCCGGGCTGTAAAATAGGTCAGCAGAGAAAACATTACCCACGCGAACAGGTACGTTTTGGGCGCGAGCTTCATTCACTGCGGTTTCCAATAGACCGAAGTCCGCAATGGCAGCGAAATCGTGGTTGTTAAAACGAATGCGGTTTACTTTGGAATCCGTTGATGCGCCCATACCGATGATCACATCCATTAGTTTAACATCGTCATGAACGGCACCGCAGCTACCGATACGGATGATATTTTTAACACCGAAATCTTTGATCAGTTCATGGACATAGATAGAACATGAAGGGATACCCATACCGTGTCCCATGACAGAGACAGGCTTGCCTTTGTAGGTGCCGGTATAACCGAACATATTGCGAACATCACACACTAACTTGACATCATCAAGGTAGTTTTCGGCAATAAATTTGGCGCGCAGAGGGTCACCTGGCATCAGGACAGTTTCTGCAAAATCACCGACTTCAGCATTGATGTGTGGGGTAGCCATAGTTCACTCCAAGTATCTAGTATTTTTACTGTTTTGATGGGGAAAGTGTAAGCAAGTGATGCATACAATCTCGCGATCATGATCACAAATTGTCTTGCTCTTAAACAAAAATAGCTCATTGATTACCAAATATGTTGAAAGTGAGAAGGGGATCGTTTGCGTTATCTTGGGGGGGTAAACGTCAAAAAAGGCCGAGCCTTAGCGTGTTTATCTGCAAAATCAACATGTTTTATTCTTTTTTGTTAGGTATTAGAATTCAATGTTATGTGATCGACAAAATGGATTAACGTGCCAAATTGTAATCGATTGCACTGCGTGGCGGATGGGTAACCGGGAAAAAAACCTGAAACAGAGTGACCTCTAGCACGGAAGTATCAATGAAATTGGTAATTTTCCGCGAACCGCACTACCTCTTAACCAATAGGACCGTTTTCGAGGAATGAATATGAAAAGAGTGTTAAGTGCTGGTTTTTTTCTACTGATCTGTACCGCGCCAGCATCAGCCGATATTTTTGGCTTGTCGGTGGGGGCAACGGCAGGTGCCGCACAGATTAAATATGATGGTCATGATGACTATGGTTTCGAATATGGGATAAATGCCGCTTATCAGTTTAATGACATGATCAGTGTGAATGCTGGAGTGGTACAGGGAAGCGCTGAAATTAATGCAGATGGCCAGTCAGCGAAGAATGATATTGATTATACCGCTTTCCCCATCACTATTCGTGGTGATTTGCCACTTTTGATTGGTAATCTTTATGCCAAGGCGGGAACGAACTATTACGATTACGATATTGAAAACTCTGGCATGAAAGGCAGTGATGATGGCTGGGGGTTTACGGGGGGGGCCGGTTTTGTGTTTACCCTGCTGCCTTTTATTGATTTATCGTTAGGCTATGAGTACCGCGATATGGGTGATGTGACCAATAATTCAATTTTGTTCGGTATTGGTACCAGCTTATAGCAACAGGCAGACTGCATAATGTGGTTTTCCTGAGGGTGTCCATGGTTCAATAAATAAAATACGATACGGGTCAAAGTAGTTTCAGCGCGATTTTCATACAATACCTAGAAGGTAGAGAATCGCTCTGGAGGCTCCCCATGACCAACTATGCACACTATACGTCAACAGTTGAGCAGGTTAACCGGATCATATTGCAGGAGTCTGCTTTAGGGCGGCATGTCCCATTTTTACCCATCTCGCTCACTTCTGTCTCTCAGCAGCAACAGGCTGAGTATATGTTGAGAGGTGCATCCCGATTAGCCCCATTACGCCAATCGGCATTTCGTAATAATTTTTCTCATTGGTTGACGTATTGTTGGCAACCCGTTCAAGTAATCAGTGACTCGACAGAGCAGTTATTGATGCGGATAAACGACATTGAATTCCCTTACCCCAGTCAAGTGAATATTGATGGCATTTATTTGCCGTGCTGGGTATGGGGGCACCATGATGCATGGTTATCTATCTCAGTGATAGATCGCCGTACTGGTCACTTTAGTACACCTCGCAATATTGAGCCCATGCAACTGATTGATCGCGAACAATGGCTAGGGGCACAGGTCATTGATTCTGTCGATGAATCTATCGAAACCATTCATCACTATCTGGAGGAGCAGTCCCATGAGCAGAATCAGACTCAAAAGCAGGCAGCACTGAATGAGCCGACATTAACGGATGCTATCCGCAATCCTTGCTTTGTTACCTTAAGTCCTATAATGAGTGTAGGATTGACCACGGTTGTCATTCTTGGTTTTTTTCTCAGTGTTAAGTGGTTATTGGGTTTTTAATGTATACCCACGTTCTTTCAATATAGCCATTCCCATGCTTATTTCCGTTAAATTGAACGCACGGATCTTACTCTGAATCCTGCGTTATATCACATCATTAGGGAGAAAGAATAATCCATATATTGTGATCAATAAGTAAATGCTGGTTTTTATTATGTAACAAATCAATGAGTAATATTTTGGTATTATAAAAGCATTCATTTTAGTCGCTACAAATGAAGATTAATTATATATTTCAGCATATCAATTACCGATAGATAACCATTTATTTACTTCATTTAACGTTAAGGTATATACCAAATCTGAACTATTTTCTCTGCAGTGTTGTTTATTATTTACTCACATTTTTTTGCTCGTTGATTTTTTTTAAATAATTTTAAAATTAGCCTACCAATTTCATATTCCTCTGTGGTACCATTTTAAAATCATACATTTACTTGGAATTGGAATTACCATGAAATTAGTTACTGCTAAGTTGGCTTTTGTTGTTGTTGCTGCTGCGACTATTCTTACAGGTTGTACTGGTACTACTTTTAACAAAGATAAAACTTGCTCAACTGATTACTTACTAGTTCCAGCTATTTCTGTTTCTGCTGCATTGGGCGCATGTGATTCACAAAATGCGACAAACAAGCACTAATATCAGAACCTGCATTTAGATAAATATTTCATTTTAGATTCACATTATAGTAAATGAATTTATTTTATTTGCAGCAAGATAAGCTGGTTATAAAAGGTCGCTTTCGCGGCCTTTTTTCATATCTGAATGTCCCCCTTTTCATCTTATTTAAATTCCTTATTTGATTGTCTGATTTGGATGTATTTATCAAGGTACGATGTACTACTTTGATAGGGTGGATCCTGCGCGAGTTGCAATGATGTGGCGATCATTGATGTCGTGACATGCATTGTTGTCTGATGATGAGAAATATGACGAGCAATAAACGCGATAGCATTAAGAGTCAAGCTGATCCTTTGAGGTGGCTTTGTCGTTGGTATTGACGCTGAAATTCGCTAGAATCAGACCGTAATTTATTAATCGGCGTCAGGTATTGATTATGCACAATTTGACATTGCTTTCCGAGGCAGAAAAAAATCGTATAGAACTGGATAAGCAAGCGGCCTACGCGGTGTGGCAGGTTAAGAACGCGAAGAAAGGCTATGAAGTGTTTGCCGAGATGACACATAACATTACCGATGATGATGAGCGTGAGTTTTTTGAACGGGCAGTGTCAAAATACAAAATCGAGATGGGAGTCGCCTAACCTCGTTACGCGATCTTGGCTTCGAGTCTGAGCATCGTGGTAAATGTAATGCCATTTGGGCAATAGGAAAAAAGAATGAGTTTAAGCAAGAAAGTGCTTGTTGTGGATGATGATCAAGACATCCGTGAGTTGCTTGATGAGTATCTGACTAAAGCCGGGTTTACCGTTACGACGGCTGCTGAAGGGGAAGACATGAAGCGCCGCTTGGCGATGGGTTACCCTGATCTTATCTTGTTGGATGTGATGATGCCGGGTGATGATGGTTTTACTCTTTGCCAGTATATTCGTAAAACTTCAGACGTGCCGATCATTATGCTGACGGCTGTTTCTGATGAAATGGATCAGATTATCGGTCTGGAGCTGGGGGCAGATGATTACATTGCTAAACCGTTTAGTCCGCGTCAGCTTATGGCCCGGATCAAAGCGCTGTTACGACGAGTTAAGCCGACTGAAGCCCAACAGCTGCCAACCGCTCCCAAAGCCATTCGTTTTGCCCATTGGCGCTTAGATACCGCTGCGCAACGCTTGCGGGATCAAGTGAAGGAAAAAGAATATGATCTCAGTGGCAGTGATTTTGCTCTGTTGATGCTATTTCTTACTCGCCCGAATGAAGTACTTGATCGTGATACCATCTCTTTTGCCACCCGAGGCCGAGAGGCGACACCATCAGCGCGAAGCATTGATGTGCAGCTGAGCCGGTTACGTCAGCGGCTTGGTGATACGGGCTCACAACAACGATTGATCAAAACCATTCGTGGCAATGGCTATTCCTTTAATGCTGATGTGATTTACGAAGAGTAGTAATTCTCCCCGTGACTCGTGGCAACCCGGCTTACGATAAAGCATGAGGTTGCCTGTATGGATACGTCTAATGAATATTCGAAAGTGGTGGCCGCAATCTCTGTTGGCCCGTACCCTCTGGTTTACGTTACTGGCTGTATTTCTGGCACAGGTTATCGCAACGGGGATCTGGTATGCGCAATCTAAACAGCGAGATTTGGCTGGGTTGGAATCTGCCTCTGCCAGCATGGCCAATATGTTTGCCTCTACAGTGACGTTTTTTCAGTCGCTGCCGTTGGAATATCGCCATATCGTGCTTGATCAACTGCGCAATATGGGAGGTACGCGCTTCTTTGTGTCGTTAAACCAAGAAGAGATCTTAATTGATCCCATTCCTGACTCATTGATGAAGCGAACAGCGATTGATGTCTTTAAACATGAGCTAAGAGAAAAACTGCCACGATTGAATGTTATTCAGGTTGAGTTCTCACGTCCCGAGACCTTACACGTTCTGAAAAACGATATTCTATTACAAGATTTACCCCGTTCGTGGGCACATTACACGCTTACGCTTGAGCCGCTTAACCCGCCTATCTTAGTGGTGCAACTGGAACTGGCCAAAAATGAATGGCTGTATATTGCGGCGTTATTACCTGCTCCTTATGTCACACTCAGCGACGATATAATCACCCGTCAGCAAGTAGTGTTCATGCTGTTTATTACCACCTTGCTGCTGGTGTTCACTTTCTTCATGATCCGTCGCCAGACTAAACCACTCAAGCGGTTAGCCTATGCCGCTAATGCGATGAGTTTTGATATTTACCAACCCCCCTTAAAAGAAGAAGGGGCCAGTGAGTTAGTGACAGCGACGCGGGCTTTTAACCGTATGCAGCTACGGGTACAACGCTATATCGATGATCGCGAGCAGTTATTTTCATCTATCTCTCATGATCTAAAAACCCCGATTACTCGGTTACGGTTACGTGCTGAACTGATTGATGATGAAAGCAAAATAGAGAAATTCAACCATGATTTAGATGAGTTGGAAATGATGGTGAAAGGGGCCCTACAGGCGGTGAAAGATACCGATCTGCATGAAAACCTGGCTCAGGTTGATGTGAAGACCTTGCTGGCGAGCATTGCCGAACAACATAATCAAGAAACCGTAAAAGTACATATTCCTGAGAGTAAAATTGCCCCCATCATGGGTAAACCGCTGGCGCTCAAGCGTTGTTTCACAAACTTGATTGATAATGGGGTTAAGTATGGTCATGACGTACAGCTGATCATTATTGATAAGAAAGAAGCCTTGGTTGTCATTATTAAAGATCAAGGCCCTGGTATACCCGAAGCATCGCTTGATGCGGTGTTTGAACCGTATGTACGAATTGCAACCGATGAAGATGGCCACGGTCTCGGTTTAGGTATCGCGCGTAATATTATACATGCTCACGGTGGTGATCTGGCCATCCACAATGCCGCCGAAGGTGGATTAGAAGTTGAAGTATATATTCCCCGCTTGGTAACGAAAGTATGAATAGTATGAAACCAGCAACAACATTGTTATCCCTTGTACTTGCCTTGGCCGGGTGTAATGCAACGGCTGGAGAGGTAGAGGTGTTGCACTGGTGGACATCGGGCGGTGAAGATCGTGCGCTTTCCATATTGAAAGATAAAGTTGAGTCACAGGGAAACCAGTGGAAGGATTTCGCCATTGCTGGTGGTGGTGGAGACAGTGCTATGACGGTGTTAAAAACCCGGGCGGTATCAGGCAATCCACCGTCAGCGGCGCAGTTAAAAGGCCATGAGTTGTATGAGTGGGGGCAACTTGGCTTTTTGATGAACTTAAATGATATTGCCCAAGAGCAGCATTGGCAGCAGATCATACCGACCGTAGCGAGGCAGATCATGATGTACAAGGGTGACTATCTGGCCGTACCGGTTAATATTCACCGTGTAAACTGGTTATGGGCTAATCCGGATATCTTTGCCAAAGTCGGGGTAAAGGTACCTGTAACACTGGATGAATTTTTTATTGCTGCCGACAAGATTAAGCAAGCCGGATATATCCCTCTGGCTCATGGTGGTCAACCGTGGCAAAACGTCACCTTATTTGAAGCAGTCGCACTGGCGGTGTTAGGTGCAGATGAT
The DNA here is from genome assembly GCF_050336815.1 of Photobacterium nomapromontoriensis. Lineage (NCBI taxonomy): Bacteria > Pseudomonadati > Pseudomonadota > Gammaproteobacteria > Vibrionales > Vibrionaceae > Photobacterium > Photobacterium nomapromontoriensis. The sequence goes on from NZ_JAKJSL010000020.1 coordinate 121,585, forward strand.
TATAACCGCGCATTTGTTGAGTTAGATATGTCGGTGCTGACGGGCGACAAAATGGTGGCGGTGTTCACCCAGTTTCGTCGCATGCGTGATTATATCGACCCAGCATACCGAGGACGAGACTGGAATAGTGCCACCGAGATGGTGAGTCGCGGTGAAGCGGCGATGCAAATCATGGGTGACTGGGTAAAAGGTGAATTTGAAGCTGAAGGCAAAATTCCGGGGAAAGATTATATCTGTGTCGCGGCGCCAGGTACGGCAGGGGAATTTACCTATAATATCGATAGTTTTGCCTTTTTTAATTTAAGGGATAAAGCGGGTCAACAAGCGCAAAAAGATTTGGCGCGCGCCATATTGGATAAATCCTTTCAAGCTGCGTTTAACCGCAGTAAAGGGTCGATCCCGGTGCGGATGGATATGGATCTGTCCAATTTTGATCAGTGTGCACAAGACTCACAAGCCGCGTTCAAACAAACCGTTATACACGGTGGCCTCGTACCCAGTGTGTCACAAGGGCTTGCAACGACAAGTTATGTGCAGGCGGCCATTTTCGATGTGGTCAGCAATTTCTTCGATGCGAAATCCGTGGATCCGGTCAAGGCTGCAGACCGTTTAGCGCGTGCGGTAAAATCAGCGATGTAGTGTTTACCCATGTCTTTTCTATAATTTGAACATCTTGACCCCTTTGCTTCTTGCTTATACTTACGGTGTTGCTGTGTAGAACGCAGTTTGACTGTTTGGGAGGAGTGCGATGAAGCTATTGTTTTTGGTTCGTCATGCGAAATCTGCATGGGATGATCCTACACTCGATGATCATGAGCGCCCCCTTAATGAGCGCGGTAAGAAAAACATACCCGATATGGCCCACCGTCTAAATGCCTGGCAAATGGGGCCTCAACTCATATTAACCAGTAGCGCCCTACGGGCGTTAGAAACGGGTTATTTGTTTTCCCAACAGTTAATGAGTCAGCCAAAGCTAGCTTCAAATACTGCGCTTTACACTGAATCCGCTGATGAGTTGTTAACTAGCATCCGTGACTGTAACGATGTCGTTGACCGGTTGATGCTGGTGGGCCATAACCCAGCAGTGACCGAATTGGCAAAAAATTTGGGAATGGCTGTCGATAATATACCCACCAGTGGGATTGTTGTGTTTGGATTTGAGGTAGATTGCTGGCAGGCAATCACGGCTGAACTGGCCACACTGTATTATTATGACTATCCAAAGCGGAGAGTTGAGGCAAATAATAGCGTGGAATGACGACGTTTTGTCTCATTTGGTTGAAACCCAAGCATTCGGTGAGTAAGTGGCAAAAAGAGAGTTTACAACGCATCATCCCCCCCGTATTATACGCGGCATGGAGAGATGGCTGAGTGGTTTAAAGCACCGGTCTTGAAAACCGGCGTGGGTTTATAGCCCACCTAGGGTTCAAATCCCTATCTCTCCGCCAAACATAAAAAAGCCGACTTCATTGTCGGCTTTTTTACACCTGTCGCTTGGGAAAGAACGAGATAGGGTGCAGAACCCTAGGGAAGGGTTCACCTGAGCGAAGCGAAAGCACATTGCCGGTGCCGAAGGTACGAAAAGGCAATAGCCCGGAGGGCGCGAGCTTGCGAGCAGTAAATCCCTATCTCTCCGCCACATTCTAAAGCCCAGCAGAAATGCTGGGCTTTTTTACACCTGTCACGTGGGAAAGAGCGAGATCGGGGGCAGAACCCTAGGCAGGGTTCACCTGAGCGAAGCGAAAGCACATCTCTCTGCCGCAATGTCTTTGCAATCAACTCTAGGGTTTGTCCGCTTTTTCTCTGGCTAGCAAATGAATAGACATAAACTATTCTAGCGACACGTTCAAAGATTCCATTCTTTACTCAGTGTTTTAGGCCTTCATTAATGCTCTGTCACTGTCTTTGTTGGATACTTTTCAAGTCACGATATCTGATAGATATACCGCCCTTTCTTGTCCCTCTTATGCTGTCTTGTACTGACAATAAGTTGCTGTTGTCGTCCATTTCATGGTGTGGTGTAAGTTGTGTGAGTCTTATAAAAATATGTGTTGTGCGACGCATAATTGTGTCATGCGGTATGCTATGCGCGGCATTGGCGGTGATAATGGAAGGGGATGGATAACAAATGAATACCGCTAAATGAGTATGGATGAACAAAGGAGTGTTCTCATGTTTTTTTCTTCACGGCTGGCGTCAAAACTCAGCATTTTCTTCATGTTATTATGGCTTTCGCTGTTTATGCCATTTAGTTATGCCGAGGAGAGTGGTGAACAGGGGATACAAACCCCTGCGGTATCATTTGTTGGGAGTGGTCCTCTGGTGCCTCGCTCAAACAGTCAGTCCATCCCGATCAATTTTATTAATTTGTCGCAGGTTGACGTCGAAATTTTACAAATTACCGATCCGGAAACCTTCCTCAATACACAGTACTTGTTGGATACCCCAACACCATATGCGTTAGAACAATTAAAGCACGCTTATAAGAGTGTCTATTCAGACCGTTTTTCGCTACCACCGAGTGCCGCTAATAAACAAGCCAGTGCGCGGATCCCGATCCCACATGATTTTTCTTCAGGCTGGTATGTGGTGGTGCTAAAAGCGCCCGGCAGTTTTTACGATATACAAGCAAAGCACATGTTATTGACTGATGTTGGCATTCAGGCGCGTTTACATGCGAATCAATCCGTTTTCAGTCTTGCATGGTTATCGAGCGGGGAGGTGATCACACAAGGTGAGGTTGAGTTATATCGCGATCATAAACTGCATCAACGAGTCGCCGTCAATGACGATGGTCTGGCGGTGTTTGATTTTGCGGCGAAGCGGACTGATGTGGTGGTGGCGCGAGTAGCTGGTGGCGCAGGCTCAACCCCTGCGAAGGATATCGGTATTCTCCCATTGCGGGAAGTGCCGCTTGATCTGTCTGATCTCCAAATTGGTGGACGCGCGTATCAGCCCGTCGAGGCGTTTATTTATAGTAACCGTGACTTGGTGAAGCCGGGGGAATCATTACCGATTAATATATTGTTGCGTGATCAGGATGGTCAGGCAATCACTGAGCAGTCTATTACCCTTACGGTGCTCAACCCGCGCAATGAAGTGATTTTAACCGAACAGCTGGCCCCGCAAATGGCGGGATATTTTTCTCGTCAGTTGGCGACGGCGTCCAGTTGGATGACAGGGCGCTACAAAGTAGAGGTGCGGATTGATCCCAGCGCAAACAAACCCATCAGCCGTTTTTTCTTTGAGTTGGAAGAGTTTGTACCGGAAAGGATGGATTTAACGTTCGGTGATTTGGCTGATTTTGTCGTGGCGGGTGAAGATTATCAAGTCGAGCTAACCGGGCGTTATCTGTTTGGTAGTCCGGCGGCAGGCAATACGGTATTAACCGATTTGACCTTTCAGCCAATCAGGCACTTTACCGGGGAATATGCTGATTTTATTGTCGGGCAACCTCATCCACTCAGTGAGGGCTACGCCTCTCTCGATAAGCAACGACTCTCGCCACAAGGAACGCTAGGGGTTGTACTGCCTACGCCATCACCGCAAGGACTGAAAAGCCCGATTCAAACCGTCGCCAACTTTAGCTTGCTAGAAGCGGGTGGGGCAGCGGTTCAGCGCTATTTACGTTATGTCAGTTGGGCTGATAGCCCTATTCCTGGGATAAAGCCTGTGTCAGAGAGTGTGGGCTATGACTCGGACGCTGAGTTTACGGTGGGCTTGCTAAGTCATGATGGTCAGGCTTTGCTGGCGGGAGAGCTGGAGGTAACGTTTGATTACGACCAGGGCGAATATTACTGGTTGTATGAAGACGGCGTGGGTTGGACCCGTAAAAAGCAAGATCAATGGCGACGTATTGCCAGCCAGACGGTGACCGTTGCAGATGGGCAATCGATGCCTGTTTCTGTTCCGGTGAAATGGGGCAATTACCGGATCACTGTGACCGATAAGCACACTGATGTCGTTAGCGAATATTTGTTTTATGCAGGCTGGTACAGCGGCAGTGAGCAGGTGAAAGCCAAGCCGGATCACGCTGATATTCAGTTGGATAAAAAAGCCTATACCTCTGGTGAAGAGATCCAAGCGGCGATCACCGCACCCATAGCCGGTAGCTTGCTGGTGACCCTAGAAACCGACAAGGTGGTCTGGTCGCAGCGGATTGCGGTGGAAAAAGGGGTGCAGCAGGTGCGGGTGCCACTAGAAAAAGGTATATCACGGCACGATATATACCTGACAGCGACGTTAACTGCCGTGCAGGCTGCCACCCCGAAACGCTACTTTGGTATTGTGCCCGTAGCATTAGAGCGGGCCGATCGTCAATTGACGGCTTCGCTGACACTACCAGAGGTGATCCGGCCGATGGAGCGGTTGGTTATTCCCGTTACGGTCGATAATATTGCAGCAGAAAGCGCAGGTGATACCTGGGTGACATTGTCGATTGTCGATAAGGGGATCATCAATCTGAGTCGTTTCATGCCACAAGACCCATTCGGTTATTTCTTTGATCAGCGCCGTTATAGCGCTGATGTGGTTGATCTCTATTCTCGGTTATATGACTTGAGGAAGAACCCGTTTGCCCAGTCACGTTTTGGTAGTGATGCGGTGAGTAAAACAGACAATAAAAATGATGATGTGGTGGAAAGCAAAACCGTTATTTTGATGTCACAGCCCGTTCAGGTCGTGGATGGTAACGCGGTGGTTGAGCTGGATATCCCGGATTATAACGGGGAAGGGCAGATCATCGCCACCGTGTTTAATGCCAGCCAAGTGGGATTAGCGGTTGAGGATGCGCCGATTGCCGCCCCCGTGGTGGCTGAGTTGAGTATACCGCGTTTCTTGGTGCCGGGAGACAGTTCAAGCGTTACGGTGGATCTTCATAATTTAAGTGGGCAAGCGCAGCAATTAGCGCTGACAGTGAGTAATGGTGGAGAGCTTGCATTAGATACCTCAACGCTGCCGCCACAGGTTGATCTTGCTGATGGAGGGCATGTGGCTTACCGCATCCCGTTTCAGGTGTCGGATAGCATTGAACAACTAGCGACGTCGATCAGGCTGCAAGCTAGCAGTGATACGCTGGAGATAGACAGGGCATGGTCAGTGCCGATCCGACCCGTCATGCCCTGGGTGACGAAAGCCAGCAGTGAATGGGTAGCGCCGGGGGAAACCGTGACCTTTACCGACGCATTGTGGCAAGGGTTAGCGAGTGTGAATGGGAAAGAAGGGCATGCGTATATCAGCCAAACGCCGGTACTCAGTGTGACCGAGCAGGCGCGGGATCTTTATCGTTATCCGTACGGTTGTGCAGAGCAAACTACCAGTAAAGCCTTGCCTTACCTCTATCATTTACCTGAGCTGGAGCAATTTAAAGCGGCCGCTTTGCAAACGCGCGCGCGGAACCTGAAAAAAGGAGAGCGCCAGTCAGATCAGGCAATCCTTTATCAAGCTGTTATGACGCTGAAAACCATGCAAACGGACATGGGTGGCTTTTCACTCTGGGACAGTTATGGGAGCGAGCAACCGTGGCTTAGTGTGTATGTCACCGACTTTTTACTCCAAGTGGAAAAAGCCTATCCGGGGACAGTTCCTGTCGCCATGCTTAGCGCCGCTCAGACACGCTTGTCAGATTACCTGACTTATTCTGACTATACCCGCAGTATGGCTTATAACAGCGCCACTGGCGATAGTGCCTTGGCGTATGCGGCCTATGTTATGTCGGCGCAAGGTAAAGTGCAGTGGAGCCATTTAGATAAGCTGGGGATTGAGCAGTATCCTTCACTGTTGAGTTACCTGCAATTGGCGGCGAGTTTCGCCCATGTCGGTGACAGCGATAAAGCATTGGCGATGCTAAAGCAGGCAAAAACAGTGACCCGCAGTGAGCAATATTTGGATGATTACGGTTCGGACATTCGCGACAACGCGCAGTCGGTACAGGTATTAGTTAGGTTACAATCGGTGCCTATGCTTAATCTGGCAGCCAGTGAGCTGCAGGCCCAGTTGCTGGAAAGCGCGGTTGAACAATCCCTGGCTCAATCGTGGTTGAGTACTCAAGAGCGAGGCGCATTGCTGCAAGCGGCTGTCGTTACACAACAGAAAAATGCGGAACAAGTTTTCGACATTGCAATCAATGACAAAGCATCGAGTTATACCGGAACGTTTAATGTGCCCTTGCTGCCTGAGATGACGATCACCAATAACAATACGTTCCCGCTGTATATTAACTTGCAAGCGCAAGGCTATCAGCTCGCCGACCGTACGGTTGATAATGGCAAGAACCCGTTGAATACGCTACCGGTTAATGCATTGAAACGGATGATCTATACCTTATCGGGCACTCCGTTCAGAGCTAAGAGCGTCGTGGTTGGTGAGCGGGTACTCATGATCATGCAGGCTAACTTTAAAGAAGATCTGCCCAACGGCTTGTGGGTTGAGACGATCCCCGCTGGTTTTGTGCTGGAAAATCCACGTTTAAACCAAGGGCTGAATATCAGCTCGCTATTGCCGGAAGGTTTCTCGCTTGATACCCCCACTCATGAGGAATACCGTAATGACCGCTTTGTGCTATCACACTCGTTTTCAAAAGGGGTGACGTATACCTTCGCTTATGTACTACGTGCTGAAGTGCCGGGGCAGTTTACCGTGCCGCCAGTGTATATTGAAAATATGTACTCACCCAGCAAACATCTGGTGTATTGGTTAGGTGATGACACGATATCGGTGATCCCATAAAACGTTTTTGCCTGCGGGCGGCACAGCGAGTGTTAGCCACTCTATTTGTGGTGGCTTTGCTCGCGGCTGCGCTCAATGTTATCTATCCATTACCGCCATTGTATCCGGATGGTCCTGCCACGGTGGTGACCAGCGCGAATGGGCAGGTATTGCGTGCGTTTGCTGATAGGCAAGGGGTGCACCGTTATCAGGTAACAGTAAAGGACGTCGATCCGTTTTACCTTCAAGCCTTGCTTAATTATGAAGACCGCTGGTTTTATTACCATCCCGGGATCAACCCACTGGCGATTGTGCGAGCGGCGGGGCAGTGGCTGTATCACGGTCGAGTGATCTCGGGAGGGTCGACCCTGACGATGCAGGTGGCGCGTTTGATCGACCCGCACCAACGTTCACTGAGCGGAAAACTGAAGCAAGCATTTCGGGCGCTGCAGTTAGAGTGGTATTACAGCAAGTCGGAGATTTTATCCCATTACCTCAATCTGGCCCCGTTTGGCGGCAGCCTGCAAGGGGTAGAGGCCGCCTCGCAGCACTATTTCGGCAAGTCAGCGCGTGCTCTGTCGAAAACTGAGGCTGCCTTGCTGGTGGTATTGCCACAGAAACCGTCTCGTTACCGGCCTGATCTCTACCCAGAAATCGCGGCTCTCATGCGGAATAAAGTGCTCGATAGGTTGCTGGGGAGTGCGATACTCGACAGTCGTAGCGTGGGTTTTCTTCGTGCAGAGCCGGTGTTATTGCGCCACCATCCGTCCCCTATTTTAGCCCCATTATTAAGCCGGGAACTAAAGCGTCAATCTCCCGATGCCCATGTTATACGTACCACGCTTGATCATGCGATCCAGACCCGTATTCAGCGATTATTGATACAACTTAGTCATCAGTTACCGGCAAAGAGCTCAGCGGCGGTATTGGTCATTGATAATCAAACTGCCAATGTGATTGCGTATCAGGGCGCGGTGGATTTTCATGATGATAGCCGCTTTTCACATGTTGATATGATCCGAGCGGTTCGCTCGCCTGGGTCGACGTTGAAGCCGTTCATTTACGGGTTGGGGTTGGATTTAGGCGTGATCCACTCTGCCAGTCTGCTCAGTGATGTGCCATCGGTATTTGGTGATTATAAACCGCGTAATTTGAACGGACGATTTCAAGGGGCTATTACTGTCAGTGAAGCCCTGAAGCAATCGCTCAATATTCCCTTAATTCAGGTATTCAATACCATTACCCCGCAAGCTTTTGATGATCTGCTGGCAAGTGCCGATGTGCGTTTGCATCATGATGATGCGAATTTGTCGGTAGGGCTTGGCGGAACAGGGGCGGATTTACTGACCTTGGTGAGTTTATACCGCTCGTTAGCCATGCAGGGGCAGGTAACGCCATTACGGTTTCTGGCGCAAGAGCAGACGCGGTCAGCCCGCACGCTGTTAACGTCTGAAAGCAGCTGGATTATTTATCACACCTTGAGTGAGATCACTGCGCCAGACAGAGTGGTTCCCAGCATCCGGCGTAAAATCGCGTGGAAAACCGGTACTAGCTACGGCTATCGCGACTTTTGGTCTGTGGGGGTCAGTCCGGATTATACCGTGGGGGTGTGGATAGGGCGGCCAGATGCCAGCCCGATGGTTGGTTATCTGGGGGCGACACAGGCAGCCCCGCTGATGTTTGATACGTTCGATCAACTACCACGAGATAAGCATCGTATTGTTCGACCTCAAAACGTTGTAAAAAAAACGATTTGCTGGCCTGGAGGGCGAGATAGCCAAGCGACACCAGCGTCGCAGTGTCTCGGGCAAAAATCGGCCTATACCGTACGAGGGATCACGCCTCCAACGCTAGAAAGTCATGGCCAATTTGTGGTGGGACAGGCCGTGTGGCCAACCCAGCTTGCCAATTGGCAACAACAAAAAGGACTCGCTTCACCCGCGGCGATTAAAGGGTTGGCTGTTAATATTCAATATATTAAAACCGGCCAGCACTACTATCAGGATCAAATTGAGCAGCTACCACTGGTTGCTAATACTGACTCAGAGCAGGTAGCATGGTTTATTAACCATCAGTTGTACTCTTCGTCAGTATTGCCGTTAGCCGATTATCGGGGTGAGGTGACGATCAGCGCTTGTCTTGGAGCACAATGCGATGTTCGTCATATTACCGTGCATTAACGGCGAGACCTTTGTGAGTCCTCGTTTCTCTTTCAAATTGGATAACTAAATAGTTACCTCTGTCACGAATTTGAAATTCAGTAATATCGTATCCATATGATTAATCAGTAATTATCGTGTTTTCACCAGGTGGTTTTGTGTAAATTTTTTCAATTGTTTTGTTTGTGTGTCATCGATCTCATACTTGGTGTGAAAATATTATCAGAATAGACGTAATAAGATGGAGCGTGAAAATTAACGGGAGAGTATTGAATGAGTCATACCATCGTTGCAATTACTGCATGTGCAGCAGGGATTGCCCACACATATATGGCGGCAGAGTCGTTTGAAGTGGCAGGCCAAGAGCATGGATTCAAGATCAAGGTTGAAACCCAAGGTTCAATTGGTGCAGAGAATATTCTGACAGACGAAGAGATCGCAGCGGCAGACGTGGTGATTATCGCTTCAGACATTGAAGTTGAGATGGCGCGTTTTGTCGGTAAGAAAGTCTACAAAACCCGCCCGAAGGAAGCGATTAAAGATGCCAAGGCGCTGGTTGAACTGGCGTTGAAAGAAGGCAGCATCTTTGGCGGCAAAGGGACAGAGGTCGGTAATATTACCTTGGGTAAGTCCAGTGAAAATGGCTTCATCCAGCACATCATGAGTGGTATCTCTTACATGGTACCGATGGTAATTTCTGCCGGTTTATTGCTGGCGATTGCCAATATATTTGCCTTCCAAAAAGATGATTTAGGCCGTTTGGTTGCTTGGGGTTTTGACCGCAATGACCCGATTGGCGATTTAATGTATCACCTATTCCAGGTGGGTAAAGTCGGCTTTACCTTGATGATCCCACTCTTTGCCGGCTTTGTTGCCAACTCGATTGCATCACGTCCGGCGATTGCGCCAGCCATGATCGGTGCTTACATCGCCAATGATGCCGCGTTCTTAGGCACGGAAACCGGTGGTGGCTTCTTATCTGCCATTCTCGTGGCCTTTATAGTTGGCTACTTCGTCCGAATGCTGAAAAAAATTCGCTGGCCGAAAATCGTGCAGCCATTGGTCCCGATCATGATTCTACCGTTGATCGCCACCTTCTTTATTACCATTGTGGTGAAGTACATGATTGGCGGGCCTATCGCGTCAGGCATGGGGGCAATGTATGACGGCTTAACGTGGATGACCAATACCTACTCTGCTTCTACGTTCATTATCGGTGCCATTATCGGCGCGATGATCGGCTTTGACTTCGGTGGCCCGGTGAACAAAACGGCATTGATATTTGGTACCGCCGTCTTTACAGATACGGTTGCAAAATACGGTATTGAAGGGGCTAACTTCGTACCGGGCACCGCAGCACAGGCGGCGATTTCAGTTGCGCCATTGGGTATTTTCCTGGCTTCCCAGCTGTTCAAAAACAAATTTACCGCAACAGAACAAATTTCGGCTAAATCTGCCTTTGGTATGGGCATTGTCGGCGTCACGGAAGGGGCCATCCCATTTGCTGCCGTTAACCCGGTACAGATGATCACCGCCAGTGTCGCAGGCTCTGCGTTAGCGGGTGGCTTAGTGGGCTTCTTAGATGTCAAATTCTATGGCGGTATTGGTTCACCATTGGGAACGTTTGTCGGTTATATCGAGCAGCCTATTCCGTTCGTGACCTGGATCCTCTGTACGTTTGCGGGTATCACACTGACAGCTCTGATTATCGGCTTCTGGCGTAAACCGATTGAGGTCGAGACAACCCCGGCGGCTGCGCCTGTAGCGACAGAGCAAGCCCCTGTTATTGACCCGCAACCGATAAAAACCGCGTAAGGACTGATTGAGAATGAAAACCGTATTTGAAGCTGAACATATTTTATTCGATACCGAGTCAACCACCAAAGAGCAGGTGTTTGCCTTTATTGCCGCGAACGCTTATGCCCTCGGTTACGTGGCGGACGCCAAGGCGTTTGAGGCGGGTTTGAACGGGCGAGAACAGCATGGCAGCACAGGGCTGACTGATGGGGTTGCTATACCGCATTGTAAGCATGACACGGTGTTACATGCCGGGATCTTTGTGGTGCGATTTAGTCACCCGATAGCGTGGGAAACCATGGATGAAAAGCCAGTGACAACGGCAGTATCACTCACTATTCCTGCAGAAGGGAGTGAGGAGAGCCTACGTTTACTGGCTAAACTTTCGCGCAGCATGATGCGAAAACCGTTTCGAGATACCTTGCAGAACGGTGATGCCGGTCAGGTTCAAGATGTGATCGCCAGCGCTATGGCGTAGTGGTATGCGTGGAAGTGAGCAGTAACGATGAAGAAAGTATTTCATGTGATCCCGCATACACATTGGGATTTTGAATGGTATTTCTCAACCCATGAGTCACTTATTCAGCTGATTTATCATATGGATGAAGTGATGAGCGGGCTAGAAACCGGAGAGAGTGATACCTACCTGCTGGATGGTCAACTCAGTATTGTTGAAGACTATCTCGCTCATTGCCCTGAGCAGGTGGAGCGCTTTAGTCGCTTGGTTCAGCAGGGGAAGTTGAAAATTGGTCCGTGGTACAGCCAGACGGATCTGCTGATCATTAGCGGTGAGTCTATCGTCCGTAACCTAGTGACAGGTATGCGCTTGGGCGAGCAATATGGTCCGGTGATGAAAATCGGCTATGTGCCTGATGCGTTTGGTCAGAGTATCGATATGCCGAAGATCTATCAGGGTGTCGGCATTGATAAAACCGTTTTCTGGCGCGGGCTGTCAACGGATGTGTGCCAGAGTCGAGAGTTTGACTGGCAGAGCGAAGATGGCAGCAAAGTTCGCGGTTATAACATCAAAAATGGCTATTTTGTCGGTTCCTACTTGATGGACTTTGATGATCCGACCCCGCTGTGCCATCTCGTTGAAGCGGGGGTGATGGCGAATAATATCGCGATCCCGCTGGGGGGCGATCAACGCTATATCGATAGCAATATTAAGCCGCGTATTGCGGTTTGTGATCAAGCCACGACTGACTACCGGATCATCGAAAGTAGTTATGATCAGCTGTTTGATGCGATTGCCGACGAAGGCTTGATTTTACCGTGTTTGAGTGGCGAATTTATTGATGGTCAGGTTTCGAAGATCCACCGTTCAATTTACTCTTCACGGTATGATCATAAATACCTTAATGACAGGGTAGAACGCCGGCTGTGCTACCAGCTAGAACCCTTAATGGTAATGGCCCAGCAACAGGGTATTGCGCCGAAGAAAACGCTGCTCGACCAGGTCTGGAAAGTACTGATGCGTAACCATGCGCACGACAGTGCGGGTGGGTGTAATACCGATAAAACCAACAAGATCATTCTGGCCCGCTATGAGCAAGCAGATCAAATGTCTGGGTCGGCGGTGGATTACCTTGTGCGGAAAATGGCGGAATCGCAACCAGTGGCACAGCAAGGCGGGATTGATGGTCGGCTGACCGTGTTCAATACCTTGCCGTACCCGCGTGACCCGTTGATCTGCATGACGGTATCAACCCAACAACCGGACTTTCTCTTGCGAGATTTACAGGGCGAGGTGGTTACGTTTGATCTGCTACGCCGTGAGGCGGTTTACCGTGGCAGTATTCAGCGTGATGAAAGCCTGAATGATCCTGAGCTGTATTATTATCAGAGTGAAATCACCTTTCATTGTGCGTTGCTAGCCTCGGGCTTTACCAGCTTACAAGTGTGCGAATGCGATGCAGAAGATGAGACAGGGATAGCTAAAGATATCATGATCCCGGTTGAGGTGAGCCCAGTTGAAATATCGGCCGCGAATGCTGCTGCCGTTGAAATAGACAATGATCGCTACCGGATCTGCTTCAATCAAGGCGCGTTGCAGTTAGTGGATAAACAACAGCCGCATCAAGCGCCTTACCAGTTGGATCTCATCGACATGGGGGATGACGGCGATACCTATGATTATTCGCCGCCTGAACACGACTGGTTGCTGACGTTGGACTGGCAGGGTGCCACTGTCTCGGTGCAACAAGGCCAGCATAAGCAAACCTTGGTGATTGAAGGGACGTGGTGTTTACCGAAAAACTTGGCAGAGCGGGCCGCTAAAGCTTGTACAGGCGAGCTGGCCTATCGGATTGCCTTATGTCTGGAACAGTCTGCGTCGAACGCGCCAGCTCAGCCTCATGCTGCTCCGTTATCGACGGGTCCATTATCGATTAGCCCATTATCAATTGATGCGCAGTTTGATAATCAGGTGGACGATCATCGGTTACAGCTGGTGGTAACAGCACCGTTTACGACCTCAACGTCGTGGGCCGATACACCATTTGGGGTTGTAGAACGCGTCAATGTGCCAGCTCACCTTCATGACTGGCGCGATGCGGGTTGGAAAGAAGAGCCGAGCCCGATTTATCCGATGGTGCATTTTGCCAATATGCATGATGAAGGCGCAAGTTTGACCCTGTTGGCGAAAGGGGTGAAGGAATATGAAGTCAGGGCGAATAATCAGTTAGCACTGACCTGCTTCCGCTCAGTAGGTTGGCTTGGTAAGCCAGATCTGCAACGCCGTCCGGGGATTGCCTCAGGCCAGCAATTTAAATATATCCCAACGCCGGATAGCCAGTTGCAGGGTCAGGTGAAAGTTGAGTGTGCAGTACTGATTGAATTCCAGTTTGTACCGTCGGTGATTCAACGCCGCTGGCAGGAATATGCCATTGATGTGCTGCCGTATCAGCATCAGTCGTTGAATCAATTCACCAATACATTGCAGTATTTTGTGATGCATCCGTTACCTCATACTGTACCGGATCATCAACAAGGGATCTGCTTGCAGTCTGATGGATTGGTACTGAGTGCAATTAAACCCGCCGAGGTAGGGGAAGGGGTGTTGATCCGCGTGTATAACCCCCATTCTCAGCCGTTGAACGAGGCAGGTGCACTTTGCTTACCAGCATCGTTCACTTCGCTGGTGGAAGTGGATTTACTGGAGCAAAAGGTTGGTCTGCCGTGCGACATTAATAATGAAGTGGCGTTAGGGCTGTTTAAGCCTAAGCAAATTCGGAGTTTTATTGCCCGTTAGTGAGCCAGTGCAAGTTAGTGAGTCAGTGTCTAAAGAGTAAAGTTATATCTATTGCTATTGTTGTTTTTGCCGGCATTCATTGCCGGCTTTTTTTATCTGCAGAAAGCAGAACGGCGTCATCTCAGCTTGGGGCTGAGATGACGACGAAGGTAAGGGGAGGAAAGGTTAAACTTTAGTACGTATCACGGAGGTGATACACACGCAGGGCATGGGTTAACTCATCAGGGCTGGCATTGCCGAGATAACGAACCCGTTTCTTGCTGCCAGTGATAGCAGAAGGTAGTAGGGTGAAGCTGGAGTCATCAAAGCGGCCTTCACCTTCAAACTCAAGGTGAACAAACAGTGCCGGATTGTCGCAATCCAGTTCGACAAACGTGCCTTGGTCGTCGGTGCTTACCTGCCAGTCAATGGTGGTGGTTTGCAGATTGGCATGCTTAAACAGCGCCGGATAGGCACTATTCTCAAGCACGATATCACCACAATGAAGTCGGACGTGGAAGAAGTGTCCACGGCTATTAGCTTCAAAAGATGCAGAAGTGTCGATCTCCCACGCCTTGCAGGCACTATCAGCGTCGAGGGTGGTATGGATAGGCCATGTGTCGACCACTTCGCCATCCCAGCGGATCTTGAATATCTGGCCTTCAACGGGCACGGGGTGATACTGGTCGTTGACCAGATGAAGGGCCAAGCTTGTATCTTGCTTGATGAAGGTCGCCAGTTGCGGGGCGAAAAAGCGCTTAGCCTGATAGTGCAGCTGCTTCCAGCGGCCAGTGTATTCGATGCTCGACCATGAGCTGACTGGCCAGCAGTCATTTAGTTGCCAGTACAAAATACCGCGGCAATGCGCTTTATGGGCGCGCCAGAATTCGCTGGCAGTCTTAATGGCTAGGGCTTGCTGTACCTGACTGAGGTAAAGCATCTGATCAAAGCTGTTAGGGAAGCGGAAATAGCGGGTAAACATCTCAGTGATGATGCTATTGCCACGGCCATTTTTCTGGTGCTGCTCGAATGTCGGTGAAGTGACGTTCCAGTCAGATTGATCGGCGTAGGTTTTCACCGTCGGCAGTGACGGCCAGGACTGGTAGCCAAATTCTGAGCAAAAACGCGGCTTGACGCTGTAGTAAGCATCGAATGACTTGCCTGAATGCCACACATCCCAATAATGCATGTCACCACAATTGTCATCATGCCAGGCATCGCCAAAATCCAGTTCACCATTACACGGTGAGCTGGCCCAGAAGCGTCGGGTCGGATCTTCTTCTGCGACCACTTGTGCCAACATCCGGTTGAGACGGTCGTAATTCACCACATATTTTTCACGACTGCTTTTTGATTCCGGATACCAGCTAATCGCGCCAATGACTTCATTGTCACCGCACCATAAGGCCAGCGATGGGTGATCGGCCAGTCGCCGCACTTGATCGCGCAGTTCCGCTTCTACATCGACAAGAAACTCAGGGGTTGACGGGTAGAGCGCGCAGGAAAACATCAAATCCTGCCAGACTAAAAGCCCGAGTTCATCACACAAATCATAGAAGATATCGTGCTCATACATGCCACCACCCCAGACTCGGATCATGTTCATGTTGGCCGCTGCCGCATCTTCCAGCAGCTGTCGGTAACGCTCTGGCGTATGCAGATTAGGCAAGGCATCAAGCGGGATCCAGTTGGCCCCTTTGGCGGTGATGGCTTTGCCATTGACCTTGAACGTCATGGCGCTGCCGATGTCATCTATTGAGGTGTCCAGTTCCAGTTTACGCAAGCCGATCTGTTTAGCAACCGCGTGCTGGTTGAGCTGCACGTTCAGCGGATAGAGCGGCTGTTCGCCGTATCCGGCTGGCCACCAAAGGTGCGGGTTTTCAAGGGTAATGGAGTGCTGATACTGATGCGAACCGACATCTTGTGAGGGTAAGGTGATCCGATATGGCTGCTGATCGAACTCAATAACCAGTTCATCAGACTCATTGTTCGAAGTAAGGCGATCGTAGTCGATTGTTACCGTCAGTTGACAGCTGCCGTTATCGTGCCAGATCTGCGCGGTACGCACTTGTATGAGGCGGGTTTGGTAAACCGGCACCAGCGCAATAGAGTGGTAGATGCCGCTAACCATTAGGCAGATCCCCCAATCCCAGCCGGAATGACATTGGGTTTTGCGTAGCGTGTTCATGTGTGGGATCTGGTTGTTCCCAACGGCCCACGGCACAGGGAACGGCAGTTTTTCAGCGCGCTTGGCTGCTTCACGATCATTACGATCAAGTGTGATCGCAATATGGTTTTCACCGCATTGTAAGTAAGGCAGTACATCGACCCGATAACGGCGGAACATATTGCTACATTGCAACACTGTCTGGCCGTTGATGGTGATTGTTGCCATGGTGTCAACGAATTCAAGACAGAGATCAATAGCCTGTGCCGCGAGTAGTTCACGGTCTACATTGAAGGTACGCGTCAGTTGCCAGTCGCACTCTCCAACCCACTGTACCTCTTTTTCATTGCACCCTAAGTAGGGAGCAGGCAGTAGCTGGTGGTTGATTAAGGCGGAATGCACGTCACCCGGTAATGTGCAGGTAATATCAATGTGTGGATGCTGTGGTGATGAGAGTTGCCAGTCACCGTCAAGTAAGAATGTTGACACCATGAACTCCTGTAAATGGATATAAATATGCAAGTCTCAGTATATTGATTGCCTTATCGCGGGAGGATAGGACTAACATCGCAATAACTAGATTAATGTATCATGATGGAATTTCTGTGACCTGTGTGATGGGTCTGAATTTATGAAAATTTTTTCAATTTGTGTGCTGTAATACGTTTCATAGCGGTGGTATGCTGTAATTGTTTTCGTCTTAAAGGGACTTGCAGGAGTGAATAAATGAACAAAGACTTGCCATTGCTATTTGAATACGCCCGTATCAAATTTACGAGTGCAGATATCAAAGTGGCTGATTACTTTCTCGCTCGTAAACCTGCAAAGAATATCGAAGATCTGGCACTGGATATTGGTGTCTCAACGGCATCGATTACACGCTTTTGCAAAAAAGTGGGTCTGAATAATTTTAAAGAATTTCTCTATATCTACCAGCAGCAGTTGGACGAAGAACGGCCAGAGCAGGTCATTGAACCCAGTAGTCTGCATAATGATTATGTGGATGTGCTGCAGGCCTTTGATAAGCGACTGGATACCGCGCAAGTGGCGATGTTTAGTCAAGCCATTCACAGCCATGATGTTATCCATGTCTTTGGTTCGGGTTACAGTGCGCTGGCTGGGGCGGATCTGAAGTTTCGATTTACCCGCTTGGGTAAGTTTGTTGAGGTGGTGCAAGACAGCGACTCAATGCAAATGGTGAGTTCGATTTTAGCTCCCGGCGCATTGGTGATTTTGCTGACGCTAAAGGGCAATAATGAGCGGATGATCCGTTATGCCCAAGAGATGAAAAAACGTGGAATCATGGTGTTGTGTGTTACCGCTAATGAAAAATCAAAATTACTGGCAATTGCAGACGCATCAATATTAACCGCTTCGCTGAACGGCGAGGAGTCAACGGGGATGATATCAGGACAAATGCCCATCCTGATGGCCATCGATCATATCTATTACCGTTATGTGTCGGATTATCGTGATTCCATTCAAAATTGGATGGCGACCGAACAACTATTTCTGAGCTAAAGTGAAAAAGACAGATAAAAAAGCCCGCGATGAGCGGGCAATATTGGATCGAGATGTTATTGTTATGGGATTCGGGCGGGCTTAATGGCAGCGGTATTCGGTGGGGGTTTTACCCGTTTTGCGCTTGAATACCCGGCAGAAATAATTGGGATCATGATAGCCGCAGCGTTGGGCGACTTCTTCTAAGCGAAAATTGTAGCGTTTGAGCATGAACTTAGCGCGTTCAAGGCGTACCCAGGAAACGTAATCGGCAAAGCGCATATGGCCTTCCTGACGGAATAAGCGGGATAGGTGGTTCGGTGAGATATTAAACCGTGCGGCAACCGTATCACGCGTAATATTGCGGTGGAAGTTTTCCTGAACGTAAATACACACCCCTTTAAACATATCCTCTCCTCGACGGTTGGCATCCTCAGAAGGTTGTTCAATCATATCTTTGCAGTAGCTCAGTAGCGCAAGCAGAAGATACTTATCGGCAGGTTGTTTTTGCTTTTCATGAGCCAGCGTCGTGAGTGCTGTCAGAATATGATCAATTGCCCGTCCTGTGCGTTGAGGAACGCTGTATTTAATCACATCGTAGAAGCCTTCTTCATTGTCGCGTTTGCTGACGAGGCTAAAACCGAGTTGGCTTTTGCCAAATAATAGACTTAATACCGAACACTCTTGATTCCAGCTGGGTTTGTTCCAAGCGTTAGCCGGGATAAATAATGCATCGCCAGCGCTAAGCATGATGTTTTCTATCTGTTGCTGCGGACATTCTAGTAAATTTTCATAGTTTCCTTGGAAAACCAGCTCTAGACGTGGAAAGTTTACTTGATAGCTGGCTTCTGGTGGTGGCATCTCATCACCGGCAAACCAGATCTGGTTGAACGCTGAAGCGTCTGAAATGACATTGTCGATAAGATCAGAGAAGGTATGTTTCATGCTGGTTGCCTGTTATTTCATCCGCCAGTGGGAGCATTCTAAAAAGGATGGTGATGAAAGGAATGAGTGTCCAATTACCTATACATGTATTCTCGTACAGAATTAAACACTTTGCGAAATATTGCTTGGTAAAGTGTTAACTTAGTGCTGTTTTTTTTTGTAAAGTGGATAAAAAATCGCCTTGAAAGAAGGTGCTTGCTTCCAAGGCGAAATTGAGTATGTTTTAAATTAAGCGGTTGCTAAGTGCGCTTCAATTTTATCCATGATTTGTGGGGCTTTTTTTACTGCGTCAGCCACGCCAACTCGGACAATTTTTTTACCGTTAAAGCGCTCTTCTTTTTTGATGGCGATATCTTTGGTTAGGATAATAATATCAGCACCTTCAATATCAGCCATCGTGATTTCATTTTCAATCCCGATAGAGCCCTGAGTTTCAATTTTTACATCCCAGCCTTTTGCTTTTGCAGCTGTTTCTAGGGCTTCGGCAGCCATGTATGTATGAGCAACGCCAGATGGGCAAGAAGTTACGCCTAGTAGTTTCATTCTATTTCTCCGAGAGTGTTTCTTAATTAAAATCTAATTCAAGGCTGTCATCTGCTGTTTCTTCCACAGCATCTTGACGTTGGTCGAGTGGTTTTTTCAGTGCGTTTACCATTAAGGCGGTAGCGACTGAGCCGGCAACAATACCAAGGATGTAGAAGATACGGCCGTCAACTACAGGCAGAACAATCAGACCGCCCCATGGTGCGTGGTTAAGTACATTGAACATAAAGCCCACGACGTTACCGACCATGCCGCCGACGATGATTGAAGGAATAACACGAACCGGATCAGCGGCTGCAAAAGGAATCGCGCCTTCGGTGATACCGATACAACCCATGATGCCTGCTGCTTTACCCGCTTCACGCTCTTCATCGGTGTAACGTTTTGGTGAAAGCAGGGTTGCCAGGAACATACCCAGAGGAGGCACACAGATAGCGATACCGACGCCACCCATTAGCCATGGCTGAGTCCCCACTTGGGTTTGAGCAAATAGAGTAGCAACTTTGTTGATTGGGCCGCCC
The DNA here is from genome assembly GCF_050336815.1 of Photobacterium nomapromontoriensis. Lineage (NCBI taxonomy): Bacteria > Pseudomonadati > Pseudomonadota > Gammaproteobacteria > Vibrionales > Vibrionaceae > Photobacterium > Photobacterium nomapromontoriensis. The sequence continues at coordinate 141,154 of NZ_JAKJSL010000020.1, forward strand.
ATGTCAAATGCTGTCATACCGCCAAGCACAATGCCTAATAGGGCTTTTGATGCGCCAGCCATGCCTTGTAGTCCGCTGTTCATCGCTTCCATTGCGGCTGCAATTGGCGCACCGATCACCCAGATAACTAATGCAGAGACAATAAACGTACCGCCGATAGGCAAAATGAAGTAGGTAGAAATGGCTTTGAGCTTGTTTGACAGCGGAATACGTTTAAGTTGTAGCACCACATAGCCAGCAATGAAGCCGACGATAATGGCACCAAGGAAACCAGCCTGCACTTGGTTGGCGAGGTAAGCTCCAATCATACCTGGAGCCAGTGCCGGGCGGTCAGCGATAGAGTAGGCAATATAGCCACCAAGAACCGGTACAAACAGGGTAAAACCAGCGATACCCATGTCCCACAGGCCTTCAAGGAAAACGCCTTCAGGTACCGCTCCCTCACCACCAAGCATAACGGACAGTGCTAATAGCACACCACCAGCGACAACGAATGGCAGCATGTGGCTGGTGCCAGTTAATAAGTGCCGCTTTAAGATCGACAATTGGCTTTTCATCTTAAATCTCTCCATGTTCGTTAGGGTTTATTTTTTCAGTTGGCTTAAGAGCCCACCTAATAGGATTACGCTAATTGAGGTGACACGGTGTTGTTTCATTGGCTGTAATTATGGAGCGGAATAGAGAGCCAAACTATTGGATAAATAGGGCATTCACTGGACTATTGTATCCAGCAAAAACAGATGTGATTTAGCTCTCAGCCCCTCAGTGAGCGAGATCACCAAATGGCGATAATGCTGGATAAAGTGATGGGGAAATGCATTAATAATCCAGTTGGTGTGTGAAAAATCTAGCTGTGAAATTATCGGCAATGAATAAGGCGGGTATTAGGTGTGAGTGAAAGTGTGGCGAAGCACGCACTTTTCCAGTTCAACAAGAAACAGCACAGATGAGGCGACCAGGATGATTTTTAGCCATATTCCCGCTTCAAAAGGACGAGTACCAAACAAGGTCTGCATAACCGGAAGATAGGTAAAGGCACATTGAAATATCGCGAGGAACACAATGGCTAGCAGGACATAACGATTGCCCGTTAGCCCCTGACGATTAAATATTGAACCGAGGATGTAGCGGGCATTGAACAGGTAGAAGATTTCGAACATAACCAGAGTATTGACGGCAATGGTCCGGGCGCGGGCAATGTCATCGCTCTGCCCCATCTCCCATTGGAACAAGCCTAATGTACCGCCCATCAGGATCACGGAAACAAAGCCAATTCTCCAGATGAGGTGAGGACTTAGCAAAGGGGAGCCTGGCGGGCGTGGCGGACGTTGCATCAGATCACTTTCTTTGGGCTCAAAGGCCAGTGATAAGGCGAGAGTCACGGCTGTTACCATATTAACCCAGAGGATTTGCACCGGGGTTAATGGCAGTTGTTCAAAGCCGAGCAGTACAGCAGCAAAGATGATTAAGGCTTCGCCGCCATTGGTTGGCAGGATGAATAATATCGCTTTTCTGAGGTTGTCATAGACAGCCCGCCCTTCTTCAATCGCGGCGGTGATGGAGGCAAAGTTATCATCGGCCAGTACCATTTCAGCGGCTTCTTTGGCGGCCGCTGTACCACTGCGGCCCATCGCCGTACCGATATCTGAGCGTTTTAGTGCCGGGGCGTCATTCACGCCATCACCTGTCATGGCGACGATCTGATGGTGCTGCTGCAATACTGTAACCAGTCGCATTTTGTGTTCTGGGCTGGTTCGGGCATAAATATCAATGTGGGTAGCGAGTTCGAATAATTCATCGTTGCTGAGCTGATCGATCTGCTGACCGGTAAGCGCTTCCTGGGTATTGATCAGTCCCAGTTGGCGGGCAATAGCGCGGGCGGTGAGAGCATGGTCTCCGGTGATGATTTTAACGCGTACACCGGCAATATTGCAGGTATTGACAGCTTGAATCGCTTCTTGCCGGGGGGGATCGATAAGGCCAAACAGACCGAGCATGATCAGGTTATCGTTCACGTCGTCAAACGTGAGCTCTCGGTGGTCATGCGCTGTTGGCCGATAGGCGATGGCCAGTACCCGCTGACCATTATGGGCCATGTGTTCGGTCTGCTGCTGCCAGTAAGCGAGGTCGATAGCTGTTGTTCCATCGTTGGTCTGCTGTTGATTGCACATCTCCATTACCCGTTCAGGGGCGCCTTTAAGAAAGATGAATGCCTCCCCCTGATGGCTATGGTGCAGCGTTGCCATGAAACGGTGTTCAGATTCAAAGGGGATCAGATCGGTGCGGGGATAGGTTTTATTTTCGGTATTAGTATCAAATCCTGCTTTGATCCCCGCGACCAGCAGGGCACCTTCCATCGGGTCACCATGGATGTGCCATTGTCCCTCCTGGGTGCGTAGATCGGCATCATTGCACAGAACCGCTGCACGGAGAGTAGTGAGCAGCAAGGGGTACTGTTCAGGAAAAATGGCATGATGATCGATAGTGATCCCCCCGTGGGGATCATAGCCAGTGCCGCTGAGTTCAAATGGGGTATCGGCCGTCACAATATTGCGAACGGTCATTTCGTTGCGGGTCAAGGTGCCGGTTTTATCGGTACAGATCACCGTGACCGCGCCCAGCGTTTCCACTGCGGGTAGTCGGCGGATCACCGCATTGCGTTTGGCCATTTTTTCGACCCCGATAGCCAGTGTGATGGTCATGATGGCTGGAAGCCCTTCAGGGATAGCGGCAACCGCAAGGCTGACTGCGGCAAGGAACATATCGGTGATGGGGTAATGGCGGATCACAATACCAAAACTAAAGGTAGCCACCGCGATAACCATGATGGCAGCAGTGAGCCACTGACTGAATTGCGCCATTTGCCTGAGCAACGGTGTAATTGTAGGTTCGACCCGGGAGACGAGCGCACTGATCTTGCCCAGCTCAGTGCCGAGGCCGGTAGCCACCACAATGCCGGCTCCCTGTCCATGGGTGACTAGGGTCCCCGAGTAGGCCATGCAGCGCCGTTCGGCCAGTTCGCTGGCTGCGCTGATTGCGGAAGTACACTTTTCGATCGCGACCGACTCCCCGGTTAATGGTGCTTCGGCTACCTGAAAGCCTTTGGTGCGAAACAGACGCAGATCGGCAGGCACCCGATCGCCAGACTGCAAGATCACCACATCACCGACCACAAGCTGCTCGGCTGGAATGGTAAATGGCTGGCCGCCACGTAAGACTCTGGCCGAGGGGGCCAGCATTGATTGGATAGCGTTAAGCGCATGTTCCGCCCGCCCTTCCTGGATAAAACCGATGAGCGCATTGATCACCACCACGCCAGCAATAACTGCTGCATCAATCCAATGGCCAAGGATTGCGGTAACGACCATCACAATCAATAAGACATGGATCAGTACATTATGAAACTGACCGAGTAGCCGTTGTAAGACAGAGCGTCCGTGGGAGGTCGGGAGTTTATTCAGTCCCTGCTCAGTCAGTCGCCGACGGGCTTCATCGACCTCCAGCCCTTCTGGTTGGCTGGCAACGGCAGCGAAGGTACTGTCGGCTGATTCATGGTGCCAAATGTGCGGGTTTTCATCCATGGAAAAGGCTCCTGCGCTAAGGTGCCGGACAAATAACAGACTTGATTGATTATTGTCCAAACTGGACTAGCTTGAGTGTATCAATGAACGGAAATCGGGAAGGGGATGGCTGATATGTATGGTTTCGATGCATTTTCACCCAAACAGATCGCCGAAAAGGTTGACAGTATTGGGGTGGCGAAAGCTCGGCTGCCATTGTTACAGATGGTTATGCTTGGCATTTTGGCGGGGGCATTTATTGGTCTGGGGGGACTGTATTATACCCTGGTGAAATCAGATGCAAGCTTAGGATTTGCTACCCAGCAGGTGGTCGGTGGGGGGGTATTTTCCCTTGGCTTGCTACTGGTGGTAGTCGCGGGCGCCGAGCTGTTTACCGGCAACAATTTACTGGCTATGGCGTGGGCGGATAGAAAAATCACAACCGGAGAGCTGCTGAAAAACTGGCTGGTAATCAGTATCGCTAATTTCGTGGGGGCTGTCGGGATCGCCACCTTGGTGTTTCATTCGGGACACACGGAAATGAACCAAGGCGCGATTGCTGCGACATATGCCAAGATCGCTGCTGCAAAATGTGAAATGCCATTCTGGACTGCTTTTCTTCGAGGGGTGCTGTGTAATGTCTTGGTGTGTATGGCAATATGGATGGCGTTGGCAGGGCGTAGCGTGATTGATAAAGCGGTGGCGATCGTATTTCCGATTTCGGCGTTTGTGGCTGCCGGGTTTGAACACAGTATTGCCAATATGTACTTTATTCCGCTGGCAATTATGCTGGATGCGTCGGGTACCGTTGAGGTGGCCAACTCGGTCAGTATGTTTGGGCTTGCGAGTAACCTGATCCCGGTGATTTTAGGTAATCTTGTGGGCGGCAGTGTACTGGTCGGCCTGGTCTATCATGTGATTTACCAGCGTGGTCGTTCCCCCAGCGCATAACGGGTGGGCTGCTATAATCTAGCCATGCTCAAATGGCTAGGTGAAAATGATGTCTAACCAAGCAGTGCCGAAGAAAGCGATACCAGACCCAGCCACGGCTTCCCAAATCATAAAAACTATAAAAACCGTCTGCCCGTTTTGTGGGGTTGGCTGTGGTATGTACCTGACCCGTGACGGGCAGGGACGTGTCTGCGGGGTGAGCCCTCAATATGATCACCCGATCAGTCAAGGAAAGCTGTGCGATAAGGGCTGGAGCAGCGTGTATGCTATTTCACCAGAGAATCGTATTACCCAACCACTTAAGCGTGTGCGCGATCAGTTTGTTCCCGTTAGTTGGGATGAAGCGCTTAACGCGATCAGCACCTCCCTGCTTGATATTATCGACGAATTCGGCCCGGATGCAGTCGGCGTGATCAGCAGTGCCCGGGCAACCAATGAAGATAATTATGCCGCCCAGAAATTTGCTCGTGCCGTACTGGGCACCAACAACGTCGATCACTGCGCGCGGATCTGTCATAGCCCGACCGTCGCAGGCCTCAAGCAAGTGCTGGGCTCAGGGGCGATGACCAACAGCACTCACGACTTATTTGAGACCGAGCTGATAGTGGTGATAGGGGCCGATCCAACTGAAAATCACAGTGTGCTCGGTGGACAAATCATTCAGGCCAAATTGGCGGGTGCGACATTGATAGTGGTTGATCCTCGGGTGACGCGGCTAGCCAAACTGGCTGATTTACATCTGCAGCTGACGCCGGGCACCAATATTGCCCTGATTAACGCCATGATCCAAGTGATCCTGAGTAACGACTGGCATGACCGTGATTTTATCGCAGAACGCTGTGAGGGCTTTGACGCATTGGCGAAACAGGTTAAACATATCACGCCTGAGTCCGTTGCTGCGATCACTGGGGTTGATGCCGGGCTGATCCGGCAAGCGGCTGAACGCTATAGTCGTGCTGAACGGGCTATGATCCTTTATGGTATGGGGATCACCCAGTTTGTCAGCGGTACCAACAATGTGATTGCTCTGGCTGATTTGGCGTTGGTCTGTGGCCATATCGGTAAACCCGGTACAGGTATTAACCCGTTGCGTGGTCAGAATAACGTGCAGGGTGCCTGTGACATGGGGTGCCTACCCAATGTTTATCCGGGTTACCAGCTGGCTGGTGACAGTGATACTCAGGCACGTTTTTCAGTCGCATGGGGGGGATCGGTGGCTGCGACCCCCGGGTTGACATCACTGGGGATGAGCAAGGCAGCATTGGCCGGACAATTTCGGGCACAGATCTTGTTTGGCGAAGATCCGGTAGTGACTGATCCCGATCAGAACCACGTCCGTGAAGCTTACAAGGCATTGGATTTGCTGGTGGTCGCCGAGCTGACGATGACGGAGACGGCCAAGTTGGCTGACTATGTGCTTCCGGCCGCGTCATTTGCTGAGAAAGCCGGTACGTTTACCAATTGTGAGCGTCGGGTGCAGCGCGTTAATCCGGTGATTCTGCCATTGGGTGAGGCAATGGGTGACTGGCAATGGCTGAAAGCGCTGGCAGAACGAATGGGCAGCCAGCTGCTGAATTGGGAATGCAGCGCTGCCGTTTTTGATGAAATGGCCTCACTGACACCGTCTTATCAGGGCATGAGTTACCACAAGCTGGCCAAGCACCATGGCTTGCAATGGCCGTGTAATGAGAGTGCGCCGCAAGGTACCGCAATCCTTCATCAGAAACAATTCCCCATTGGTCGGGCGCGTCTTACCCCGGTTCACTATGTACCGATCGATGAGTTAGCGGATGAACAGTATCCGTTGCTGTTGACCACCAACCGGTTGCATTTCCATTATGGCTGCGGCTCGATGACTCGAAAATCACCGCTGCTTGAGCGTGAGACTCCGCCCGGCATTTTGTTCATCAATCCACTGGATGCCAGCGCGTTGTCAATTTCGCCGTATGGGCCGATTGGTGTGCGATCCCGGCGGGGTTATATTGAAACCCGGGCTATGATCACCACCGATGTACCGCTCGGGCTGGTCAGTATGCCCTATCATTTTAAGGAAGCCCCTTCTAACCAGTTGACCAATACCGCGCAAGATCCTGTCACCAAAATGCCGGAGCTGAAAGCCTGTGCGGTGGCGGTTATCGCCTTGCCTGCCGACCACATTCCCCGTGCTGTGTGGCAGTTACAGGAGGAGAAGCCTTAGCATGCATAATACTTACTTATTGAAGTCGCTGGATGCGCTGCGGGTGCATTTATCACGTAATCGGACATTTTATCAGGTGATGGCGCAGGATGGCGAAGGACACCATGATTACCAGTGGCAGCAGGTAGTTGATAGGGATTGGCCGCCGTTGCTCTCACATAAACCCACGCATTCGGCCAAAGCCTTTTTCTTTGCCGAACAAGAACCACTGTACGTGTTTGATGGTCAGTGTTTTCGGGAAACCCTGCCATCGCCTGATCCGTTTGTTCTGTTCGGGGTGCAGAGCTGTGATTTAATGGCCATCCATTACCAAGATATTTTTTTTGAACAAGACCCGTATTATCAGTCGCGCCGTGAACAAGTTTTGTTAGTAGGGCTAGATTGTACCCAACCGTGTGAGCACGGTTTTTGCCCAACGGTGAATGCAGGGCCGAGTGTCAGAGATGAGACGGCAGATTTGGTGCTCCATCCTCTTGATGATAATCGCTGGCTACTGGTGGCACTGTCAGTGCTGGGAAAGGAAGCCTTGCATGGTTTTGCGCTTGATCCAGCCTCACCGCATGACATCAGTCTGCGCTGGGATAACATTAGTCATTGTGAGCAGGCGTTTCCGGACCATCAGTATTTGACTGATGGGATCAACAAGCTAAACAGTCATCAGATCCCGGATACCTTCTGGCAGCAGATAGGGACCCAGTGTCTTGGTTGCTCCGGCTGTACTACCCTCTGCCCAACCTGTTCCTGTTTTGGGACCCGCTCCGTGGCCGATTCCACCGGTGTCGATGTCGCCAGTACTGAAGCATTGCCCGCTGAATCCGCGACCGAAGATGCAGTGTTAACGAGAAGTGCCGTTTCAACAAATAGCCGCCAGGTTCGGTTTTGGGATTCTTGCCTGTACGAGGGATTTCAGCGTGAGGCCAGTTTCCATAACCCGGCAAAACTGGCGGGTCAGCGGGTGAAGCGCTTTTGGTATCACAAGTTCAGTGATGATTTTACGCCCGATTTTGGTCGGTACGGCTGTATTGGTTGCGGGCGTTGCGAACAGACGTGTCCCGGTGTGATCGGGGTGCACTCCGTGATGAAAAGGATCGCTGATGATGGTTAACCTAACCCCTGAACGCATTGAAATAGTCAGTTTTTATGATGATGGCGAAGATGCCCGTCATTATCAATTTCGTTTACTTGACGATGAGCAACGCATTTCACCTGCGTGGTTGCAGGCGCAAGGCGGGCAGTTTTTTATGCTCAGTGTGCCAGGAGTGGGTGAGGCACCGTTTACGTTTACGACTCTGCCTGATGAGCAAGGCAACTTTCGCGCTTTGGTCCGTAAAATGGGGGCCGTCACGCAAGCCCTATTTGGGTGTCATTCGGGTGATGTTCTGGGTGCGCGCGGGCCGTTCGGCCGAGGGTGGCCCGTGACAGAGTTGGCCGAGCAGCGAATTTTAGTGATAGGCGGCGGGTGTGGGATGGCCCCGTTGGTCAGTGTGATCGCGCAGCTTATCGAGCAGCAGCACTTTGCCCAGCTTGAGGTGTTGTATGCGGCGCGCAGCAAAGCCGCCTTGATGCTCAATCCAGAGCGAGAACAGTGGCAGCATTGTATTCCTATGTTCACGGCGGTTGAGGATATGACTGGCCTGAATGAACACGGGTATTATTTGGGCACCGCGACAGGGATTTTGCCGACCGTTTTGCATGCCTTTGGTGAACAACCTGATCGGGTGCTGTTGGCGGGACCGGAAACCATGATGTCGGCGATAGCTGAATATCTGGTCGCCTATGAGGTCGAGCCTGAAGCCATATACTTGTCGATAGAACGGCGGATGCACTGTGCTGTTGGGCTCTGCGGGCACTGTTACCTTAATGAGAAGTATGTGTGTACTGATGGCCCGACATTCAGCTGGGCAGAGCTCTGCGCCTTGCAGTCTGATGTATAGCTAGGTAATAGCTTGTAGTAGAGAGCCTAAGTGATAGAAAATCGGATGGCAGAGTGGCTGACGACGGGACTTGAGTCATTTATCTGATTTGTCTTCATTACCATTATTACTGTCATCCTTGTTCTTGTTAGCATGGCTGCGGTGATGAGAAAGGTTGTGCTCGGCCTTGGCGACAACCTCGCATCCCTTGGCAAATGAGTCGGGGCTGAGAGAGATAGAATCAATCCCGCACTCGACCAAGAACGCTGCAAATTCAGGATGATCAGATGGGGCCTGCCCGCAGATCCCGACTTTACACCCTTTACTGTGTGCGACCTGTATGACTTGTTTGATCAGGCTCTTCACCGCATCGTCACGGGCATCAAACATCGGCTTAAGCTCGGCTGAGTCTCGGTCGATGCCCAGCACCAGCTGGGTTAAATCATTACTGCCGATAGAGAAACCGTCAAACCGTTCAGCAAAGCGGTCAGCGAGGATCACGTTGGACGGGATCTCGCACATCACGTAAACCTGCAGTCCGTTATGACCCCGTTCAAGTCCGGCCAGTGCCATCACCGCGAGGACTTTGTCGGCTTCGCTGACCGTGCGGCAGAACGGGATCATCACAATGATATTATCAAACCCCATGTCATCGCGAGCCTTGGCTATTGCCTTGCACTCAAGCTCGAAGGCCTCGCGATAGCGCGGGTGGTAATAGCGTGAGGCGCCGCGCAGCCCGAGCATCGGGTTTTCCTCATGCAGTTCAAAGTATTCTCCGCCGAGCAATCCCCTATATTCGTTGGATTTGAAATCCGACATTCGCACGATAACCGGTTTAGGGTACTGGCTGGCGGCGATTTTCCCGACCCCCAGAGCGAGGGTGTCGACAAAGAAATTGGGCAGGGTTGGAAAGCCCTTACAGCGCTGGTTGATCGTCAGCCTGATCGCGCTATCGGTGATCTGCTCAGGGTGGAGCAGCGCCATCGGGTGGATCCCTATCTGGCTTGAGATAATAAACTCAATCCGGGTCAGGCCGATGCCTGCGGTTGGCAGTTGCCACCAGTGGAAAATACCGTCAGGCATGGCGGCATTAATCATGATATCGGTCTGGGGTGTCGGTAGGGTGGTGAGGTCGATCTGTTGGGTGCTGTAGTTCACCACCCCTTCATAGACTTGCCCGACCGCGCCACTGGCACAGCTTAAGGTGACTGTTTGCCCGGTGGTGAGGGTGCGGGTAGCCTGTTCGGTGCCGACGATGGCCGGCACTTTCAGCTCACGGCTGACAATGGCAGCATGGCTGGTGGGGCCGCCTGAATCGGTGATAATGCCCGCCGCCCTGCGCATTAGTGGCACCCAGTCTGGGTCTGTTCGCTCGGTCACCAGAATCGCCCCGTCGGGAAACTGCGCACTGTCTTCAGGTGAGAGCACGGTAAAGGTGTTGCCGCTGGTTATCGCCCTGCCGACACTGGCGCCTTCCAGCAGTATCGGGGCGGTGGTGTTGTCTAGCTGATAGTTAACTAATACACCGCTGTCTTTTTGAGCTTCAACGGTTTCGGGCCTGGCCTGTACCATGTAGATCTGCTGATTATGGCGGTCTTTGGCCCATTCCATGTCCATTGCACAGCCATAGTGACGTTCAATAATCACAGCCCAGCGACTCAGTTGTAGGAGTTCATCATCACTGAGTACCAACTGATTGCGTTCCGCATCACTGGTGGGGATGCTAACCGTTGGAGACTCAGCGTGGCCGTGAGTAGCAAACAACATTTTTTCCCGTTTGTTCCCTAGCTGCTTTTCAATGATAGGCCGCTTACCCGGCTGGTCGAGCAGCGGTTTATACACCATAAAGCGATCTGGGGTGACGGTGCCTTTGACAATGGTTTCCCCCAGTCCCCAGCTGCCGTTGATCAATACCACGTCTGGGAAGCCATTTTCAGTATCGAGGCTGAACATTACCCCGGCACAGTGCGACTCGATCATCTGCTGTATGCCGACCGACAGAGCCACCTGCTGATGTTCAAAACCTTGTTCCTGACGGTAGACAATGGCGCGATCGGTATACAGGGAGGAAAAACACTGCTTGCAGGCGTCAAGCACCGATTGTTCACCACGAATATTGAGGTAACTTTCCTGCTGACCAGCAAAACTGGCTTCGGGTAGATCTTCGGCGGTGGCCGAGCTGCGCACCGCGACGGCTACGTTTTGTTGCTCGCCGAGTTGCTGGCTCAGTTCATGATAGGCATTGATGATGGCGGTTTCCTGTTCAGCCGTGAAAGCGCCCTGGCTGATCAGAGAGCGAATTTCCTGACCCGTTTCACTAAGCGTAGCTTCGCCGTTGTCCATTGCGTCAAGCAACAGGGTGATGGGGCCATCAAGCTGATTTTGGTGCAGAAAATCACGGTATAGCTGGGCGTTGGTGGCAAAGCCGTCCGGTACTCGGATGCCAGATTGACTGAGTTGGTTCAGCATTTCACCCAAGCTGGCATTTTTCCCCCCGACCAGACCCACATCTCTGGCATGGATCTGCCGGAAACGGTAAATCAGCGGTGGAATGGACTTGATGGGCATGGTGAAAATCCTCGTTGCAGATGTTACGGCTATGGTGGGGTTTTTGCTGTCTTAATGGTGACACCTTAATGAGTATGGTTACGTAAATATGCTAACAGTTGGTTGTAGCTTCGTACTTTGGGGTAGTCAGTGTCAGGAATGCTGACTCCCGTGGTTTTCTTTAGCGCGGCGATCAGGTTGAGAAAGTCCATCGAGTCCAGATCGCATTCGTCACGGAGGTCGTCATTTGGGTTGATCGCCGCTAATTCGGTTTCTGGGGCAATGTGTTTGATAGCGTTGGCGATAAGTGAGGGAATATCAATGGTGGTCATAAGGCCTCCGGATGTTGAAGCTGTTTGGCGAGCGCGTGCAGGAAGCGGGCGCCGGTGATCCCATCGCTGACCCGATGATCGGCGGCCAGCGTAACCGTCATGCACTGACCGATGGCAAGTTCACCATCGACGGTCACTATCGCGGCTTGGCGTAGTCGACCTAAGCCGATAATGGTCACCTGTGGCGGGTAGATCACCCCGGTGATGCTGTCGGCACCCCGATCGCCAATGCTGGTAACGGTAATCGTGGCTTCGCTTACTTCCGAGCTGCGCAACCGCCCGTGACGGCTGCGTTCAGTCAGATCGCGCAGGGCATCCATGGTTTGGTCAATGCTTAGCTGATCGGCATGAAGGATCGCCGGGGTCACCAGCCCGCCTTCGCGCAGGCTGATGGTATTGCCGATATGAATGGCTTGTGATGGGGTAAAAGCCCCGTTGCTGAAAGCACCATTAAGCGCCGGAAAATGCCGGAGTTGGCGAGCAATAGCTGCGATTAGTACCGCTGGCAGCAATAGCCGCCGCTCTGGCTCGCGTTGCTGATTTTGCTGCCCAAGCCAGTGCTGAGCGGCCGTTAAATCAATGTCTAGCGCGAGGTAATAGTGGGGGATTTCCCGTTTGGATCGGCTCATCGCATCACTGATCGCCTGGCGCATCGGTGAGGGTGTCTGTGGTGCCGTGTCACTGGTCGTTTGTTCGACGATCGATATGTCCGTTAATGGTTCAGGTGTGACGGGGATATCCCGCAGGATAATGGCCCTTTGTGGTCCGCTGCCCGTCAATGTTGCCAGATCGATCCCGCGATGAAGAGCTTGCTGGCGAGCAGCAGGAGAAACCCGTTGCCGGGGGGGAGACGATGATGACGGTAAAGATCGCGGCGGACGATAAGGTGGCAAAGGGGTATCATCTGGAACGATATTCGTCGCTGCCTGAGTCGCGGTGACAGGTTTCGAGGGGATGGGCCTGTCCTCCGAAGTCATTGCTTCTGAGGTGACCGCTTCTGAGGTAACGGGTATAGCCATACTTGTGGTGCTCATGCGTGCCAGTACGCTGCCAACAGGCAGTTTGATACCGGGTTCAACTAATAGCTCCGTGATGATCCCGCTGTGGTAGGCCTCCATATCAATCGCGCCCTTGCTGGTTTCGATGACCGCAATAATATCGCCTTTGTTGATCTTATCCCCCGGCTTGACCTGCCATTCGATCAGGGTGCCGTCATGCATATCTGCCCCGAGCGCAGGCATGTTGATGTCAATCAGCGAGGTATTGAGTTCGGCGCTAGCCATAGCTTGGCTTTCCTCCTTTGGCGTGTGGTTCGGGAATGGCCAGAGTTGCTTTAGCGGCGGCCATGATTTTGTCACTCTGAGGGATGGCCGCTTGTTCAAGATGCTGAGGGTAAGGGATCGGAACTTCTTCAGTGCACACCCGACCAACCGGCGCATCCAGCTGCCAGAATGCTTGTTCCATGATAATGGCGCTGATCTCACCTGCCAGACTGCCGGTATACCAGCCTTCATCAATGATCACCGCCCGATGTGTTTTGCTGACACTGGCGACGATGGTCTCAGTATCGATCGGGCGAAGGGAGCGAAGATCAATAACGTCAGCACTTATTCCCTCATCCTCCAGTAGTTTTGCCGCTTGGAGGGTTTTATCAAGGCTGCCACCGTAAGTGATCAGGCTGATATCACTGCCAGAATGACGGACGATAGCTTGATGCATTGGAGCATCGATCGTCTCACTGACAGGGCCGCTCTCGTTAAGCAGCATGACATGCTCAAAAATCAGTACAGGATCCGGATCGGCCAGCGCCATGCCAAGCATGTGGCGGGCATCGTTGTGGGTTGCCGGGCTGAGTACCTTAAGGCCAGGGACGTGGGCGTAGAAATTCTCCCAGCTGTGTGAATGCTGCGCTGCTAGCTGCTTACCGGCCCCACACGCCATGCGGATCACCACGGGCACGTTAAATTGACCGCCGGACATGTGAAGCAGGGTCGCTGCGCTGTTGATGATTTGATCCATGGCGAGCAAACTGAAATTGACCGTCATGACCTCGATAATCGGGCGCATTCCGCCGAGTGCGGCTCCAATGCCGACCCCGACAAAACCGGACTCGCACAGCGGTGTATCAATGACTCTGTCTGGCCCGAACTGCTCAATCAGCCCTTTGCTGACCGCATAACAGCCGCCATAACGGCCGACATCTTTCCCCATCAGGAAAATACGCAGGTCACTGTTGAGAGCATCGCTGAGCCCGCCGCGCAATGCCTCCCGGTAGGTCAGTGTTGCTGCGTCCTGAGTGCAGATCACCGGAGTCGGTGGCGGCTGGCTACCGGGGCTGTGCACAAAACGCTTAAGTTCATCAGTAGGCTCCCACTCTCCCGCTTCAGCAAAGGCAATCGCTTCGCTGATTTCCGCCGCAATGTCGGCTTCAATGTCGGTAAGTTCCTGATCTTGAAAATGGCTGTTTCGCTGCAGCCACTGGATCAATTGTTTTACCGGGCCTTTTTCTTCCCACTGGGCGACTTCTCCCTTGTCACGGTAGAGCTGGGTATCAAAACTGGAATGGCCACGAAAACGGTAGGTCTGGCATTCAATGAGATAGGGGCGCTGCTGCTGGCGGATATAATCGAGCGCATGACAAGTTGCTGCTTCCACATCGACCACATTCATTCCATCAACCTGTTTGGCGCTGATCCCGTAGCTTTCAGCCTTTTTAGCGATATTGGTCTCAGATTCTGACAATGACAGTGCGGTGCCCATGGCATAGCGATTATTTTCACAGACAAAAAGCACAGGTAGTTGCCATAAGGCGGCTAAATTGAGGCTTTCATGGAATTCTCCTTCGGCTACCGCCCCTTCGCCAAAGAAGCAGACCGCGACGGCTTCTCGCCGTATCTTTTTATTGGCCATGGCCAATCCGGTAGCCAAAGGAAGCCCCCCGCCGACAATTGCGTTGCCACCGTAAAAGTGGCGGTTCTTATCAAACAGGTGCATCGATCCGCCACGACCCCGGCTACAGCCATTGCTGCGACCATACATTTCAGCAAGAATACTGCCCATACTCATGCCGCGCGCAAGGGCATGACCATGTTCACGGTAGGTGGCGACAATCTGGTCGTCGTCACTTAAGGCTGACATCACCCCAACCGCAATGGCCTCTTCACCGATATAGAGGTGCAGAAATCCGCGGATTTTTTCTAAGGCATAAAGCTCGGCACACTTTTCTTCAAAGCGGCGAATCCGCAGCATTTGCCGTAGCTGGTGGACAAGATGATCACGGTTGATATGGAGTCTGTTAGTCATCGTTCATCACTCTCCAAAGTTGAAATATCCCCTTCCGGCAGGCCGAGCTCTCGGGCTTTGAGCAGTCGGCGCATGATTTTTCCACTGCGGGTTTTTGGCAGGTTGGTGCGAAATACGATCTCTTTCGGTGCGACAGCGGCCCCCAGCCGTTTTCGCGCCAGACCCAGCAGGGCTTGTTGCAGATCTTCATCGGCGGGAATGTTAGGTTTGAGTGCCACAAATGCCTTCACTAGTTGTCCTGCGACCGGATCGGGCACACCTATCACCCCGACTTCAGCAACCGCTGGGTGCTCCATTAACACACTCTCGACTTCAAACGGACCAATCAAATGGCCGGACGATTTGATGAGATCGTCTTTGCGGCCAACAAACCAGAAATAGCCGTCTTCATCCTGCATCGCCAGATCACCGCTTAAGTACCAGCCATCAGCAAAACATTGCTGCTATCTCTCTTGCTGGTTGAGGTAGCCGCGGAACATGGATGGCCAGTTGGGTTTGAGTGCCAGCTCCCCGACCATCATCGGGCGGGTTTCGACCTGTTGATGGCCATTTTTATCTGAATTGACGATAGCCGCTTTAATGCCGGGTAGGGGGTGGCCCATCGAACCGGGCTTAATGGGCTGACTGGGGAAATTGGCGATCATGATGCCGCCGGTTTCGGTTTGCCACCAGTTATCATAGAAAGGTAAGCCGAGTACCTGATTGCCCCATTCGACGGCTTCAGGGTTGAGCGGCTCGCCCACACTGGCCATAAACCGCAGGGCTGACAGATCAAACTGCTTCGGTAGCGCATCGCCAATCTTCATTAGCATCCTGATCGCAGTCGGTGCGGTGTACCAGACCGTGACGTGGTAATTTTGTAAGATTCGATACCAGCGTTCAGCATCGAATTCTGCCTCGTCGATAATGAGGGTTGCACCAAGGCAAAGTGGTGCGATGATGCCGTAGGTCGTCCCCGTAACCCAGCCGGGATCGGCGGTACACCAGTAGATGTCTGATGACTTGAGATCTAACGCATAATAGGCTGAACGGATATGGTGATGTACGGCCTGATGAACGTGAATGACCCCTTTGGGCTTGCCAGTGGTGCCACTGGTAAAGTGCAGCAATGCCATGTCGTCAGGTGTGGTATTTTCACAGGGACGATCAGGATCGGCCGTGGCCATGAGGGTGGTAAAGTCATAACAGTCCGCTTCATTATCCGGATTTTCATCAATCAGCAGCACTGCTTTGAGATGGGGCAGCTCACGCCACCAACTTTTGAGTTTCCTGCGGTACAGGCTGTAGGTTGTCAGTACCAGATTGGCTTCACCGATTTCCATCCGTGAGCGGATAGGTTCAGGACCGAATGCTGAAAATAGTGGGGTAAACACACAACCCGCCTTGAGCGTGCCGAGGGCGGCAATATAGAGTGCCGGTTGACGTCCGGCCAAGCTGAAGACCCGGCTGCCGGGTTTTAGCCCAAGTTGATTGAGCAGATCGGCAAAGCGATTGGTTTGCTGACGAAGCTCGCGGTAGCTGTAATCCACCACCCGATCGTCTTTGCTGATCCAGCGCAGGGCGACTTTGTCTGCATCTATGCCGTCACAAGGGGGCTGCAGATGACAGTCAACTGCCTCATAACCGATGTTGAGTCCGCCATTAGAGAGCCTTTTAGGGATAAGACAAGGCGGATCAACGTCAGTTTGGGTAAGAGGGTAGTGTTTGAGGTTTGCATTGTCTGCCAACGTCTGATGGAAGATGGGTTTAACCATGCTTGTCGCCTGCTCAAGAGTGATAGATTGCTCAGAAATGTCGTGTGTCTGAACCCGTGACGCAGCATGAGTAAGTGTGGTGTATAGGTTTAATTTTGCCATTGCAGTGTTGAGAGTTAATGGCGCAGTATAAAAAACCACCGAGTAGCGAGGCTTTTTCTAATTAGAAAACAAGGCGCTGATCGCCTGGTGAACAATAACGCCTATTCTTGCTGTGATTATATGCACTCGGTATTTTTGAGGGTTTACAACGAAACCTCCTCGTCGTATTATTCGCGGCATGGAGAGATGGCTGAGTGGTTTAAAGCACCGGTCTTGAAAACCGGCGTGGGTTTATAGCCCACCTAGGGTTCAAATCCCTATCTCTCCGCCAAACATAAAAAAGCCGACTTCATTGTCGGCTTTTTTACACCTGTCACGTGGGAAAGAACGAGATAGGGTGCAGAACCCTAGGGAAGGGTTCACCTGAGCGAAGCGAAAGCACATTGCCCGTGCCGAAGGTACGAAAAGGCAATAGCCCGGAGGGCGCGAGCTTGCGAGCAGTAAATCCCTATCTCTCCGCCAAACATAAAAAAGCCGACTTCATTGTCGGCTTTTTTACACCTGTTGGTTGAGTATATACACGCTCAATATTGGATGTCGTGACAAAAAGGCTAGCCTTGACATTTTAAAAACGAACCGTGAAATATCACTATTTACCGACGTGTCTTAAGAATATTTAACTTAGCTTACTTGGTACGATTAATCGCTTCCACGTGAGATTGAGCAAGATGATGCCGGGCAAGCCAAAACATACCAAGCCCATCGCACCTGACTGTGCTTCACCTTCGGCAAACGATGCCCAAGACCAGCCGAGACATATCCATAAAATACCAAACGCAGAAGCCAGAGCGAGATTACTCATCCAGTTTAGGTGATAGTGCTTACTTACGTGGACATAGCCCCACAACGCGCCTGTTGTTAGCATACCCATCAGATACCACATTAATCCGATCATGTTACTTCTCCTTGTCTGACAGCCAGAATTTATCGACTTCCATATTGCCGTAACCAAATAGAATATCTGCTTCTGTCATTAATTTATGGACAAATCCTGTTGTGACGGTGTTGGAGGCATCAATTAAACGGTGGTGCCAGAAGTCGGGTTTATTCCATGGACAGGCTTTAATGCAGATGACACAGCCAATGCCGTTGTCACCCCAGTATTTAAAGCACTTTTTCGCATCGTTATAGAATTTACGTACACCTTTTTGTCCGTGCCATGAAATTTCGATGCGTTCACTGCCCGGATAGGTCGGGGCCATGGAGGGCTTATCATCCATGCTGATCGCATTCGATGGACACTGCTCAGCACAGCGTTTACAGTTTTCGCAAAACTCCATAATGCCAAAAGAGCGCGGTTTGTCGTATTCAACAAAATCAAAGTCAGTATAGATCTTGGCCGTACGCACCCGGCTGCCGAAGTTAGGCACAATCAATGTTCCATTACGCGCGCCTTCACCTAATCCTGCAGCAATGCTGTAAGCCACGTTGTTGCCCAAGTCATTACCCGAAGCCACTGCTTGGTAACCAAGACGACGAATAAAGTCTGCCAGTTGACCTGCTACCAAGGACATTTCTGTGTATTCGTTGTTGACTGATGCCGCCGAGACAGCAGAAGGAGCAGTACGGATTGCTTCGTAATCCATCTCAAATGCTAGCACTATCACCGTTTTCGGTTTGAATGGAAAGTCGTCTTCCCACGTGTAGGTCTGACTGTTTACTGGATCATAAATTGGTGAGTAGTTCCAGCGGTCATCGTTGTGAGTGATACCTACTCGATCAGCACCAAACATGCACGCGGCACGCTTAATATGTTGGCTGGCATCGGCCGGAGATTCGAATTGCCATTTTTCCGAGGCAAGGTTTAGCTGCTCCCAGGTATGTTCACCGGTTTTTGGAGAACCAAATTTACTCAGTGGTGCCAAATAGCGATCCAATGGCCCGACAGCAGCATGGCAGAGCGCCCAGTCAATCTGTCGGTAACCGAGCGTGTTGTTATCCCAAGCGGCGGGGTTAGGTTGTGCGTGTGCTTTGAGCGACTTCATGATGCTGGTAAAGGTGAAGCCGGGGATACCTAATTCTTCAGCAAAAGCCGTGTTACGTTCAGGGAATTGTTGCTGTAATTCCTGCGAGATAGCATAACTGAATACTGAATTACGCTGATCAAACGGTGTTAGAACAGCATCATCTATTTCAACCGGGAAAGTGTCGTGCGGTACGCCATTAACACGGTAAGTAATGAACGCACCTGCGCCACCAGTAACCGCTAGAGTTGTCGCCGCTGCGCCCATTTTGAATAGGTTGCGGCGATGAGGGTTTTCCAACGTTGAGGTGTCTTTTTCAGGCGTTGGAGTGGGTTGTTTTTCCATGATCGTTCCAAGTTTATAATCCTAGGTACGATAATAGGTAACCTTGGCGGAGGTATGCAGATCCGCACTGCTATAACCCTATTCAAAAATCAAATAGATCGTATTTTTGTTCGACATACTGCGTCAGCATATCGAGAAACACGTGGATTTTTTTCGGCATATGATGACGAGAGTGATACATCACGTAATAGGGTTGTTCAAAGGAATATTTACCATCAAACAGGCAAATCAACTTACCCTCTCGCACTAACGGGTTGGTGAGAAATTGGGGCGTATAACAGATCCCATTTCCTTTCTCAGCCAGTTGCATGGTCGACCGAATGGATTCGGAGATAAAAGAGCCATCGACCTCTACGCAATGCACCTCATTATTTTCGATATAGTGCCAGTATGATGCATCTACCAATCGAGAATCAAAGCGTAAACAATTGTGATGGATGAGATATCGAGGATGATTAGGTGTGCCGTATTTTTTAAGGTAGCTGGGCGCAGCGTAAAAGCGGCGGCTGAAAGTGAATAAACGCCGTGCCACCATGCCGCTGTTTCTCGGTGGTTCGATGTAAAAGAACAAATCTGCATCACTGGTTTGTTCAATTAGAGTCGGTGAGAGTGTTTTGATATGAATGCGGATTTTCGGGAAAGATCGCATAAAGTCATCAAAGAATTCTTTCGATAGCGCTTCACTAAAAAAGGTGGGCATACAAAGGTGCAGATCACCACTAGGGGCAGATTGAAAGTCGGTGAGATTCTCTTGCGCTAGATGAAATTCATCTACAATCGCTTTGCAGTGCTTATAGAACTGGTGACCTTGTTGAGTTAAAAAGATCTGGCGGCTGGTACGCTCGAATAAGCGTGATTGCAGCGCATCTTCTATCTGCTTTATTTTCCGACTAACCGTAGATTGTGGTAGGTCTAAATTGTTGGCGGCTTCAGTGAAACTGAGCTGGTCAGCTACTTTAACAAACAGTGCGAGGTCGTCGATTTTCATGGTCTCTCCTAATGGCACGTCATTATCGTCACCGAGCCTGTAAAATCTATCCTCTCATCATTAAATGTTGAGCTGGAGCATGTTATTGACCCATTTTTTGAATCCTGTCGTTATCCCTTGATTGCTATAGCATTATTGCTATGTGGGGTATCCATTCTCAGGGATAAGCGTGTCCGGTAAAAAGTGTCACAATAGTGCTACGTCCTTTTGTTCAAAGTGTTAGGCATGAAAACAAGGAAAGCCTCTTCTCCCAAACAACGCGCGCTATGGCAACGAATGGCGATGCTTTTTGCCCTCATTTCGCTACTTTTTGCATGGTGGGTTGGCTTTAGCCAGCAAATCGGGCTGAGTCATACCCTCGCATCTCATTTTAACGCCTCATCGCTCCTGCAAGATGACGAGCGCGACTATCGTTTTTCCCTACAGCAAGAACAGCAAGGTGCAACCACTCCCGTCTACGCGGCCTCCGCTAATGGCTATGGTGGGCCACTAGTCATGGCGTTTAATGTTGATGATAACCAGCGCATTCGTAACGCAACCTTAGTGACCCATGTCGATACTGCGGGTTACGTGGTGAATGTGATGAACCAGCGCTTTCTTGATCGTATCAATGGCAAAACCATCACCCATGCAATGGTTGTCGGTCAAGATATTGATGGCGTAAGCGGGGCGACGTTAACCGTGGTCGGTATGACTGAAGCGGTGCGAAAAGCGGCGCATGAAGAAGCGACTGCGCGGGGGCTGAGTGTTGATGCTGTGGAGACGCTATTACGCTTTCAATGGACTGATGCGATGTTAACTGTGCTGGTGTTGATGGTGCTATTTGAGCGAAAAATGCCAGCGATGTTGCGTAAATATCACATTATGCTGGTAGGTTTACTCTCAGTGGTTGTGATTGGTTTTTGGGCTAATATGGCCTTGTCTACAGCGGCATTATCGAGCTTACTACTCGGCTATTGGCCGGATCCTCGTCAGAATCCATCTCTGTATATTCTCTTGTTTACCATCGCGATCGGTATTGTTTGGCTGGGTAAGAATCTCTATTGCAGCCAATTGTGTCCTTTCCACCATATTCAGCGTTGGCTGCACAAGCTGGGGAAAAACAATTTTGCGGTTTCTGAGTGGATTAATGTTCATGGCGAGCAAGTGGTGAATGTTTTGCTCTGGCTCGCCTTAATGCTGATTTTTGTTACTCGAAACCCCGCAGTTGCTTCGTATGAACCCTTTTCAATGCTGTTCTCACTCGATGGGGTGGGGGTGCAGTGGTACATCTTACCGCTGGCCTTAACCGGCAGTTTTTTCATCAAAGATTACTGGTGTCGCCTATTTTGTCCTTTAGGCCGGGGCTTGAACTTGATGGTTGGGCTGCGTCAACAAGCCCGTAAGTGGTGGCGTAGTCGGGCAAAATCAGTACAACGAGTAAAAAACAATTGGGATAGGAGTTAAGCGATGGAATCGAAAGTGATTGAAACACAAGCGTTAGGTACACCGATCCAACGCAAGCCGATAAATGTGCAGCCAAAACGAGGTTCGCACAAGCAACCGGCTTCTAAAGGAATCATGTATGCCACCACTGCTGGCTATGGATTAACCGTGGTTGTGATTATGTTGTTTATGCTAAATGGTATTCGGATTTAACCTCAAGTATTGCTTAGTTGTATTCATTGAAGGGTGACATTTTTAGATAAAAACATGACATCAACAACTTATGAATAAGGATGCCGGAATGTTATTACCCAAGAATAGTCTTAAGGATATAGTTAAATAATGTGGGAGATGGACGTTTTTATTTAAGCATAGGTCATAGTCTTATTGTTTTGCTGTGATAAATGGTGGTGGATAATAGACAGTGTTTCCATTACTGCGTAAAACCGGGTTTGAATTTATCGAAAGATGCAACTGAAACGCGCTAACCTTAAAGGCTAGCTCGTTTTTTATTGTGGTTGATATTGGTCACTTAACTCATGCATTCCGCTTGATGCGATTCTGTTTTCATCATTGCCTGTTCGTGATGGTAGGCAGCAATGATTTTCTGCGTTGAGGTTACTACATCTTCTTCGCTTGTATGACAGCTCAGAATTGAAATCAACATTGTTTTTAAGCCTTTGTAGCCTGATGTTGATGGGTATAAATAACCTTCTTCTTGTAAGTGGTGTACGACACGTGCTGTCAGTTCGTTACGGTCGTTCTCATCACCGTAGCCAAATTGGGCTGAAAAACGATTTGAAACGACATCGTTAAGAATGGTGATCCCGTCAACCGCCGCCAGTTTTTCCGCCATGAGTTTTGCTAGTGCACTGCAATTATCAAGATGAGCGACAATGCCTTCTTTACCTAGTGATTTAAATGCAGCATACACTGGTACGCCTCGCGCACGGCGTGATGCCGAAATACCGAAGTTGATCGCATTACGATCGGGTTTATCCATCGCATCATTCAGGTAATCACCCATGTTGTTCCCGCCCATAGCGGTAGTGATAGTGCTTGGATCTTTGACAATCACCATGCCGCAGTCGTAAGGCATGTTGAACCATTTATGGCCATCGGTATCGATAGAGTCGACGCGTTCAATACCTTTCAATAGGTGTTTTTGTTTATCACTTGCTGCCGCCCATAAACCGATAGCACCATCAACGTGTAGCCATGCGTTGCTATGTGCTTCTACGCAATCGGCAATTTGATCAAAGGGGTCAAATGCACCTGAGTCAATACAGCCCGCTTGTGCACATACCAAGGTCGGTCCTTCGCACAGTTTCATCACGCGTTCCAGTTCTTCGGGGATCAACCTTAGGTTGTCATCCGTTGG
Organism: Photobacterium nomapromontoriensis; assembly: GCF_050336815.1. Lineage (NCBI taxonomy): Bacteria > Pseudomonadati > Pseudomonadota > Gammaproteobacteria > Vibrionales > Vibrionaceae > Photobacterium > Photobacterium nomapromontoriensis. The sequence goes on from NZ_JAKJSL010000020.1 coordinate 163,916, forward strand.
TACTTTGATGATGTCTTCTAAGCCAATGCCTATCATGGATAAGGCGCGTTTAATGGTTGAGTGGATTTGATCGCTAATAACCACTTGAATGCGAGGTGCGCCATACATACCACGGGCTGCGACATCCCAACCTTCACGTTGTAACAGCGTATTTCTTGCCGTGATCAACGAAGTATAAATCGCTTCTTGTGCACCAGAAGTAAAGCCGACAGCCGAGCCTTTTGTTAGACCGAGTAACTCAACTATCCATTCTGCTGCGGTTTCTTCAACAACAGCCATTGCAGGGCTTGAAACAAAATACGGTACATTTTGATCCCAAGCACTCACCATCCAATCAGCTGCTAACGACGCTGGGAATGAACCGCCAATCGCATAACCAAAGAAACGAGGACCACCTGACGCAATGAGCCCGGCATCTACATTTTTAACCATATCATCGATAACGGTCGCAGGGTCGGTAGCATGTAGTGGAAGTGGCCCTGCAATCGCTTGGCGAAGCTGCTGTGACGTTGGTGTCTGGTCGATCTTTCTATCTGGCAGTGACTCTATATAAGAAACCGCATGTTCAAATGAGTGTTGTAATGGTGATTTATACTGATTGAATTGATGTGACATAACGCTCTACCTTGATGACGAAGTGTTATTCCATCTTAGCGAGCAGGTTTGGAAATTCTTGCCATTTGATGACAATGCTGTTTTTATCTGTCTGGGCTCGGTGTAAGGGTGAAAGCGATGGTTGAAAATCGAGAAATAGCGTTAGTTAAGCGAGAAGATATTGCGTTATTTTCGCAACTATTCAAAACGTTAGATCATGATATGTATGCATTATTGAAAGCGTCTAGGATCCCTAACGATCTGCATAACACTGACAGCTGTTACGATTATTTACCTGAAAATGCACTAAAAAATCTGATTCAAATTTTAGGCAGTAGAACAACGCCTGATCAGTTTGGGCTCTTGGTTTGGAGTGTTTGCCATGATGTGTATATTCCACGTTTGCTTGAAAAGCTCACTCACTCTTCAAGCTTAAAGGCCGCATTAGATGAATGCTGTGAGTTGCTGCAACAGACAGCCACTGGCAGTAGGGTCTATACCCAGCAAAGAGGTGGGAAATGGTGGTTAGTGAGGGATAAACCGTTTAGTCATGACGTAAGCTTTCAGTATGCCGAACTGTTTTCAGTGATTTTTATGCATGAACTGTTGTCGACATTAACCTCGGGTAAATGGATCGCGAGTGAATTGGCACTGCAATCCCATGATGCCGATATTTTTCGTAGCTTCAAGCCGCTCATAAATACCCAGCTTTATACCGCGCGATCTGTCATGGCGGTCACGATCCCTGAAGAAATGATGCTTAGCCCTGTTCACCTGCCAACTCGGGTTTCGTTTTCAGATAGCATGACAGATTCAATTAAAGCGGATTCGTTTGTTGCTGTGTTTAAGTTGGCGATTAGGCCTTATCTGTCGATGGGTAAGCTTTCTATCAAATGGGCATCAGACATCTTGGGTATTAATGTACGTACTTTGCAGCGGCGTTTAGAAAAAGAAGGCGCTATATACAGTGACATTATTGAAGCGATGGTGCTTGAGCAGATTATCGATCTGATCTGTCACACGGATTTATCGCTTACTAGCATAGCTAGCAAGATGGGTTATACCGATTCCGCCCACTTTACCCGCGCATTTAAACGTCAGATGAAGATGACGCCATCTCAATATCGGAAATTGAATCGGTCAAAATAGCCACTGTCATCAAATGGCAATTCTCTCTCTCACTCTTTGCCTATGATATGACCACACCCTAAGTTATAACACGAAAAAACAGAGAGAGTTTTGTCATGAAAATTGCAATTATTAACGCCAATGTTTTTAACGGTACTGATGATCAACTTGAGCGTAATACATCCCTTCTTATTGAAGATAATTTGATTACTAAGATCGGGGATATAGATACAGCAATAGCAGATGAAGTTATTGATGCTCAAGGCAAAACGGTGATGCCAGGGCTTATGGATGCGCATGTTCATCTCACTATGTCTGCCCCCTTCCATGAGCTAGATAAAATGACGCGTGAAGAGGTTGCAATCCGCTCTGCGAAAGTGGCAGAAGAGATGCTAATGCGAGGCTTTACCACTGTTCGTGATGTGGCGGGTAATACGCTGGGTTTGAAAAATAGTATCGACAAAGGTTATGCGACTGGCCCTCGAATCCTACCGTCACAAGCGGCTATTTCGCAAACTTGTGGCCACTCAGATTATCGCCAAAATCAGGCACAACAACGTGTTGGTGTACACGAAGATTCTCCATTAATGAAAACAGGCGCGTTTACCGTTGCTGATGGGCGCTCTGGTGTGCTTAAAGCGGTGCGTGAACAGCTATTCATGGGCGCATCTCAGATTAAAATCATGGCTGGTGGTGGTGCATCATCAACCTTTGATCCGCTAGATACTTTGCAATATACCCTTGATGAAATGAAAGCGGCGGTTGAAGCGGCTTCGGATTACGGCACGTATGTTGCCGCCCATATTCATACTGCAGATGCTATGCGCCGTGCTGCTGAAGCGGGGGTAATGTCATTTGAACATGCCACTATCATGGATGATGACATTGCGAAAATCATTAAAGACAAAGGGATTTATGTCATTCCTTCGTATTTCACGTCGTCATTGATTGCTGAGCGCAAGATCCTATTGGGCGATGAAATCTTGTACCAAAAGACTGAGCGCGTTGGTAAGGCAATGTTTAAGTCGGCAGAGCTAATTAAGAAGTACGATATTCAAAACGTGTGTTTTGGTACGGATTGTGTCGGCAGTCTCTATGTGCATAAAACACAGTCAAATGAACTGCAAGCAATAGAAAGTGTCTTTGACTCGATAACAGCTCTACGCATGGTAACGGCAAACTGTGGTCGTTTATTTGAGATGTCGACTTATCAGCACCCTTATCAGCAAGGTAAGTTGGGCGTTATTACTGAAGGTGCGTATGCTGATTTATTGATTATCGATGGTGACCCATTGTCGGGCGTGGAATGTGTAACCAATCCTGAAAAGCAAAACTTAATCATGAAAGATGGCATGATCTACAAAAATACATTGTAGAAATCGAGTCGTCTTGCTGAGTAAAAAACTACAATAATGCGAGGATTAAGCATAATACGGGTTCATATTATGCTTGACCTCGTATTACTCATTTAGCTTATCTAAGCTTTCACTTTCCTGAAAAGGTAATTACCTCGTACTTTACGCCATCGTCCAGAGATATGATTGGTTTCTCTCAGAATTCATAAAAAACAAGGTTAATTCTTGTACATCATAAAACACCTTGAAATTAGTGTTGTAGAAAATCTGAATAACATTTCTCCCATTCCTATTAAGCATGATGTTTTGTTCATAAATGTGACCAATTGGACATTATTTGTCATTGATAGGTTGAATCTTTCCAATTACCATCTGCTTCGCTGTTTTCATTTGCCTTTGATTGCGTGATTATTGCTTTCATTTTGTTGCATTTATAAAAAGGAGGAGATAAATGAAAATTAAATTATTAGCGATATTGCTAGGGGTTGCTTGTAGTGCTCAGGCTGTAGCGGAAACCAAGAAAGAAGAGAAGTCTTTTTGGGATTTACCGACACACGGTAAGTTTGAGTTTCGTCAAGAATATCGTGACGGAGTTGACCAGTACAATAATAAGTTCCAAGTTAACTTACGCCAAGGCTCTTACATCCTCGAAACTGTTGCTTATGTCAATGGCGGTAATGACAATGACATTTGGAGTGATCACAAGATTGGATCTTATGAATTAGGTCTATATCACAACTATAAGGTCAATCCTAATCTAACCATACGCCCAGGCTTCGCATATGCAATTAACACTAATGAAAACAATTTGTACATCCCATCACTTCGCTTTAGCTACCTTACTGATAACAAAGTTCAGTTAGAGGGACGTTATAAGCAAGTTATCACAAGTCACAATACTCACCGTAACCAGGCATTCGATCTATACCTAGGGTATGGAGTCAGTAAGAATGTACACCTATTATACCAAGGTAATATCACGAATTCGGTAAGCGGTAATGTTCTATTTGACAATAAAGAGACTGACTACTTTCATAATTTAAAAGCAACGTACAAAGGATTCAGCAGATTTCAGCCATACGCTGAAATTGGTGACATCAAGGTTAGTCCTAAGACTGATGAGCGTCAGTTACGTTGGCGTTTGGGTTTTGCTTACCTGTTTTAAGCATAGTGATTTATACAAAAGCAGGCTTCTTTTAAGGAGCCTTTTTTTAGTTTCACTTTAAGATAAGCAACTAGATAATTGTCACTTTTGCTTTCTTTTTCTTTTGATATATTTCAAGTTGTTTCGTATTACGCTAAGGAAAGATAAATGAAGATTTCAAGAAGAAACTTTATTCAAGCGACTACCGCTGTTGGTGCAATGACCGCACTTAATTCAGTAGCTGGCCCTATGATGGCTAAAGGCGAAAAGCCTAATGTATTATTCATAGCAGTAGATGACCTTAATGACTGGCTAGGTTGCCTAAAAGGACATCCACAAGCTAAAACGCCTAACCTTGATCGTTTACTTCGATCTTCAACTAACTTTGTAAACGCTCATTGTCCAGTTCCTGTGTGTGGCCCAAGTCGAAATGCTATCCTTACTGGTATGCGTCCTTCTACTACGGGTTGGTATTCTAACCGTGAGCTAGGTATGAAGAACCTACCAGAAATTGCAGAGCAAGTTCTTGGTGATATCCCAACATTACCACAGCACTTCAAGAATAACGGCTACCACACTATGGTAGTTGGTAAGATTACTCATCACGGTCTGTATGACTACCGTAAAGATGAGCAATGGTCAGAACTTGCTCCTAAGTGGTTAATGAAAGGCGATGATCTTAAATTCTTAGAACGTGGTCAGGGCTACGGTAGTTATGGCGAAAATGATCATAAATATTACCCGTTCCCTGCAGAGGGTAGTCAGACTTTCCCTATGTTCGGTAAGAAAGGTCTTTCTCTTTGTGCTGGTCCATTAGACCGCGATGATATTGCTAATGGCGGTATCATGCCTGATGAAATGTTTGCTCAGTGGGCTGTAGATAAGCTTAAGCAGGATTACGATAAGCCATTCTTCTTAGGTTGTGGTTTCGTTCGTCCTCACGTTCCTTACACTGCTCCACGTGAATACTTCGAAATGTTCCCGCTTGATGAAATCATCCTACCGGAATATCTTGAAAACGATATGGATGATATACCTCTTTACGGTAAGCTAATGACTCATGGCTTTATTAATGGTGGCGACCATGCCGCTGTTAAGGCTATTGGTATGAAGTTCCAGAAAGAGCTAATCCAAGGCTACCTAGCTTGCGTTGCTTTCGTTGACGACCAGATTGGTAAGGTAGTTAATGCACTAGAAAATAGTCAGTATAAAGACAACACTATCGTTGTTCTTTGGGGGGATCATGGTCAAAACTTGGGTGAGCATACAAGCTGGCGTAAAATGACTCTATGGGAAGAGTCAACACGTGTACCGCTTGCAATTCGCTTACCTAAACAAGTTAAAGGCCAAGAGACACAACAAGCCGTTAACTTACTTGACTTGTACCCAACACTAACAGAACTATGTGGATTACCTCACGTTCAATCTAATGAAGGTATCTCGCTTAAGCCGCTGATTAACAATCCTAACTTTGATCGAAAGTTCCCATCTATCACCACTTGGGGTTATAAGAACCATGCAGTGCGTGATGAGCAATATCGCTATATTCGTTACCGTGACGGTTCAGAAGAGCTATACGATCACAAGACTGACCCACATGAGCATCATAACCTTGCTAATAAGTTGGAGTACCATCAAGTCAAGGTTGACTTAGCTAAGTGGATTCCTCAGAACCAAGTACTTCCTACAGGAATGACTGATTTCAACAAAGGTGACTGGTTGGAAGCGACAAAGGCACGTTGGGAAAAAGAAGGTGTTCCAGAACACTTGAAGTAATAGTTAAAATGACTGTCATTCGTGGCGGTCTTTTATTAAGTATCAAAGTGTAGTGATGTAATGGACGCCCTATCCTCGGTGTCAGGGCGCCATTATGAATATTAACGTCGTTAGTATCGATTGAGCTAAAAAAAATTTCCAAGGTTGTGTCTGGTAGTGTGATGGAACTATAAGGTTACATACAATAAGTTGCTTGGGAAAGAATAAAATAAAGTGCAGAACAGGATCATCAATATAAATTTGAAAGTGATTATCTGAAATCAAAATAACTTTTATAAAGTACTATAAGCTGTGATCATTACATTGTAATAAGCAAGCCACGATGAAGAAGAAAGAAGTTAACCAACTAATTGAACTTATTAATAAGACATCTTGTAAATTAGAAGAACATCTGAATATTTATACACCGGTAATCAACTCAGATAAGAATGGTATTCATGAGGCCAATCTTACGTTGCAATTTGCCCATCAGTGTTTGGGAAAAGGTTGGTTCGTATATCCAGAAGCCAGCAATGTTTACCAAGATTCAAGTGCTAAAAAACCGATAAGATTAGACTTACATGTGATATGCCGAGATGAATTCATTCTTACTGTTGAGTCGAAGAAACTTTATTCTGTTGATAAAGGTAAGGAACTCATCGCTGATTTTAAGAGAGCCCAGTCAATTCAATACCCTCACTGTTATAATGATTTGCCGCATTTTATTTTGTTATTGGCTGTTACTGAATCATCAGAGTATGAGAATTGGTGGTGTCAGAGTCATAATTGGCAAAACGACACACCCGTTTGGCAAGAACTTGCACAAATTCTGGAAAGGGAAGGTATGGTTAAATCGTCCTTTGCGATAGATGCAGATAAAACACATTATTTATTGTATGCAATCACACAGGTTCGCTGAGTTAATCAGCGAGTTAGAGCGAAACTTGTTCGAGAATGATTGTTAATTGTCGCCTAAGCATAATGGGCCTTCAGCCGAAGGCCCATCAATGGCTTATTTATCCATATGAAGAACAGTACGGATAGACTCACCTTTGTGCATCAGTTCAAATGCTTCGTTGACGTCTTGTAGACCCATGGTGTGAGTAATGAACTCTTGTAGTCCAAACTCGCCAGCCATGTAACGGTTAACAATTTCAGGAAGCTCAGAGCGGCCTTTAACACCACCGAAAGCAGAACCACGCCATACACGGCCTGTTACTAGCTGGAATGGACGAGTAGAGATCTCTTGACCAGCCCCTGCAACACCGATGATTACAGATTCGCCCCAACCTTTATGGCAGCACTCAAGTGCTTGACGCATGACGTTAACGTTGCCGATACACTCGAATGAGTACTCAACACCGCCATCTGTCATTTCAACAATCACGTCTTGGATTGGTTTGTCGAATTTCATTGGGTTGATGCAATCAGTCGCACCAAGCTGTTTCGCAAGCTCAAATTTGCTTTCGTTGATATCAACACCGATGATGCGGTTAGCACCCGCCATACGTGCACCGATGATGGCAGAAAGGCCGATACCACCAAGACCAAATACGGCTACGTTGTCGCCTTTCTCTACTTTTGCAGTGTTTAGTACTGCACCCATGCCAGTTGTCACACCACAACCTAGCAGGCACACTTCTTCAAGGGGGGCTTCTTTATTTACTTTCGCCAATGAGATTTCAGGTAGAACGGTATACTCAGAGAACGTTGAACAACCCATGTAATGGAAAATGGTTTCACCATTGATAGAGAATCGGCTAGTACCGTCCGGCATTAGGCCTTTACCTTGGGTTTCACGAACCGCTTGGCATAGGTTAGTCTTACCTGACTTACAGAATTTACATTCGCCACATTCTGCGGTGTAAAGCGGGATAACATGATCACCGACTTTAACGCTGGTGACGCCTTCGCCGATCATTTCAACAATACCGCCACCTTCGTGACCGAGGATTGAAGGGAATATACCTTCTGGATCATCACCAGATAGAGTGAATGCGTCAGTGTGACATACACCCGTTGCGACGATACGAACTAATACTTCGCCAGCTTTAGGAAGCTGTACATCAACCTCTTCCATTTTGAGTGGTTCGCCCGCGGCCCAAGCAACCATTGCTTTCGATTTGATGTGAGTTTGACCTGGTTTGATTTCAAGTGTCATTGTTTTTTCCTTATTGATTACTTATCGATAGACAAGTAAGCATAAATATTGGGGTAAGCGTGGGTTAATCATAAGCGTAGTTGAGTTTTCTCACCCGCTGTAACGCTTTGTTGGATGCAGTATAGAGGATTACAAATATTTGATAATCCGTTCATTGTGAAATTCATTATTACCTATGCGTAACAATCGAATCTTTAGCTGACTAGAGTAATAAGCCGATATATGAGAGATACTGATCACTTAACAGAGCCCCTAATGCAATCATTTGGCTATTGAACATAGCCAAATGATTGGGGTGCTAGTTATGCTTTATTTTGTGCTGCAATGTGCGTTGCGATTGCGTCCATTAGGGCTGGTGACAGGCAGTCGTAGGTTGGCAAACCCAGTTCTTCAAAACGCGCTCGGATAGCATCCATGTCTTTAGGATCAGTACCCGTTTCAATGATCGATGAGACAAAAGCGGCAAACTGTGGCGCAGACCAACCTTTGTCATCGGATAGTTCAGTATGAACGAAATCAAGGCCAAAGAATGGGTGCGCACCATTTTCAATACGGCCGTACATATGAGTACCACACTCTTTACAGGCATGACGCTGGATCGCTGCCGATTCATCAATAACCACTAATTTTTCTTCATTGGCAATCACTTTAAGATTGTCACGTGAAATCACGGCAACTTGAGAAAAGATTGCGCCTTCAGGCTTCCAACACTTAGAACAACCACACGCGTGATTATGAGCAGTTTGCCCAGAAAGTTGTACGCTCACCTTGTTGGTTTTACATTTGCAGTTTAATACACCGCCATTGAATCCTTCTTGAGTTGCTGAAAAGCCATGATCAATCGCTGGGTGTAATGTAATAACGTTCATTTTTGTTCCCTTCATTAAGGTTAATAATTTTGCTAGTTGTTTTTTCATGTTATTCACTTTCCCTGGTATTCAGAGTCAGGTGTGTAGGTTTATTCTTAGGCCGCCGGTGCCAACTGCGAGCATAGTAGTTTGTTTATGATTGATTGATAATCGCACTTATAATAAAAAGACTTTTACTGTTTGAGTGGCAATCTTGTCGATGTGAAAAGATGGAGTAAGCGCGATTATGGTTGTTTTATGTTGAAATGACAGGCTGGTTGATACTTATAGCCTGTTAAATTCTAACTCAAGTAATTGAATTTAAATGAAAAACTCAATTGTCACCAATAGGTAATAATATGTTTATTTAGTGTTTGTTGGGTTGTTTTTTGGTAATGGCGGTAATGGTCATATAGACGGGCGTGACGAATGGTTGTTGTGATTTAACACCGAAAAAAATAATAGTGGGCTGTGAATTATCCAATAAAAGGACAAGCCAATAACGACTTGCCCTTTATGTTGTATAACGAATAAGCATCAAAGTGCCATTAGCATGATTGGTTCAGTTTTGCTTACCACTACCTGAGTCGTAATACTCACGTTTCTTGCGGTACATATCTTTATCTGCAATCGAAATGAGATTTTTGAGCGATTCAGTTTCACTGGAGGCACCCCCTACCGAGAACTGGACCGGATACGGATTATTCTCGCTTAGCTCTATCCATCGATCTTTTTGCACGGCATCTAATTTAGAAATAATGGTGTTAAGTTCAGTGGTACAACATTCTTTAGCTATAATGGCAAATTCATCACCCCCAATACGGTAAAGGGTTTGTTGAGCATCAAGGGCGGAGTGGATCAGTGCCGAACATGTTTTGATTAACGCATCACCACGGTCATGCCCATAGGTGTCATTCAGATTTTTTAATCCGTTAATATCCACAATGAGGATAGACATTGATGTCCAAAGGTCTTTTGCGATAGCTTCTCTTGCGTACTCAAAATCATCATCAAATGCTTTACGATTAAAGCAAGCTGATAGTTTATCTCTGCGGGCAAAATCTTCTAATTCGAGCCAGGCGTAAAGCTGCTTATTAAACAGTTCAAATAAAATAGTATCATCATCAGATAATGTTTTATCGCCAAAATCCACATAACCAAGTTCATCGCCATTTGAAGAGAGCATGGTTTTTACATGTTGCCCGGCTGGCTTTGAAAAGCTGAATTTGATGTCATAGCGTGGCAATAATTTGCTTAATCCCGCATTAATCATTTCTGGAATTGCGTGGTAACCGATGCCCGCATGGGCTGCGGAGAAATTAATCAAGGTCATCAACTTCACCTGATATTGTTCCTCTCGCGTTAGCGAGGCTCTCAGTTCTGCGGTTTGCTCAGCAACGGTATGCTCCAGGCGTTGGTTAAAATCAGCCAACTGAATGTTAGTGTCCTGTACTTGCTGATTTGCCCCTTTCAATGCTTTGTTGCGATCTTCCAGTTCGTCCATTTGCTTGGCGATTTTTAGCCAGAGTGAGTCAATTAATGAGACCAGTTGTTTAAATTCGCTGAATTGGTATTTTTTAGGGTCAAGATTTGGCCGAATTTGACGCTGGAAGCTGCGGACAACCCGTTCAATTTCTCGGATAGGCCTTGTTAACCAGCGGCTAATGAGCAAAGCAATAACAAACGTGACCAGCAGTGTCACAATAATAATGTGCAGTAATTGCGCTTTCGACTGTGCGAGCTCTTTATTTCGTTCAGCATCCGATACGCGATGCACAATGGTAAGTTTTAATGGTGAGTTGAACCAATCATTATTGATCGTTACGTAACTGAGATAGCGATTCTCGTTGTATCCTAATTTGGTCATTATTCCATAATGAAATTCAGCGGACTCTTGTTGGTACAGAAACGGCTTTGAAAGCTGTGCCAATGCATCGAAGGAGACCAAGACTACAATGTAACCCTGAGGCTCATAGTCGGAGCCGGGTAATAGGGTATAGGGCAATAATGGGCTGACTAGCGCAATCCCGCTTTGTCCACCTTTCAGAACGAGATGCTCGTCGGAGTAGGCGGTATGGAAGGTTTGGCCTTTTTCGTATATCTTTTGTGCGTGACGTATCTGTGTGAGCAGTTTACTGATCTCAAGATGGTAAAGAGAGCCATTGCTCTCATACATTGGCTGCCAATCTTTATCGAGAATGTAGGTCGCACTCACGTTGGTTGCGAGCTTCTCAAAGGTTTCAATTTTTGGCCGGATTACACTCGAATAGAGAATGTTATCCATTCCTTGTACCAACAAACGGTCTTTTGAGTACCAGCGTGTTAAATTTGCAATGACGGTCAGCTCATGCTCGATGGTGTTTCGAATGCTTTTTGTGGTGTTAACCAGCTTGCTTTCTTTTTCAACCAGCAGCGTATTTTGGTGTTTTTCAATCATGCTTGCGCCCATCCAATAGGCTGGCAGCAAAGAGCCGAGTAGCACAATAAAGGTTAATATATTGCGTAAACTCATCATAATTTGTTCGTTCTACGTTTGTTAATGTGCTGAGTGTGCTTCTCGATAAACTGCGTCACGAAGGCGGCGGACATGTCTGCTGGCATGCCTGCTCTATAGCGTTTATAACCGCGAATTAAGGCTTCCCATGTGACCGCCATCGCAACAGTACTTGGCATCACATAGGCAGGTTTGAGCTCTTTGTATAAGGCACTGTAATAGCTCGTGGACGTATCATATGACAGCCGGTTAACCGTACGATTAGTTGAGATTAAATTTTGGTTGATGATGACATCTTTGATAAATGCTGGCTGTTGAACGATGCGGGTTAAGGTATGTAATGCCAATTTTTTATCAGGGTCTGACATAGCCACAGTGGTAAAAGCCAAGACCTTTCCACCACTTAATGAGTGCATTTGATGGTTATTATAGGTCGGCAGGGCATGAATTTTTAATTCAGAACCAAAGTGTTGTTTTAATTCGCTCAGTGCCCAATCGCCATCAATTAAATAGGGCACTTTACCCTGAATAAACTGTTGCCGCGCTTCATCTTGCGTCCCATTTTTTGTGACAACATGATTATCGATTAGCGAGCCGTAGAATTTCAATGCGGTGGAAAGCGCGCCGATGTCTATATCGGTGACCGCATGCTCATTGCGTTCACTGAACATGGAAATGAAGGCCATTAAGAAGTACATATTGGGATGTTGCATTGCCACTTCTGTTTTTCCACTTTTTGCTGTGGCGATAAGGGCTTCCCATGTCGGGCGTTCATTGTTGGTTAGTTTTGTATTGACGTATAAGACAAGATGGTTCCCTAGTCCTAGCGGCACACCATAAATGGCGCCGTCTACCGTCACCAGTTCAAGCGCTTTCTTTTCCATTTCTTGTTTGTTTATCCAAGATGTGGGTATAGCGGCTAAATCAAAATAGTCGTGTAACCCCAAGAAATCGGAAGGGACCCAAATGACATCAGGCACCGTGATACCCGTCTGCTTGGCGAGTAATAATTCTGAACGTATGTTGTTCACATCAAACTCGCGGATCGCTAAGGTGTTGGGGGTTTCTGCTTCAAAGCGGTGCTTGATCTCGGCGACCGTGGAGTATTCGATGCCACTCCATACTTGAATTTCTTGTGCTACGCTCCAGCCTGAATAGATGGCAACGAAAATTAGTATAATGGTTCTCACTGTCAATCCTATTCGACATGGATATTCTTGTTGGGTATTTTCTCTCAAACTGATATGTGAAGTCTACTTATGCTGTTTAGTCGCGACGTTTATACCCAAGTCACATCAATATCAAAATAAAGGATTTACGTATAAATCCGGAGCGGAGTTTGATTCTGATATAAAAAACAACATTAAATGATTGGCAAAGGCATGTGATGAACGTGAACGTTATAAGCTGATAACCCAGCCTGATTGTAAACTGGGTTATCGCAGTCGTATTACTTAATCGTCACTTTTTCAATAATGATCGCATCACGAGGTACATCATCGTGACCGAATTTAGATCGCGTTTTGACTTTGGCGATTTTTTTAACGACATCCATACCGGCAGTCACTTTGCCAAATACCGCGTAGCCCCAGCCTGCGTTAGTGGTAGCGGTGTAATCAAGAAAATCGTTATCATCCAGGTTGATGAAAAATTGTGCGGTAGCGGAGTGTGGTGCATCGGTGCGCGCCATCGCAATAGAACCAATGACATTTTTAAGCCCACGGTTAGCTTCATTAACAATGCAATCACGTGTCTCTTTTTCTTTCATATCCGCGGTTAGGCCACCACCTTGAATCATGAAGCCGTTGATGACACGGTGAAAAATAGTGCCTTCATAAAAGCCATCCTGACAGTACTGCAAGAAATTCTTAGACGTAACAGGTGCGTGTTCCATGTCTAGTTCGATTTCGATGTCGCCAACATTGGTAGAAAGGGTAATCATTTTCGAGGTAACTCAATTGATGGTTAGTTTAGCTGGCAAGTATACCTAAGATTACTTAAACGTGGTTCAATATTGTGCCAGTGGTATGACTTGAACTGAGTAATAAACATCAGATGATATTGAGCAAGGTTATTCTTGGTTAGTCATGTTAGCGACCCACATTGTTATTATGCATTCCTTTGCGTTTTGAGAGCATTCATGAAAAAAGTACTAATTACAGGTTTTGAACCTTTTGGCGGCGCGTCAATTAACCCGGCTCTTGAAGCGGTAAAACAACTGGCGGGCTACCCGCTGAATAATGGCGAAATCGTGGTCTGTGATGTGCCAGTGACACGCTATGAAGCCATTGATGCCGTGATTGCGGCGATTGAAACACACCAGCCTGATTTTGTGATCACTGTGGGCCAGGCTGCGGGTCGCACTGCAATCACGCCAGAGCGTGTTGCCATTAACGTGGATGATTTCCGTATTCCCGATAACGGTGGTTATCAGCCAATTGATGAAGCAATTGTGCAAGACGGCCCTGATGCGTATTTTACCACCTTGCCGATCAAGGCGATCACCCGTACGTTGCAGGAAAAAGGCATTCCTTGTCAGGTGTCGAACTCTGCGGGTACATTTGTGTGTAACCACCTCTTTTATGGTGTACAGCATTACCTACGCGATAAAAACATCGGACATGGCTTCATCCATATTCCGCTATTACCGGAACAGTCGTCGGCAGGTGAGCAGCCGACAATGGCGCTAGACGTCATTGTTGAAGGCTTGAAGCTCGCCGCACAAGCTACCATTGATAATGAGCACGATATTGTATTTGGTGGTGGTCGCGTTTGCTAATCAGCCGTTAAAGGTTGACCTTGCAAGCCAAGCCGAACAATGAAAATCGCGCCGAGTGAATAACTCGGCGCTTTTTTATATTGTGTTTAAAATAATGGCCTGATTTCAGGTAATATAAGCGGCTTTAACTGCAACCACTTATTGCCCTCATGAACTCATTAGACCAAGCAACAGACAAAGTAATCGACAAAATACAGCTGATTGATGTGCTCATCGAGCAGCTTAATCAGGTATACCTAGGCGCGCTTGAAGCCGCTGATCGGGCGCACAGTACGGCGACTGATGAAGAGAATGTGGCAGAAAATCAATACGATACTCTAGCTCTTGAAGCGGCTTATCTGGCTCATGGCCAGTCTCAGCGAGTGGCAGAATGCATGGCCGATTTGGCTGCCTATCAGAAACTTAAACAGTCAATGCCGACAACCCGTGAGCAGGTACTACTAGGGTGCCTTGTTCACTTGATTGATGAAAATGACAATGCCAAGTTTGTCTTTTTTGGTCCTTCAGCGGGCGGCATAAAAGTGACGTTTGCAGGGCAAGAGGTGGTTGTCGTTACGCCTAACTCACCGCTCGGAGAAGCACTACTTGGGCTGGAAGTGGGAGATGATGCAGAAGTGCACCTTGGAATTAAGATCGCTAACTATGAAGTGGTAGCAATAAGTTGACGTCATTAGCACGTGAGTAATATCACATAACATTATGCAATATATGAAGTTAAAAAATAATTTTGTGTGTATATTCTCAATTTTCGATCCCGTATCTTATTGATAATAAAAAATATTTATTGAATCTATCGACGTTCATCATGTTCAATATTAATGTTGCGAAGTTATTTTAGGCTATCAGTTGCTATGTAAACGAGTTCACATGCATTTTTTTAGGCTAAGATCATATTTCCAGTAACTGATTTATTAGCAGAAAGGAATGACTATGATCACTAAACTATATACGAAGACACACGCTTTCATGACTAGCTATAAGAATGATGAGCAAGGAGTGACAGCGATTGAATACGGTTTAATTGGTGTAGCAATGGCAGTATTGCTTGGGGTCGTTCTAAGCTCTGGTGATAATACCATGCTGGGCGAACTACAAGATGCATTTGATGGTATTTCTAGTGCATTGTCTACAGCAACTGACACAGAATAAATGTGTTATTGCGAATGTATATTATGTTCGCGCTTGGCGGTTTTTTAGCGCTAATATCAATTAGTGATATTACTTTTCGCCGCATTCCCAATATAGCTATTGTTGTTATATTGGGGATCACATTCATATTAAATGGACAACATGATGTATTAAATGGTTGGTATAGTGCTATTATCGTTCTTTGTTTGTCTATTATATTAGTTGCTATGAAGGTAATAGCCGCTGGTGACAGCAAGTTGGCCACGGTATTAGCACTTGCTATACCACTATCAAGTTTATTATTAGCATTATGGTTGACATGTTTAATTGGTGGAATGCTAGCCCTAATTTATTGGGTGAAATATCGAATAGCAAATAAAACGTTGTCAGGGAAGGATCCCGGCTTACCTTATGGTGTGGCTATTTCAATTGGGTTCTATATTCCTATTCTTGCACATCACTTGTAAAGGCAAGCCTATGAATTCGAAAATAATTTTTTTGATAGCTTTCATTGCCGTTGTTACGGGTTTATACGGACTTTATGACGCGTTCACCAAAAAGCCTCATCAAGAGGCACCTATTATTATTGAAATGGTGCCAGAAAAAACGGTTCGCTACATTACGCTATGGCGAGCAAAGGAAGACTTAAATAGAGGCAGTCCGATCACTACCAGCCAGTTAAATCGAGAGCAAATTGTGTTTGAAGATGCGATAGAGCTTGGGTTTAAAGATGATGTAAAACTTGATTTTGAATCTTCAACTCTGCTCAATAGTTCAATAGCCAAGGGTGATTTTGTCTATCCGGAGCAACAAACCAGTAAATCACAACCCGGTTATCTTGCGCTATTGATCACTGAAGGGATGACACTTTATCCACTCCAAGTGACAAGTAAAAATATCATAAATGATTTTATTAGTCCTGGAGACTATATTGATATTTTAGCTGTGAGCTCTCCTGTTGCTAATTTAGCTACGCAATCAGAAATCTTAGATCAATTTCACGGTGTTAAAGCATCTATCTTTCTTAAGAAAGTTAAAGTGATGAATATCGATATAGGTAATGGAGAATCTGATAAAAATGATAATGATGAGTTTTTTATAGCTCGTTCAAAAAATGCATCAGATTCCATGATAACTGTCGTTATTGAGGTTTCTCCCTCAGAATTGGCCAGATT
The DNA here is from genome assembly GCF_050336815.1 of Photobacterium nomapromontoriensis. Classification (NCBI taxonomy): domain Bacteria; kingdom Pseudomonadati; phylum Pseudomonadota; class Gammaproteobacteria; order Vibrionales; family Vibrionaceae; genus Photobacterium; species Photobacterium nomapromontoriensis. The sequence continues at coordinate 180,477 of NZ_JAKJSL010000020.1, forward strand.
ATCACTTGCGCAACGAACAATGCATATTGAAATCTACCGCAGTCATGCTTATAAAAAGCCACTTCATGCTGAAGTTAGAGATGTAATAGAGAATTACTCTGGAGTTGAAGAGTTACGCGGTTCAGGGAATATAGAACATGCTGGAGGTATACTCTAATGGTGAGAATAATTTATAAATTAATACTCATTATTATGTGTATGGCATCAACCTTGAGTTTTGCTGCTGATCGTTATATTACAATTAATGATGCATCACATATTTCTTTACGCCAGCCAGTAAGCAAAATATTTATTAGTGACCCAGATACGGCAGATTATCAAGTTATTAATGAACAGGCTATTGTTGTATTTGCAAAAAAAGTAGGGCAAGCAAGGTTAATTGTCTATGGGATGGATGGGCAAGTTTTACTTTCTGACCGTATTATTGTCGATATAGACTTAACTCAAATTCGTCGTCAAATTAAACTTCATTATCCCGATTTTAATATCAAGTTGGAATCAGTTGGTGAGCAAGTTTCGGTAAGTGGTACGGTATCTTCAGAACAACAGCGTGATGATGTTTATCGAATGGTGGCTAATTTACTACAGCGTGACAGCCATGAACGGTATGACAAATCTTATAAATTGGCCTTTGCGGATACGGGGTTAGAAGAGCCGGAAAGTATGATTTTTGCGCGTAATACGGTCTGGAAAGGCATTATAGAGAATTTAGTTGTTACCAGCGTTCAACAAATTAATGTAAAAATTTCCGTCGCTCAAGTAACCGAGTCGTTTGCGAAAACCATTGGTACTGATTGGGGGACGATTGGAAGCAGTATTGGTCAATTTGCTTTTACTCAGTTTGAAGCGGCGGATCTAGCGACGCTGATAACCGCATTAGGGGATGAGAGCATGGCAGAAATACTCGCGGAGCCAAATTTAACGGTTTTATCCGGAGAATCAGCCAGCTTCCTCGTGGGAGGGGAAGTCCCTGTTATTGTTTCAACAAACAATAGTGTCAATATTAGTTTTAAAGAATTTGGAATCAAACTTGATCTGACCGCAAAGGTAATGAGCGATGAAAAGGTGCGTATGCAACTCGCTCCGGAAGTCAGTGAAGTAGAACAATATATTAAAGCGGCAGGTATTGAGGTGCCGCAGTTAGCATCTCGCCGCGCTATGACAACGGTAGAATTGGCCGATGGTGAGAGTTTTGTCCTTGGTGGCTTAATGAGTAGTCAGGATTTTGAGCAAATGCAAAAAATCCCATTGATAGGTGATTTACCTATATTAGGCGCGGCATTTCGGAAATCGGTTACTGAACGAAAGAAAACAGAGTTGCTCATTGTTGCGACAGTTAATCTTGTCAGGCCTATTTCGCCACAGGATGTGCAACTTCCGTATATGAATAAAACATCGACATTATCACGATGGTTTAATTTTCCACAAGTTGGTAGCTCTGAATCAGAGAAAGAATTAAGTATTGATTTATTATCTAGGGGAGGGTTTATCCAATGAGGACACTCTTCATAGTTTGTATTTGTTCTCTATTATTGTTTTCTATAGGGGGCTGTGCAGAAAAAATGTTCGATGAAAAAGGTGCTGAAGCTCTGGTTTATCCAGAAACGCATACTTATTTATTTACTATTAAACAAGGTAGTAAAGAGATAGAAAAAGAGCTCGATAATATTATCCAAACCGCACGCCAAGCCGACCATTATTTTTCGGTTAGCTACCGCCATGGATCTCCACGAGGGAAAATTCTTGCTCAGAAACAGATAGAAAAATTACGTTTATTGAACATTTCATCAGAGCAATATAGTCCAGTTAGTACGCCAAGAAGTGGTGTTGATTTAACAGTAGAAGTTTCATTTTATCAGCTGAGAACAGAAATCTGTGAGCCTGATACGATAGAGATAGTTGGTAAACGGCGCGGTTGTTTTGTTGAAACTATGCGAATGAAACAAGTTGCGAGCCCTCAAGGATTTATAGGGGAGTAATGTATGTTTGATTTAGTGAAAGCGATTAATACAGGAGCTGGTCCTCAGTCATCGTCATTAAACGCCCCTAAAGGTTGCACACTGATTTATCAGACGGCTGAATGCCTTTCTTTAGTCAAAGAAATCACGCTTTTCGAAGGATGGATTGAGCCAACAGTTATAAAAGAAGCCCTTCATACCCAAAAGATTGACAGTAATATCCTTAATGATGTTGTTGTTCTTGAATTAAACCAATCAAAAAATGTCGTTGACGATGCTCGGTATTTTGCCAGTCAGGTTCCACCTCATAAAGGGGTTATCATTATTGGTAAAGAAGATGCGATTTCAACATTACGATCGTTGAAAGAAATGGGATTCTATTACGTACTATGGCCGGTTAATAAGCAAGAGCTGACAGAGTTTATTACACACGTAAATAATAATCAGCAGAACTTTTCTGGTGTCAGTAAGCAGAGAAAAGCAAAGAGTGTGGCTGTTGTTGGATCAAAAGGTGGAGTTGGCACCACATTGATCTGTGCTGAGCTAGCTGCAATATTATCGGCACAAGGTGCTGATACGATATTGGTTGATCATCAGTACACTGATAGTGATATTGATGTCATGTTGGGGATAAAATCATTTCAAAAATATAACATGACTGACATGACCTCTCCGGTTAATGAATTGGATGACGAAAGTGCGATGCTTTTTTTAACCGACGTTAAAGCAAACTTGCGTATACTGGCGTTGGAAGGTGACGTATCAGACAGCGAAATACTGTCGTTAAGCCAAGCGTTATGCAAACGTCTAAGTCGAAATACTAATTTTATCATTGAAGATTATTCTGGAAGTACTTGTTTTCGAATCGATCCCCAGTTACTTGTCGATCGTAATGACGTTGTCATCATCGTTATTGAACCATCGGTGGCCTCTGTGCGTAATGCTAGAAATCTGATTGAAAAAATTAATAATTTACATATGTCTGAGGGACAGATGGTACGTACCATTTCGGTTCTTAACTGCCATCGCCCTTCCAATGCATTTGCTTTAACTCGAAAAGAAGTTGAGCTGTATCTCGAAGCTCCGATTGACATTGATGTGGCTTTTAATAAGCAACTATCTCGAATCATTATTGAAGGCAAGCGGGCTTATCAACAAGATAAAGCAATGGAGACCGTTTTTGATAGCCTTGCTCGATTAATCAACGGTAAGGCAAATGAAAGTAAATCGTCTCTTAATTGGCTGAAGAAGGTATTTAAACGATGAGTTCAATTAAATCACTTTATATCGATTTTCGTCAGCAAATCTTTGATGCTTTAGATGCAGAAGCAGTTAAGGAAATGAGCAGAGAAGAGCTGGAAAAGCAGATTTTTAATGCGGTTGAAATTTTGATCCGTAGCGCTGGCCGGCCAATTACAACGACGATGCGAGATGGATTAGTTAAAAATTTGATTGATGAATTGCTGGGGTTAGGGCCGCTGCAACCGCTTGTCGATGATCAATCAATTACGGATATCATGGTTAACGGACCAGATGTTATTTATTTTGAGCGAGAAGGGAAACTGAAACGTTCTGAAATTACGTTTGTAAACGAAGCACAGCTGTTAGAAGTCGCGAAGCGAATCGCGTCACGTGTCGGACGACGGGTTGATGAATCATCGCCAACGGTGGATGCTCGTTTGGAGGATGGTAGCCGGGTCAATATCGTTATTCCTCCCATCGCGTTAGATGGCACAGTTATCTCAATACGTAAGTTTCGTGAACAGAAAATAGGTCTGGAAGAGCTTGTCGGATTCAGCGCTTTATCTCCGGAGATGGCACGGGTTTTAATGATTGCATCTCGCTGCCGTCTGAATATTTTAATTTCGGGGGGAACAGGCTCAGGAAAAACAACATTGCTTAATGCTCTCTCTCAGTATATTGAAGAGGATGAACGGATCCTCACGATAGAGGACGCCGCAGAACTCAGGTTACAACAACCTCATGTTGTCAGACTCGAAACCCGTACCGTAAGTATTGAAAATACCGGAGAGGTTAACCAACGAGATCTCGTTATTAATGCCCTTCGAATGCGACCAGATAGAATAATTTTAGGTGAGTGTCGAGGCTCAGAAGCTTTCGAGATGTTACAGGCTATGAATACTGGCCACGATGGATCAATGTCTACATTGCATGCAAATTCACCAAGAGATGCGATATCACGCGTAGAATCAATGGTGATGATGGCCAACTTAAATCAGCCGCTTGATGCGATACGCAGGACGATCATCAGTGCGGTGCACCTTGTGGTTCAGGTAAACCGATTACGTGATGGTTCCCGTAAGGTAACCAGCCTCTCCGAAGTTATTGGTCTTGAAGGCGAAAATGTGGTCATGGAAGAAATATTTCGTTTTCAACAGAAAGAATCAGCAGTTGATGCCAAAGTTGAAGGGGACTTTGTTACTCAGGGGTTAATGCAACGCTCAGAGATTGTCAAAAAAGCTCAGTTTTATGGCTTATATGATGAGCTGATGGGCGCATTTAGGAGATAGACAGATGATATTATCATTGTCATTTATCCTGTTTGGTATTGTTATCATTTTAATAGTGAAGAAAAATGATAACAATAAACGTGTATTCTTTGAATATACAGCTTCAGATGAATTCAAAAATGAGCGACAGGCAATTGATGTTACTATTTTTAATCGACGTACTCATTTTCAGAAAGTAAAAGACTATATGTCACCTATTTTGGCGTTATTAGGTGATCGAGCAACCCCAATTATTGTAGTCTTTCTCTTTGTTGTGATCAGTGGAGGATGGTACGTAAACAATCAACTCCTTCGTTTAGATTATCAGTGGCTGACATTTATCTTCCCTATCATATCTTGCTGGGTTGGTTGGAGTTGGTTGGTAAATAAACGTCAAAGTGATTTTGAACAGACATTTCCAGATGCATTAAATATATTGATGAGTGCGGTTACTGCGGGAGATAGTTTAATGCAAGCAATCAGTTATGTAGGTGAGTGCTTAGAGAACCCTATTGGCCGAGAATTTAAATTGATGGGAGAAAGGCTTAAATTGGGTGAAAGTCCTGAAGTTGTATTTCAACGGGCTTGTAAGCATTATCCTTATCCTGCTTTTTTATTTTTTGCTGTCACTATACGAGCCAATATTGCACGCGGTGGGCAATTAAAGAATGTTTTAGCTCGATTAATTCGTGTGCTTGTTGATGCAAGAACACTTGAAAAGAAAAAAATGGCCATGACATCAGAAGCAAGAATATCAGCAAAAATTGTTGCTCTCATACCTATCATTTTTATGTTTTTACTTAATTACATTAATCCAGATAATATTGATTTTATTCTTACCGATCAAGAAGGAAGAAAGATATTATATTATGTTCTTGGCAGTGAAGCATTAGGGCTTGGTATTGTTTGGTGGTTAGTCAAAGGAGTGAAATAATGATTTTATTTTCTTTGTTATTGATTGGTGCTGTTATAGTGGTAGGATTAATGTATTATTATCAGAGTAAGATTATTAAATCGAATATAAATCATTATCTTACTCAAGAAAAAAACACTAAATTTCTTAAATTTAATGAAATATTGGTTAAGTTTGGGAAGGAACATAGGCAAGATATTGAAAAGAAACTTATTGATGCAGGTGTCTATAATACAAATGTTGCAAAATATTATTTTCCGTTAAAAATATCATCTGTAATCATTCTATGTTTGGCAATATACCTAAGCCAATTAAGTGATACAAATAAAATAATAATCAATATATTAGGATTTATATCAATATTAATTGTGCCAGACATGCTCTTGGCAGCCAAAAAAATAGCATTAATCAAAAAGACATCGAGTAAATTACCTTACATGCTAGATATGATGTCTGTTTGTATTCAAACGGGTATGACTATCGAGTCAGCATTGAATTACTTAGGTGCTGAACTAGAGGCTTTTGATAAGGATTTGTGTTTTCAAATTAGGAAAACATCTGATATATCGAATATTCACGGCCTTGAAAAAGCTCTCAATGATTTTGCTGCTCGATTACCAACGCCAGAAGTGCGTAGTTTTACGTTAACTCTTATTCAAAATCTACAATATGGTACATCTATAGCCAAGGTTTTGAGTGATTCTGCAGAAGATATGAGAAAAATACAAGTACTTAGTGTTGAAGAAAAAATTGGAAAATTATCAGCAAAAATGAGTATACCTCTAATTTTATTTATTATGTTTCCAATCGTTATTTTAATATTGGCACCTGGCATCATGCAGATGTCGGTAAGTATTAGGTAGTTATATGAAAAATATATTATTAAGTATTCAGGCGGCAGTATTTATTATACTATCTGGTTGTGCTCAACAATTTAAAACAGACAATGATCCTATCGCTGAAATGGCTCGTGTTAATAATTATCAAGGTATGATTTTCTTTTATAAAGAAGTGTTAAAAATGCGTCCTGATGATCCTGGAACATTACAAAAATTAGCCGAGGTATATTATAAGTCAGGTGATTTTGAATCAGCCTCATTTTATGTCGATCACTTACAGAGCAAAGTCAAACCCAATAAGGCATTGCTAGCGTTATCTGGAAAAATATATGATGGTCGTGGCGATCATCATAAAGCTTTATCTGCATTTGAAGAATCTGAGTCGTTGGGTAATACATCTGCTGAGCTTCATGTTAATAAAGGCGTTACTCTGAGTAAGCTTGGTCACTACCAGAAAGCGGAATCACAGTTTAATCATGCTCGTTTAAAGGGGTATGATGATATTGTTATTAAAAACAATTTGGCGGTGATCTTTCTTATTCAAGGACAATATCAGAAAGTGGTCGATTTACTGTTACCTGTTTATGATAAAGCTATTAACAATCAAGCACTTAGAGTTAATTTGGCAATTGCACTGATAAAAATTGGGAATGAAAAGCAAGCGACAGAAACATTAAAAGGGATCTATACAGAGAGACAGTTGAATGTTTTATTGCACCAAGTGCGAAATATGAAGCAAGTACAGAATGCAGATAAAAACCAGAATATGACTGGGGATCGTTCATGAACATCAATGAGCAGAGGGGAACAACGACTGTAGAGCTATCTCTGGGTGGGTTGGTTTTAATGATATCAACCTTTGCCATATTTGAAATTTGTTACAATATTTACGTTGTTAATGTCACTGAATTTGCATTAAGAGAAACAATACGTAGAACAAAGATATATGAAGGGATGAATACACATGATCTCTATGATGCGCGTTTTAGGGAGACCTTAGAACGCGAAGGAGCACTTTGGCATTTTTTGATTGAAGATGATAAGTTTGAGCTATCATCGCGTTTTTTTAAATCATATGAAAATTTAGTCAATGATATTGGTGAGAATAGCGATGTACAATCCCCTGAGTATGTATTAGCCGAAGTAACATTGACATATAATTACGCCCCGATGATTACAATTATCCCTAGAGATAATGCAGATATTACCCGAACAATGTTGTTAAATTTAGAGCATGAAGGATGGGGTGAAAATGAATAAATCATATCATCAGCATGGTGTTTTTGCAGTTGAATTGGCATTCGTTTTATTTGCGCTATGTGCGATTTTTTTATTTGCATCTGACTTAAGCCATAAATTACTTATCCGAGCTCAACTTGATAGGACAAGTTTTGCATTGGTCAATATACTAAAGGAAAGAACTCGGTATTATTCTGACTATATTGGAGGAGAATTAGTAGCTCGTCATGAAATAAATGAGAATGATAATATTGATATGAAAATTCTCGCAGCAAGAATGTTAAATATATCGCAAGATGATGTGGCTATTAAGCTCGAATCAATAATCAATAATATTGAGCAGCCTAGTTTCATTAGTCAAGAATTTGAAGATTTAGCATGTCAACCTAGCCGTTCTATTTATGATCAACGACATTTAATTCCAGTTGAAAATACAAAGTCCTACCCATTATATCAGGTATCTATATGTGCAAAGCACGATAGTTGGTTTCTCCCTTTTATGCGAGGCCAAAATGAAACCGTAACAATAATCTCTAGCTCAGTGATTGCAGGACGTTGATTATGATGAAAATACCATCGGTGACCGCCATTCGATATGAACAGGGTGTTGCTGCTATTTGGATGGTAATGACATTGGTACCAGTGATGGGGTTTACATTCTGGGCAGTAGAAGGGACTCGTTATGTACAAGAGCGTAGTCGATTAGAAGATGCCTCCGAGGCTGCAGTCTTGGCTGTGACTATGGAAGATAGTCCTCTTGAAGGTAAGGCAAATGTAATGGCCGAAGACTATGTTCGTGCCTATGTCCGTGATATTGAGCAAGTGCAAGTGGATGTGCAGAGACAGTACATCGAAGCAGATCCGGATGAGAATATTTTGGAGTATGTACAATATACGGTTGATGCTACCACGACGCATGAATCATGGTTTAGTAATACACTCATTCCATCTTTTGATCATACCGAGGATATCGTTGGTCGTTCGATTGCTAAACGGTATCCTGAGTATCTAGGAGGTAAGTCGATAGATATTGTCTTTGTTTCTGATTTTTCGGGTTCAATGAATTCACAGTGGCAGGGGCATTCTCAGCTTTATTGGTTAAAAGATGCTATCACAAAAATATCTGAAAAGTTTCTTATTGAAGGGGATGATGACAATGAAGTTAAAAATAGAATGGCGTTTGTACCTTATAATTTACGAGTTCAAGATGAAATAGATAATACACTGATATGTAACAGTCAATTACGCTATAACAATCATAATAGTCATGTGAGTAATCTAGATTATGAAAGTGTCGATTGGTCATTTTGGTCTACATACAATTCAACATCACTCTATTATTGCCGAGTGAATTATAATTATTGCCCAGGTCGTAATTATACCGAGCGACGGTATCGGCAGCAGGAGGCTCGGAGAATTAATGATGTGATGCAAATGTATTACAGTAATTATTTACTCGATCATCCAAGTTATATCGATTATAGTAATACAGTAAATGACATGTTCAACAATAAAGTTGATTCCAAAGAGTTTCATTACAACCGGTCAGCGAATAATCTGTACTCTCGTTATATTTGTACATCAGGCAATAATGCATTTTCAACGATTAATCTTACAACTAATTCTGACACCATCATTGATGGCATTGCCAATATGGGTGCTTATGGAGGGACGTCGAGTTATCAAGGTATACTGCGAGGGGCGCAGGTTTTGGCAGCAGGGCAACAGACAAGTAATGATCAGGACGAGATTGATGCCTACAATGCGCGATTGAAAATGCTACTTGTTATGAGTGATGGTCAAGAATCTCCGTATGGTTCAATACTATCTAATCTCGTTGACGCAGGTATGTGTGATAGGCTCCGTGAGGAATTTAGTGATAGTGAGACGGCGTTGTATATAGGTGTCATTGGGATTAATTTTAATGCCAGTGATCAAAGTGGATTTCAAGGATGTGTCCTAAATCCGGAAGAAGACATCATTGATGTTGATAGGGTTGAAGATCTCATTGATAAAATTGAAGAGTTGATCAAAAAGGGTTCTCAGTCGAATGGAACGACTAGATTATATGGGTGATGTTGTAATGATGAAAATAATCGCAAGTATTTTCGTTTTATTTCCTTTTATGGTAATAGCCGGACAAGATATTAATCAAGGGATCGTGAATTATTGTAATACGCCATCCTATTCCGTTAAACATAGTGTTTCTATAGGTGATGTTACTGGTATTGGCTTCCATCACTATGGCTTTATGATGGTGACAAAAACAGCAAATGATCCAGGTCTAAAAGCGCGATTATTGATGCTCGCGCAGCAAATGGGATTACCTGATAATTGTTTAGAATATCTTGATGGTAAACAGTTATTGTCAGTGCAACGTAATGTTGACGGCACAGGTTCATTGTTAGCTCGTATCTATTTTGACTTTGACCGTTCAACATTGACTCCAATGTCTCGTGACATACTAGATCGAGTTGGTCATCAATTATCCGCAAGTGAGCAACTTGTCCGTATTGAAGGTAATACAGACAGCATTGGCAGTAAACCGTATAACTACTCGCTGGGTTTAATGCGTGCAAAGCAATCTCGTGATTATCTTTTGGATGAGGGGGTCGATAAAACACAGTTATCAGTAATAAGCCGTGGAGAGTTAATGCCAATAAGTAGTAATGCGACTGCAGCAGGACGGAAAGATAATCGGCGGGTTGATATATACCCAGATAATTGATAATTAAAAGGGAAGCCAAATGGCTTCCCTTTTCTTTGTTGCATATGTGGAATGATGTCTTTGTAAAGAGTGCTTACAGTGTTGACTCGGACTCTATACTGTTGTTTTTAACCTTACTTAGCAAGCTAAGAGGTTTACCGTCCATCATCTGGTTGTACATTACTACCGTATCTTCAAACTCCGCTTTTTCCTTGCTTGGTACCGATGAGGCCATCGGAATTTTTGCCGTTAGCGGGTTCACTGCCCGGTTTCTGATCAGAAATTCATAATGAATATGAGGACCGGTTACTCGACCTGTGCTTCCTGCCAGTGCAATACGCTGGCCGCGCGTGACTTTCTGACCTTTCTTCACCAAAATGCGGCTGTTGTGCAGATAGCGAGTACGGTAGTTAGTACCGTGCTGAATAACGATATACTTCCCTGCATAGGGATGGTTAACCGTCTGTATCACCACGCCATCACCGGTTGCGAGAACCGGGGTACCCGTAGGTGCGGCAAAATCCACCCCATTATGTGGGGCAATGCGCCCTGTTACAGGGTGGCGACGCTTAGGGTTAAATTGGGAACTTACCCGAAAATGTTTACCAGCCGCATAGGGGTAGCGCAAAAATGCACGTTGCAGGCTTTCACCATGAGCATCGTAAAAGTTGCCATCACTGTGCACATATGCCGAGGTAGTGGTACCACGGTTATGGATACGGATCGCACGTAGTTCATGCTCACCGGTTGGGGTGCCATCAACGGATTGGCGGGAAACCACAATTTCAAATTTATCGCCAGCACGAATGTCTCGAGCAAAATTGACCTTGTCTTTTAATAGACTGGTAATTTCGTAAATTTCTGTGGCATTCAGCCCTGCTTTTTGTGCAGAAACCGAGAAGCTACCGTGAATGGCTCCCATCGCCACGAGATCCTTCCAGTCACCAGGGATAGATATTTCTTCGAGCTCAAATCCGTCGCCAACGCGCTGGTAAGCCACTTTTTGCGAGGCGTTAAATTCAAGTTCCAGCCTTTCAAGTTGATTGTTCGCGCCATCGACCCAAAACTGTAATTTGTTACCCGGTTGAAGGGTATCAATTTTAAGATGGTTAAGATCCGCTTCCATGAGCTGTTGTAAGTTGCTCTGTGGAATGTTCAGACGGTCGAAAATTTGGCTAAGAGTATCTCCAGGCTGAATCGTATAGGCAAAGCGAGGTGGGTTAACATCAGTGTGTTCCGCCGCGTTGGGTGACCAAGGCGTGGAATCTATCGCCAGATGTAAGGGTATCGTCCGGTCAGATTGGCTGCTCTGTGTCAGGATCGCGGCAACCACTATTAGTGAAAGCCCCGCAATACCGAGAATTTTGTTCGACATCCATTTCCGAGAACGTGTCGATGTTTGTGTAGACATAAAAAAGAACTCGTTGTTTTTTATTTGCTGAAAAGGTTCTTTGTCTTTGATATGGCTAAAAATATTACATTGCCATACCCGCTTATTCATCTAATGACTATTTTTTATGCTTAAGCATATAGCCATTACTGTAATGACAGTGTGCCACAGAGAGACACGCTCTTTACTAAAAAAGTTCCAAAACCATAAAAAAATAAGCAGCTTGGGTCAAAATGTGGGCATTTTGTGGTTTTTATTTGCATTATTTTGATGTTTTGGGTTAAGCGAGATAAAAGGAGGTTTTGAGCATTTGTGAGAAGATGAACTGTTGAAAGCGGGGAGTTGCAGCGTATTAGAATCGGGGGCAGTGGTTGTGCAATGGTGGTGAAGATAGATGGCAAGGTGGGTATACCTTGCCATTACTTCACTTCATCGTTAGATGAAGCGGATTTTGATTGCTTGCAGTTTATTGCTTGAATCATCCATGATGAATTCAACGAGACTGCCTGAAGCTGGTTGACCTTGGGTCGCAATATTAGCGGCCGTAAAACAAATGTCGCCGCCGAGATCGCAAGTGATCTGGCCCGTTTTGCTGTGAGGGTTAAAGCTGCGAATAATACCAGTTTGTGATGTCATATTTTTTTCCTTAGACCCAAACTCTGCATTCTGGGAACGCTCCCTGCTTCGAAAGATAGGGAACTCCGCTTGCGTTGAGTTTGTGGTTATCAATTTGAGTAAAGATACAATTGAGCTGTACATACTGTAACAGCAACTGTCTTGTCCCCTGGCTTTAAGATATCAGCTTGAGGGGTACTCATTGACCTTTCCTATACGTCGTCAGGAGCTCACCTAACTCGCTGACTCATCACTGCTGAACACTTGCAACGTTGCGCAGGCAGTGGAAATTTCGATAGTGATAATCTTCTGGGAGTGTTACTTACTTTGGCGAGAAGTGAGGCATTTTCTTCGAAAATCATTGATAGGTCTGAGTAGCAGACCAGCGAACATTAACCTTTAAATTCCGCCTTGTAAATAGATTTATTTGTAAATGTTTTCGCGGTGTTTGAAGATATAACAATTAATTATCATACAATTTATCGATCTGCTGATTTTTTAATCAGATACCATTCGATTTTTAATGCGGTGCTTTTATTAGCATATTACCTGCTTCTATCCGCTAACATTGACGTTAGAGTGATTTTTACTAATTGCTGACCAATATTTGACGTGAAAATGACCGTGTACTGGTCATGACAAGCGTACAATCACTCCATATTCAGTGAGATAGCAAAGGAACCACAATGAAAAAAACTGTACTTGCCCTGATCCTTGCTGGCTTTGCATTGGCAGGTTGTGATCAACAATCTACGCCGAGTGCGGCATCTGCTCAAAATGAAGCGACAACGACAGTGGTTGAAGAAAGCACTAATGCGGCCGTTGCGGTAACGACACCCGTTAATCAGGAGGGTATCGATGAGAATGATCTTGCGACGATCGATACCGCGCACAATGCCCGTAATGCACTGGATTGGTACGGTACTTATACCGGAATTTTACCTTGTGCTGATTGCGAAGGGATTAAGACTGAGCTAGTGGTAAACAAAGATGGCACATATACCCTAACGGAGATGTACTTGGGGAAAGAGAACGCAACCTTTGAGCATGAGGGAGCGTTCAACTGGAATGCGGAGGGCAATACTATTGCAATACCTGGTGTCTCAGATAACGCTATTCAATATTTTGTCGGTGAAAATCAGCTATTCCGTCTTGACCGTGAGGGTAATAGGATCACTGGTGATTTGGCTACACACTATACTTTGAAAAAACAGTGATCTGCTATCTGGTATAACATTGCTAGTCATAATCGAAAACAGCCACCTCTTTGAGATAATTCGATCAAGGTGGCTGTTTTCATCTTAGCTTATGAGTTCAACATCCGTTTTGGGTATGCAGCAGCATGCCAGTACTTTTCCCGCTTCTTTTTCGCCTGGCAGTAATGCGGGTACGTCCGGTTGTTCGACATCACCTGATTCCAATGTCATCTTACAGGCGCCACAAAACCCCGCTCGGCAGCTATTTGCTACACCAATGCCTGCCGCTTCGGCTTGCTCAAGTAAGGTATGTTGGTTATCCCCCTGAAAGAGATTGCCATCAATACTGATACTGACAGTTTGCTGGGCGGTTGTAGCGGGTTTTGCAGAGCCGAATGCTTCTTGGTGGTAACAGCTTTCAGCTACGCCAGCTTCAAGCAGATGGGTTTTGGCGTGCGTCATGAAACTATCGGGTCCACAGACAAACACTTGTCTGTCCGCCAGTTCGGGGATGTGAGTGAGGTGCTGAGTATTCAGTCGCCCCGTCAGTCCTGACCATGCCGAGCTTGGTTGGCTTAATGCGATGATGACAGTCAGGTGAGGATGAGCCGTCTTTAATTGCTCCAGTTCATTAAGATACGGAATATCCGATTCACTGCGACACTGGTGATAGAACACCACATCTCGGATAAGGTGATTATCAGCAAGGTAGCGAAGCATTGAAATCATCGGCGTAACCCCGCTGCCAGCTGAAAGCAGCAACAGTTTATCGGTATGTTGACCGAGGTGAAAATTGCCATCGGGTTTTTCTGCAACCAATGAATTACCGACGTGGAAATTATCATGCAGCCAATTTGAGATTCGTCCATCACCGATACGTTTAACGGAAATGGCATAACGGCCTGGTCGAGAAGGGCTGGATGAGAGGGTATAGCGGCGGGCAATATACTCGCCATTGATTTCAATTTGCAGCGGAAGGTGTTGTCCGGGTTGGTAGCTTGGTAATTGTTGCTGTTTGGCAGGTTCAAGCCAGAATGTGCAAAAATCACGGGCAATATCGTCACGTTCAACACACGTTAGCGTCAAGCTTGTATCACTGTTATCAGGGTAAAACTCTTTCGGTTTGGTTTCCAATACTTCAATAGGATCACCCGCATGGATCATCCCTTCATTTAATGCGATGAGATTTTGACCAAAAAACACATCCCAGCTTCCTTTTGAGCGAAAGGCAGACAAGGTATTAAGAGGCTCTTTAAGGGGGTTAAACTCGCCTGTTTTGGGGTCAACCGTGGTCAAAATACAGCGTGCACAGGGCTTAACCGTTTCAAATTCGACGTCACCGATGCGGATCCGTTTCCAGCCATCTTCGGCAAATGGTTCAGTACCCGATACCACCAGATTGGTACGAAATTGCGCCATGGTGTGATGCTGTGGACTGCGCTCATTAAGGGCCGCAAGTGATGCTTCACTGATCACTAATAGCGGGTAACCATCAGCAAAACTGACATTTTGGCTGATTCCGGAGCGGATGCGGTTTGATTGCTCCCCGGTAAAGAGCAATTGTACTGTTTTGCCAATGATATGGCTGAACCAGAGATTTGCTTCTACGGTGGTCTGATAGGCAAGGAAGGTATCGTTCCACACCGTCGCTGAGGTTGCTGTCATGTCAAAATCGGCGTATTTCAGTGCCAGAGGTTCACTACCCGAGTAGGACAGGATAAGGCCATCAGGTTGCAATGCCGCCGTGACTTTGACCAACTGTGGAAATTTTCGTGCAGTGATCATCATGCCATCAGGGGTGGTAATCATAAAGCGGCGATCGAAACAAATTCCTTGCTTTTCAACCCAAGCCTGCGACTGACTCAGGCCCGCGATAGATTTGATGGGAAAGATATTGATCTGGCTTAGTATGCCAGCTGCGGGTGATTTGCTCACAGTCATCATCCTTGTTTGTCATCATGAATATACTCAAGCTACCTCAAGATAGCGTTTTCAGCGAGAATTTATTATTTTTTCATCAAGGTGGGGAGCGGTCGGCAGGATAGGTGGCGTTAAAGTGTGATGACGAAACTGATTACCTTGTTCTAGCGGATTCGTTTCATTAAAAAAGGTGCTGACTAGCACCTTTTATCTGTTAAGGATCAATGATAGTCCTTCATGACTACTTGGTTAGGGCTTGATTGAGCCATTGATCAAATTGGCCTTTTGGCAACGCACCATTGATGGTGTCGGCAAGTTGACCGTTCTTAAATACCATGATCGTTGGAATGCTTCGAATACGGTATTGTGTCGCAAGGGCTTGCTGCGCCTCGGTATCAATTTTCACGAAACGGACATCACCGTTACGCTCTTTCGCCACATCTTCAAAGACGGGAGCGAAGCCAACACACGGGCTACACCAAGGAGCCCAGAAATCAACGACAACAGGCTTGTCGCCTTGGATCAGGGCTAAGAAATTCTCTGCTGTGCCTTCAATCGGCATACCGTCGAGAAGGCGTTCTTTACATGCTCCACAAGTCGCTAAGTCATTAACACGTTCAGATTGGATACGGTTCAGTGACTTGCAGTGTGGGCAACGGGTAGTCATTGTTGTCATCGTTGTATTCCATTCAGTTTCTTTACGGCTACTTTAGCGACTACCCACGTTTAGGAAAAGCCGGAAATACAGATTACAGTGATAGATATAATCTATCGATGAGGTTTTCTCCTTATCACTCGTTATTAGTGGTCACGCATGTTACGCATCAGAATCAGTGGATAAGCCCCAACTCTTTGGCTTCTTCGATGGTTAAGCCACTGGCGCGAATGTCCCGTAGCATCTCGATGCGGCGGCGTGCCACGGCTTGTTGGCGTTTATGTTGCGAGATGTTTGAAGCGGTTTCATCTTTGAAATCCCACTTTGAGGATACATCTGCAATCTCGTTATGATCGATGGAATTAATAGACACAATGACCTCCTAAATAAACCCTGCGTCGAATTCCACCTATGTGTACCAAACGTTTTTAGCCGAGTTAAGGTGATAAAATCCAGTTTGTGACGCGTCGCAAAATTGTGTAATTTCCATGAAAACTTGCTTTGCGCTGCTTATAAACAGGAGTAGTGTTGGTAATTCACCCCTCTGAAAAAACGTCGTTTTTTGCTCATTATTTCAACATTAGTGTTAACCCCTGAAATTCACGGTTCATAGTGACTGAGCTAGCGATGTGAAATCCTTTGATATGTGATTAAAAATAACCACTTAGGGTGAATAGATTGCACGTTGTTTGAATCTTGTTCTATCGGTGTTTTTCTGCGATAAAAAGGTTTACAGCCAAGCCTGAACCACGTACTATCCGCCGCATGGAGAGATGGCTGAGTGGTTTAAAGCACCGGTCTTGAAAACCGGCGTGGGTTTATAGCCCACCTAGGGTTCAAATCCCTATCTCTCCGCCACATTCTAAAGCCCAGCAGAAATGCTGGGCTTTTTTGCATCTGTTACTTGGGAAAGAACGAGATAGGGTGCAGAACCCTAGGCAGGGTTCACCTGAGCGAAGCGAAAGCACATTGCCCGTACCGAAGGTGCGAAAAGGCAATAGCCCGGAGGGCGCGAGCTTGCGAGCAGTAAATCCCTATCTCTCCGCCACATTCTAAAGCCCAGCAGAAATGCTGGGTTTTTTCGTATTAGCCACCTTATGTACTAATAGGAATTCAAAATCCCCCCTTACCCAGAACGCTCCGCCACACATAAAAAAGCCGACTTAACGATCGGTATTTTATATCTAAATTTTCCACGCGCTTCAGCACACCTTACAGTAATGGTCGTAATACCATCACCGCACTTGTACGAGTGCGTCTTGATAAGGCATAGTCGTTATTTAGATATTATGCATGGACAACGTGATGGCGGTTGCGTGGTTATTCTATCGTCAATAATGCTGAAAGTGGACTTTGTACTCCAGACGCACCGCGTTTAAGAACATGAGTGTATATTTCAGTGGTTTTTACGTCGCTATGCCCAAGTTGCTCTTGAACAGTACGTATATCAGAACCATTGGCAAGTATGTGTGTTGCAAATGAGTGTCGAAGTGTATGACAAGTCACCGATTTTTCAATTTTTTCACGAAATGCTGCATGCTTTATTTCCTTACTTAGCGATGTTCTGTGTATATGATGTCGACGTAATTGGCCTGTCGCGGGATCTGACGAAAGATGGCGAGAAGGAAATAGATATTGCCATTTTTTCTCTTTGGGGGCGTTCGGATATTTTTTGGCGAGTGCGAAGGGAAGCCAAACACCATTGAAATTAGGGTTGGTCATGTCAGTAAGGTGATAGTACTCAACTAAATTTTGTTGGTTTCGTAATGCTGGATATAACTCTTTTGCTAATGTAACAGTACGATTTTTTCCTCCTTTTGACTGCCAAATCCTCAATGCACCATAGTCATAATCGATGTCCCCGTAACGTAGATGAAGCACTTCTGATAGCCGCAGGCCACTGCCATACATTAATTGGAAAGGTAGTAATAAATCTTTGCGAATTGATCTAAACAGTAAAGTGATTTCAGATGGTGTTAAAACGGTTGGAATTTTTCGTTCCTTATGCGATTTTTTGAAACCGAGATCACCGCTTAAGGGCTGCTTCAGGAACATATTATAAAGAAAAACAAGTGCATTTAATGCAGTTGCTTGCGTTCTTGCAGCTACATTTCGTGTAATCACAAGGTGGGAAAGAAACGTTCTCACTTCGCCAGAACCCATTTCTCTAGGGTGTTTTTTGTTATTAAAGAGAATGTAATTCCTAATTCAGTAGGTATAAATTTTCACCGTTTGTTTACTGTAATGCTTGGCATACATGAAATGTTCAATAGATCGTAGAAAGGGGGATTTATTCATAGTAAGACCCTGTTTGAATATACAGGTATCATAGGTGAGAAATTATGCTTATGAAAAAAACTAACCAAAGGATGTTTGACTGCGGTCACGGTTTTTATAAGTTTTACTCATTGTTATTCATTATATTGTGATGCCATACGGATGGCGAAAATGTAGAATGTGATATATGGAATGATTCTACAATTTATCCATCACCTGTTTTTTATGTTATTTATTATCAAATACTTAATGTTTATGTTAGCATTTGCTAATGGTGATATATGGAATTGTAATGTAGAACAATTCCATATATAAAGTTGTTATATTTTTAAGGGTGTAGATGAAAAATTCAGCAGTAGTTAGTATTTGGGGAGTAGATGCCTTTGGGTGTCTAATCAATAGTTTATTTGACACGATTTCTGTAGAGCAAATATCTAGAGTAGAATCCTTTATTTCTGCATTTATTTTGTATGAAAGAGTACATATAAACGATAAGTTTAAGCATCACGACTACATTGCTAAGCTCAATTTGTGTTCTGATAATGCAATTGAGTTTATTGGAAAGTCAAAACTGAATAATTCAGATGACATGAAAGATCATCTATCTTTTGATATGGCTCTTTACGATGAAGCTTTTGATGATTTAGCAGAAGAAAATGACATTTGGCTTTTTCATAATGATCCTGATATAGGTAAAGAAATCTTTACTTATGGACTTGAGTATCCAGAAATCAAAGCCATACTAGATTCGAAGTCATTTACACAGTTAAGGCTATGGATGTGGTGTTTGACGAATGAAATGGCTGAAATAACAGAAAGCGTATGTGTGCTTCCAATCTCAATGAACTCCATTGCAGATTATAGCATTAAGAGAAACAATCAAACTGAGTATTTATTAGATAAGTATCGTGACTATGAAATTTTTCATAACGCAAAAATGCTAAGTCTGACAGAGTCAAGTGAAGATAGGTTTTGGGCTGAGTTAGCTTATATACCACCATTTTTGTTGCTGTTTCTAGACCGCTGCTCTAAAGGTAATGACCCAATATCTGCTTTAATTAGTTTAAGAGAAGATTATGCGGAATTTCGTAATTTACGTCATCGTTATATGGTTTCACTTAATAATAGTAAAACCATATCTGAGCGTATAGATATTGTCGATGATTGGAATAATTCTTGGAAGTTACTATCTGCAGGGGAGTTTAAAAAACCGCAATTTTTGAAAAATAGGCTTTCATCTACAGATATTTCGAGTGTACTAATGTCACTAGAGTCAGCGGCACCTAAGACTTTGATACGAAACTTCCTTGATTATAGTAAATATAAAAAGTCATATACTATCTTTAGAGCTTTTGGAGACTTACATATGGATATTGGAAATCTTTCTTCAGAAAAAGCCTTATTAAAGTCAACTTTTGGTGTTGATGATATCGCACCATTAAAAAAAATATAATAAAGCAATCAAGGTGACCCGTTACACTCGGCGGTTTTGGTATGAAGTTCGGTGTGCTTTACTAGTTCAGCGTAGGGCACCTTATTGCAGGCGTTAGAAAAACGGAGGTAGTATGGAATTTGTTGATAAATTATTAGATATCATAGAAAAGACTGAAGACCACGACTTTGCTAGGGGTTTACTTGTCCAAGATTTGCTGAATTTTCCTTCAAATACTATTAATAATGAAGTTAGAAACGCTCTAAATGAGATGCTTAAACCAAACAATAAATCATTGTATGTATGTGGTCACCAAGGCTGTGTGAATAAGTCAATATTTTCTCATGAAATGTCTGAAAATGTATTTTTGAAGCAATTAGCTGATAGCAAGGGAATGGTATGTGAACTAACAACTGACTTTAGAAATAACGCATTGAAGTCATGGTTCAAGCCAGTTCATAAAGGAAATGCAACTAATTTCCCCGGATATTGTAGAGATCACGATCGCAGTATTTTTGAAGATGTCGAAGAGCCTTTTCCTGGTTTTACGGATAAGTTTTATCATAAATATTGTCTCCGACTTTTGCGAAGAGATTTATTTGAGATAGATAAAAAATTAAAGTTATTTGATGCTTTTATAAATAAACTTGCGGATGTTGATAACGATGAAGCAATAGCTTTTAAAATACGCATGGAGAAAAAGAAAAGTATCAACTTAGAAAGAAAAGAACGTTCACTTCTTCTTTATAACGAGCTTTTTGATAGTATTGAGAAAGGTCAATCATATTTGAATATTTATGAATTTGATGTAAGAAAATCTGGGTACTGTTTTAGTAAAGTATTCGACTTTACATTAGAAGATGACTGTGAAAATGCAATTATATTTATAGTAAAACTTGAGCATAATGAAACGTCTAAATTTGTAATTCTTAGCATTAAAAATGAAACAAGCGATAAATTAGCTATAGGATTACATCCAAAAGAAAATCATACTCTATGGTTTTTGAGTGAAATAATGATAGAGAACAAAGGACATCTTGTGTTTTCACATGACTTTAGTTCGAGTTTAGAAGAGCATACTAAGGATATTATGACGAGAGAGCATAGTATACTTTCCCTAAGTAATATTGATAATTTACTACTATCGCAAGTGTTTTTCTAACAAACGACTATGGCGTCAATAGCTAATTTTTGGCTATGTTTTCGTCCCACATGACGCCATCTCGAAGCATCGAATTTAGGATCACAACCATCTTCCTGACACACGCAATAATGGCGACTTTTTTCGGT
This sequence comes from Photobacterium nomapromontoriensis, assembly GCF_050336815.1. Taxonomy (NCBI): domain Bacteria; kingdom Pseudomonadati; phylum Pseudomonadota; class Gammaproteobacteria; order Vibrionales; family Vibrionaceae; genus Photobacterium; species Photobacterium nomapromontoriensis. The sequence continues at coordinate 201,418 of NZ_JAKJSL010000020.1, forward strand.
TTCCCAGCATCTAAAAGTCGTTGGTAAGTTGCTTTAAAAACAGGGTTACACTGCATTGCTGACATCATAGCCATGTAGAGTACGGTGCGTACTTGTGCTCGTCCCCCCTGAATGACTCGTTTGCCTTTATAGCGTCCACTTTCTCGGTTGATGGGAGCAACACCAATGAGTGCTGCGGCTTGTTTGTTGGTTATAAACCCAAGCTCAGGA
>NZ_JAKJSL010000065.1:0-31226 GCF_050336815.1 Photobacterium nomapromontoriensis
GACATATTGCTGCTCATGACATATTGCTGCTCATTGCGTTACTGGCTGAAATTTTAATGTGGTGGAATGGTTTAGCGGCTGCACAAGCAAAGTGGCATTTTGACTTTCAAGCTAACAGCATCAAGCACCGGAGAGTCCTATCAATACCACGACTTGGGCGGGAAGTTCGAGTTCATCGACGATATCAAATTAACGACTCCCAATATCAATGGGCAATGCTTGAATATCAACGACTCACTCACACCGAAGGGCTGGGCAAATTATGAGGGGATCCGTCAGTGCCGTTGTTAGTCGATGATAATAATAAGCCATTACATAATCTTGAGGAAATCCTTCAGTTCCATTCTTATATGAATAATATAAATTAACTGCAGCTCTGTGATAACCTAATTCAAGCGATTTAAATAGCCATTCATTGGCTTTTTCTCTACCAATTAATTCAGCTGAATAAAATAAACTTATCATCGCGGGTGCATAACCTTCTTCTGCTGCCATTATTAAATATTTTTTCTTTTCTCTACTATCCCATTTTGCGCCATTTTTAAATATACCGTAACCCTTATGCTGTATTATGTCAGCATGAATTTCATTACGTACTTTCTGTCGATAAAAAGGAATATATTGCCACCAGTTGTCCCCTTTGTCATACATGGCGTATTTCGCTTTTCCACTGCCTTGTTCGGCCAATTTTTCCCAACCAGCCATCGCTTTTTCATGCCAAGCTTCGTTGCACGGCCAGCCAAGATAATCACACGGGCTATTACCACCGGGGACTAATAAATCCATCGCCCACGGGTCGCCCATGTTTGCCGCTTTCAGAAAGGTATCACCAGCTTCGAAGCGTTCGCCACTTTCGTATTGAGTGATTCCCAACCAATAAGTAGCAGCTGCACTGCCCTTGCCTGCTTCTGCTTGCAATATCGCTTTAGCTTGCTTGAATTCAGATTGATTATATAGGCGAATGCCTTGTTCTAGTTGTTCATTAGCCCATACAGGAGCAATGACAAATAAAATAATCAGCATTATACATTTCATTGTAATTTTCATTTATCTATCCCACTTTATTTTTTTATAATGGTCAACTACAGCTGAATTAATTCCTTCATAATCTGTCGCATCTATAACTAAAAACTCTGTTTGTAAATACTGCCTACTCACGCTATCATGCCCAACAACCTTGGTATACAATACCATTCTTCTTGTTAGAAATTTAATATATTTAGAGTAATTCTCCAATTGAAGATTAAGATTCTTTATATGTTCATTCATTACGTCATCATCTTCCAACCTATAATCTTCATACTTTGCTTTCATGAAGAAATTTTTAATTAGCAATAGATTATCCGCATAACGATGCCATTTCTCTTCTTCATTTAATTCATCACCATTGCGTAGCCCCATACGTTGAATAGCATTTTCAAATATTCTTATCTGTTGATCACTCGCATTCACACCACCAAGCCACTCAAATATTTTAATTATTGCTTCTCGTTGACTGTTATTATCCGAAAATGATTTTTTTTGTTTTTCTTCTATTGAGTTAATACCAAAACTCAAACTTGGGATATCATGGTAATTAACCAATACCGTTAATAACTTCGCCAATGTCTCTGCTGGCATTTTCTCTACCCATGCTTTATTTAACTCATAATTATCAAGGTCATTGATAAAATCTGCAACAAAGAAAGCATTCTCTTTTTTCATCGCCTTTCGTTCCATTTCTTCTAGAATTTTAAATGGAAGAATTAATACAGATGATATTGATATCCCAAATGAAATAGCGACTGTCAATATTCTATTAACAGCAGCATAAGATTCATCATCTACAAAAAAATCAAAACGGCTAAATCCAGGTTTTTGCATAATCGTCAACAATTCAGAAAAAAAATCATCCGCAGCGTGAATGTTTAACTCATTAGCAAACTTACCACCAAAACCAAGCAATGGTGTTAGACCCGCATCTATAATAAAAATAAATTTTCCATCATGATATGTACATCTGAATGTGCCCGTCCACCCTGGACCAATAGTTATTCGTGCACCAAATCCAGACTTGAACAAATTAACTTTTTCTGTCGCTTTTGGCGCTTTCCAATCTAACGCACAACTTATATCTCCTCCAACCTCTATGCCAGCAAAAGCTGATGCTGTTACATTCACTCCAGCTCCCATCTGATCAGGATTCGTTGAGCTTCTAACCGTTTTAGTATGTGTTTTTAGCTCATTACTGTCTGTAAATTCATCCATCGTTCCCTTTACACCCAACCCCCCATCATCCATATTACCAACATGAAAGCTTGTTCCTAGCTGAATCGTTGCAGCAAGAAAGCCATGTACCCTCCCCTCTAATATCAAATCAGCATCACCCAAGTTTTCAGTTCGTGTGATTAGTTCTGAATCTTTGCTCGCTCTATATCGATATGGAATATCAATTGGAAAAGAAGCTGTTTTTTTCACCCCTGTTGAACCGCGAGCCAAATCAAAGCCTGCTTTTGCTTCAGCATTAAGTTTAAAATTATCCTGCGTCAACATCTCATGATGACCATTTAATAATTCAGCACTATATACAAAACGAGAAAATTGAGCTCCTCCGGTAACTTCTGTTTTAACAGGAATACCAAATATTTCATCTTCCAATACATAACCGTGCCAAGGAAAAAATTTATCTTTCGGTATGTCGTCGATAAATTCATGTGATTGACCTTTAAACTCAATACTTCCTATTTTTGCTTCCGATTCAACTTTAAACTTCGGTTTTCCTGCTCCACTTCCAGTGCCACCGCTAGGAATTTCAAGCGTAATGGATTTTACACAGCTATTATTTTCATCGGCTAATACTGGGTGACTGGAAAGAATATATAATCGTTTCGTAGGATCTGAAGCTAATGCACATTCTACAATTTTCAATGTGTTTAGATCGCTAGCACCATATATTTGCCCCTCTAAATTAGCAGGTTTCCAACTTGACTCATGCCAAATAAGTGAGTTATCCATCGCCTCAGTAGTAATAATCTCACCAGAAAATTCATAATCTAGCTTTCGATAATAGGTAAGTGGTGTGTTTTTATTTCCATCAGCAATGTCTTTTAACAATTCACAACGTCGCTTTAGCTCAAGTGAAGATTCGAGCAATAATCTAACGTATTTACTATATGATTTATTTGTACCAATAAGTTTTGAAAAATCATTAATTCTTACAGTTACTTCTTTAATTAAAACAAGGTCCAAAACATAAGCAGGATAATAGCCAATTTCAGATGTAAAACTCACATCCTTAACTAGCAATTCTATTACACCTTTGAGTTCATCTATTCCTGGTGATAAATTATCTATCATATCAACAATCTGATAAACTCTCTCCCATCCATTAAACAATTGATTTTCTGTCAGGCACTGCTCTTTTACTACAACACACCGATTATTAAGACTGTATATTTCACAAAAGAGTGATGCATTCTGTATATTATTTATATTTAAAAGATGATATATTGATTTATAATTTATACTTAATGCATTAAGGATGATTGGGTGTGCTTTATCTTGCCAATGCTTATATATTTCATATCCTTTTTTAAGATCATATATGACACTTCCTGTTGTAATCTGTTGTGAATCCAAATAATCAGAAATATTAAGACTTATACGTTCTTCAGCTAAATTTTCAAGATCGCCATATATAGCAACATCCCTATCAGATGAATAATACCCCTGATCGGTGAATGCAAATTGCTTTCCATTTTCTCTTGGTTTTATTGTTTTAGCAATGTTGATTGCTTTCTCTTCAAATTCCTCAACAACCTCATCTAACTCACTAATAAGATCTTCTTTTAAAGCTTGAAATTCCTCTCGCCTATAATTTTCATAATTCTTTAATTCCTCCTGATATGATATTTTTATCACACCATGATAGAGTTTCCTCTCAATATACTCTTTTCCCTGTATCCCTGTCTTTTTCCTCTCAAAATCAGTTTCTATCTTATCAATACGTCTTCCGACGCCTATTAGACCAATATTTTCATCATCTTTTGGAAAACTAAACGGGTTGGTATTAACCAATAACGACTTTCTTATGAGCAGGGCCTCTCTATAATATTTTGCATCATCTGTACTTTTCATTTTAAGAAATTCTTCATGTGCTAATGAATCAAATTGATCCATCACACCAAGCTTATTTAAGCCACTGATTATCTCCTCTTTCGTACCGCCACTAACTGCTTTTTGGCAGATCTCACTGCCTTTCTTTACACTGTCTAATGCTTCCTGTGTGAGCATTAATACCTTTTGTTTAAAGTCTTTAGGGTGTTCAGGTATATATAATGAGTCAACAAATTTAGGTACTTTACATTCTAATTGTACTAATTCTGAATTTGGTAGCGTCGGCGATTCATCCCTGACTTTTGATGTCACATCAGGAGTATCAGGGATATTTATTGTTTTACCATCATAAATTAGATCAATATTTTTAATTTGATGTGCATTGAGCTGGTATAATACACTAAGCTTAGTGCCAAATTTAACTGCTAGTTCAGAGAGTGTATCCCCTTGCCTAACCACATAAGTATGGGTCATTGATACAATTCCTTTATAAATTCATTCGGTAATTCAAACTGGCTGTCTTCTGATATTATTTTTGGGTTATTAATTTTAGTATACCCATACAATGAAAATAGACATGCAGAAATAGATACTGCACAAGCCTTACCTAACAGGGCAGTAATTAAATGTCCCTGAAGATTTTTTAAAATTTTAGTCAGCGTATAGGGTGAATAAAAACGAAGTACAAACAACCTTCCATCTTCACTGTATACGGTGATATGGCGCTGAAGCGAAATGATGATTTCTTCTTGTGATATGGTTGCATCATATTCGAATATCACCCCGCTACTCGCCCACAGCGAATCGGTTTGCCACAATTGCCATACTTCATCTTCAGGCTTCACCATCAGCCACACTGGGCTGTTATCCATCTGGGGTTCCCATTGCGTATTTTGATACAACGCGCCACAAATATGCTCATTTTTAACCGCGAGATAAGCCGCATCCGGTACCCGATGACTATCAATAAGCAGCACATATTGGATGTTCTGGCTATTCATGGTTACATACACTCGCAATTTGGCTTAGAGCAGCTGCCATCTTGCCGTTTCTGACAAATTTCCATCGCGGCCATGTCTCTGTCTGCAATTTGCTGTAGCTGGTTCGCGACTGTTTCAGATGAGGTTGCGAGTATCGCGGGTTCAGAGGATGCCTGATCATCTGACTGTTTGTACTGCCCTGATGGCTGTGATTGCTTGAATTGTTGCCCACTGTTACTTGCTATAGCGCTCGGCACCACTATCCCGGCATCACCAATGGTAACAGTACCGCAGCCGCCAATAATGACGCCGCCATGAGAGCTGCTATCCCCCATTCGGGCGGCGGGTTTTCCATTAATGAATACCGATGCTGATCCCTGTGCGATGGAGTCCGGTGGACCAACACACACCATCATGTCGCCAACCCTGGCAGCGGGTAGCCCGCCAATAAACACGTTGGGAGATCCGGCGGCGATAGGACCACCCACATGAGGTATTTTCCCTGTCTTTTTAGGGCAGGAGTGAGGATCACTGATTCTTGCGGCAGGCTTTCCCATAGTTTCCTTCGTATCCGATACGGCTAATGCTGTTATGGTGAGAATGTCGAGTCAATCGATCATCATGGTCGCGTTATGCTATGGCGAGATGTGCAGGCTTGCATCTGGGTTTTTTAACTACAGGGCGGACAACAAATAAATATTTGTAACGATGTAACGAATAAAGATGTGATTAGAGAAAAGACTCAGTAAGTCGAGTAATTGCATTGATGGCGAGAGGCTAAGAGATGGCAGGAATATTACGGCGGTACTAAGGCGGATGTGTGAAGATCGTCTTGCTGGTAAGTAAAACGCCCTCTTAAACATAAGAGGGCGTGCTGATAGGCGATTTATCGATTTAAACAGTGATTAACGTTTGGCTTTGGTGGCGCTGTCCATCCAAACGGCAAGTAATAAAATGCCGCCTTTGACAATATATTGCCAGAATGTCGGGACATCCATCATGCTCATGCCGTTATCAAGCGAGGCCATAATGAAGGCACCTATCACGGCGCCTATCACAGTACCAACACCACCAGCCATGCTGGTACCACCAATCACACAAGCGGCGATGGCATCCAGCTCCGCAATGTTACCCGCAGACGGTGATCCTGCGCCTAAGCGGCTACTGAGGATCAGAGCGGCGATAGCGACCAAGAAACCGTTCATGGCATACACTGCAAGCTTGGTTTTCTCGACATTAATGCCCGACAAACGACTGGCTTCAATGTTGCCACCAATGGCGTAGATCCGGCGACCAAACTGGGTTTTGCTGGCGATGAACGTACCGAGGATCAAAAAGACCGCCAGTAGTAATACCGGCGTTGGTACGCCACGATAATCATTGAGGATCAGTATGATGCTGAGTACGGCAATAGCGATACCGGCGTATTTCATCAAACATGTGCTGGTAGCTGGCACAGGAAGTTTGTATTCCTGACGCATGGCGCGGCGTTTTTGCTGCCAGCCGAAATACAGTGACAATCCACCGATCCCGATGATCATCCCCAGCATACTCGGCAAGTAGCTTTGACCAATGATCCCCATCGCCTGCGACGTTGGAGCAACGGTGGTACCGTCCGTGATCCCAATAAGAATGCCACGGAAAGCCAACATACCCGCAAGGGTCACGATGAATGACGGCACTTTACGGTAAGCGACCCACCAGCCGTTCCACAGCCCGAGCAGGAAACCAGCAACAATCGTCAGTACGATGGTCAGCGGCAACGGCAGCCCAAGCCACACATCAAAGATAGCCGCAACACCACCAAGTAAGCCCATCATGGAACCAACTGACAAGTCAATTTCACCACTGATAATGACGAACACCATCCCGATGGCCAGTATCCCGGTGATAGAGGTCTGACGGAACAAGTTGGAAATATTACGGGGGGATAAATAACTCCAGTCAGTCATGATGCTGAAGAATAGCATGATAATGACAATGGCAGCGGCCATCACTACTAGCTGCAATTTTGCGCCTTGTAGCCAGTCGCGTAGGGTACTTTTATGGGTAGCGGTCGCTACGTGTTTGACGTGTTCCATTACACTGCCACTCCTTCCGTTAACGCACAGTCCATGATCTGCTCTTGCGACAAGTTGTCGTTGATCAAATCACCTTTAATTTTTCCTTCATGCATCACAAGTACCCGATCACTGATCCCCAGTACTTCTGGTAATTCTGATGACACCATGATCACGCTGATCCCTTGTTTAACAAGGGTGAAAATCAGCTTATAGATTTCATATTTTGCCCCGACATCAATGCCTCGTGTCGGTTCATCCAAGATTAATACCGTGGGGCTGACCAATAAAAACCGAGCAAGGATCGCCTTTTGTTGATTACCGCCAGAGAGGTTCTTAATGGCAATGTCAGCATTGGGGGTTTTTACCGTCAGCGCTTTAATTGATTGACTGATCTCCGCGGATTCTTTGACATCATTCAGTACACCACGGCGGGCAAATAAGTCTAATCCTGCCAGAGTGATGTTCTCACCCACTGACATGATAGGTACGATGCCGTGACGCTTCCGATCTTCTGGTACCATGGCTATCCCAGCGGTTAACGCATCCTGACTGCTGTGAAGTTCCAGCTTCTGGCCATGCAAATACACCTCACCGGAATGGCGGCCCTGGTAGCAACCATACAGGCATTCCATCAGCTCCGTACGCCCCGCACCGACCAGACCAGAAACGCCGAGGATCTCGCCTTTTCGCAGCACAAAGCTGGCATTGGCAACCTTAAGGATATGTGAGTTGGCTTTGTCCCAGGCGCAGATATTATTCGCTTCAAGTACCACCTCACCAATGGGGTGATCTTCGCGGGGAAATAATTGCTTCATCTCCCGACCGACCATCATAGTGATGATGTCATCGGTGGTCATGGATTGCGCAGCCCGGGTGCCTATATGGGTGCCATCACGGATCACGCAGATCTGATCTGAAATGGCTTTTACTTCATTGAGTTTATGAGAAATATAAATACAGCTGACACCTTGTGCTCGCAGCTCATTCACCAGATCTAACAAGATCTCGGTTTCTGATTCCGTCAATGGTGCAGTCGGTTCATCCAGCACTAATAATTGGGCATTTTTCGACAGGGCTTTCGCTATTTCAATGAGCTGCTGTTGACCCACACCTAAATCGCCGACGCGTGTTTCAGGCGAAACGGATAATTTTACCTTTTTTAATAACGTGACCGATTCCGCATGCATACGGTCAAAATCGAGAACGCCGTAACGCGCTATTTCAGCGCCTAAAAATAAGTTTTCTAATACCGATAATTCTTTTACCAGCGTGAGTTCCTGATGAATAATTGCAATACCGAGTGCTTCTGTATCGGCGATGTTTTTCGCTTTCACCGGCTGGCCTTTAAACAGTATTTCACCTTCAAAGTCACCATCGGGATAAATACCGCACAATACCTTCATTAAGGTTGATTTACCCGAACCATTCTCACCACACAGGGAAAGGATCTCACCTTTATTAACGGTAATGCTGACACCATCTAATGCTTTAACCGGTCCAAAGCATTTAACGATATTTTTCATCTCTAATAATGGGACCATTTTTCATTCCTAAACACATTCATGAAATAAAAGGAGAGCCCTATCGCTCTCCTTTCTGGAGCCATTAACGGTAGATATCTTTTTCAGAGTGGAATTTATCTGCCACCAAGGTTTGTTTAATATTCGTGGTATTCACTGTGATAGGGTCTAACAACCAAGCCGGTACATCTTTGATGCCGTTATTTAGCACAGAATTGGATGCAGGGGCTTCTCCTTTACCAAGGTCAACCGCAATATCTGCTGCACGCGCCGCCAGCACGCTGATCGGCTTGTACACAGTCATGGTTTGGGTACCATCAACGATTCGGCGAATTGCGGCTAAGTCAGCATCTTGCCCGGAAATAGCCACTTTACCCGCCAATCCTTGAGCCGCAAGAGCCTGAATCGCCCCACCCGCCGTCGCATCATTTGAAGCGACGACGACATCAATCTTATTATCATTGGCAGTCAGGGCGTTCTCCATGATTTTCAACGCATTTTCAGCCAGCCAAGAGTCTACCCACTGATCACCGACCACTTTCACTTCACCGGCCTCAATCTTAGGCTGCAGCACATTCATTTGCCCCTGACGGAAGAGTTTGGCGTTATTGTCGGTCGGCGCACCGCCCATCAAAAAGTAATTGCCGGCAGGCTTAGCTTCTAGCATTGCGGTGGCTTGCATTTCTCCCACTTTTTCGTTATCAAACGAGAGATAGAAATCAATATCAGCATTATTGATCAGGCGATCATAGGCCAATACTTTAATCCCATCACGCTTAGCTTCTGAAATCACATTACTGAGAACTTCACCGTTATAAGGAATAATGACCAGTACATCAACACCACGAGATATCATATTTTCAACTTGTGATATCTGCGTTTGTTCATTACCATTTGCAGACTGTACATATACTTTCGCGCCGAGTTCTTCTGCACGCTCAACAAATATATCACGATCTTTTTGCCAACGCTCTAAACGTAAGTCATCAATGGCCATACCAATTTTAACTGTTTTAGCAATGGCTGGGGTAGCGGCAAGACCGATAGCTAATGCACAAAGTAGTGATACTGTTTTTTTCATTGTTCTATCCTTTCATGTCACAAGAAAATGAGGGAGTCCATTGGGTAGCATCTGTATTTATAATTGTATTGATATTTGTGTTAGTGATTTACAAGCCTAATGTAGAACATCATTTGAACAGTATCATTTGATCTATTTTCTTATCCCGTTATGTTTTTTTACTTATTGTACAATTTGTGACCTCGCTTAAATTAGCTTGCATCCACTTTATTTTGTGATAATAAATAACGAAGAAACGTTATTTAGCTCACTAACATACCAACAATAATATGCATCCAGTCAGCTGATTTTTGATTTTCCTATTTTTTACCAAATAAAAAAGCCCAAGTCTCATCCCTCAATGAGCCTTGGGCTTACCTCTTCTGCCGTCCTCAACGGACGATCAATTGTCGTTATTTGTAAATGAAGCCATTCACGACATTTTCCAGGTACTCTTGGCGACCAGATTCTTGTACTGGTGCAATGTCGTTATCAACAGCAAATTTCGCCAATGTTTCCAGGCTGTGATCACCAGCAAGGATCTTCTTACCCAGGTCGTCGTTCCAGCCCGCGTAACGCTTCGCTATGTTCTGCGACAGTACGTCTTTTTCGATCATGGCGGCGGCGCGTTCTAGTGACAGTGCCATGGTGTCCATGCCGCCGATGTGACCGTGGAACAGATCTTCAGCTGCAATTGAAGGACGGCGAACGCGTGAGTCGAAGTTGAACCCCCCTGTCGTGAAACCGCCTGCTTTTAGGATTTCATACATCACCAGGGTGTTTTCTTCCACGCTGTTCGGGAACTGATCAGTATCCCAGCCCAGCTGCGGATCACCGCGGTTAGCATCAATTGATCCGAACAGACCAAGCGACGTTGCTGTTGCAACTTCATGCTGGAAGCTGTGACCGGCTAGCGTAGCGTGGTTCGCTTCGATGTTGACTTTAATTTCGTTCTCAAGACCAAACTGCTTCAAGAAGCCATACACTGTCGCAGTATCATAGTCGTATTGGTGCTTGGTTGGTTCTTGTGGTTTAGGTTCGATCAAGATTGACCCCTGGAAACCAATCTTATGTTTATGCTCGACCACCATTTGCATCATGCGGCCTAACTGGTTGCGCTCTTGACGTAAATCGGTATTCAGTAGGGTTTCATACCCCTCACGACCACCCCACAATACGTAGTTTTCACCACCAAGGCGCTGCGTTGCCCCCATCGCGTTGAAAATTTGTGTTGCGGCATACGCAAACACTTTTGGATCCGGGTTTGTGCCGGCACCTGACATATAGCGCGGGTGAGAGAACGCATTTGCAGTACCCCACAGTAGCTTCAGCCCTGTTTCATTTTGCTTTTGCTCAAGCACATCGACCATTTGAGCAAAATTATTGACGTATTCTTTCAGTGAGGCGCCTTCTGGAGCAACATCAACATCGTGGAAGCAGTAGTAAGGCACGCCAAGCTTGGCGAAAAAGTCGAAAGCAGCATCGGCTTTCATGCGTGCCATTTCCATGGCGTCACCGCTGTGGTGCCATGGACGATCAAATGTACCCGCCCCAAACACATCTGAACCCGGCCAGCAGAAGTTGTGCCAGTAACAAGCCGCAAATCGTAGGTGATCTTTCATCGACTTGCCTAGGATCATACGGTCAGCATCGTAGTGACGGAAGGCTAATGGGTTCGTTGTGTCTGTGCCTTCAAATTTAATTTTATTGATGTTTTTAAAAAATTCAGTCATAGCCTTTATTCCAGTAGTTAGTGGTGACCTTGCTTGACTAACATATTTACTGTTTTATCTTGCGCTATCAATTATGATTTTTTAATACCAAATTCCACTATTTGTTATTTGTGCCGAACATCTCAAAAATGCTATTCTTTCTATCCACTCATTAACTCAGGCATAAAGAACAGATGAAAAATAAATCAAACATTATTTACACCATTTTCTCACAGCGCTTAATCACAAATGCAAAATATCATAAACCCATTACAACTTTTCATAATTGCATTATTACCAGAAATTTATTACCGAAATAAACTGCTTATTTTTCATCCTTCAATTTTTCACTCTATTTTTACTGATCATTCAAATTTTCATGTGTTCATGACAAACGGTAACCGATTCACGATGGATTAATGTCGGGTAATAGCAGTGGCCATTGGGGTGACTGTCTCGGTTATCATTGAGAGACAATAACGCGGCTTTACGGGCCATTTTTGCAATCGGGTATTTCAGTGTGGTCAAGGCTGGTGAGAAGTAACATTGCTCCATCACATCATCAAAACCGATGATGGAAAGTTGCTCGGGCACACGTACCCCGCGTGACTGAAATTCCCGCAGCGCACTGGCTGCATACACATCATTAAAAGCCAGCAATGCGGTGATCGGCAGCCCCAATGACAGTAACCGTCTGGCAGCGGCTCGGCCCCCTGCTTCAACCCAGTCTGCATCTTGAATCCATTCGTGATTAACATATAACCCATTGTCTTTCATCGCATTTAGATATCCATCCAATCTGGATGACTTATCATCACACTGAAAAGCAAGGTTAATAAAACCAATCCGGGTATGCCCCTGATTAATCAAATGCTGGGTGGCTTGATAAGTGCCAGGCATCGAATATAACCACACACAACGATCGATCACTGACTCGATTTTCCGGCCAATAATGGTGATGCCGGCGTGCTTGTGGCAGAGCTCAGCCAACACCTTATCCGGCAGGGCTTTACTGTGAATCACGATGTTTCGGCAACCATGGGAAAGCAGAAAATTAATCGCATCCCTCTCGTCTTTTTCCTCATACCCGGAAGAGCATAACATCAGGTGGCGGTTATGTTCACGCCCCACATCTTCAACGCTCTGTGCTAACAAACTATAAAACGGTGAGCTTATTCGATTGATGACCACACCAATTGACTGCGTCCCACTATTTAATTTTAAGCGTTTGTTATTTTTCGTTTTAAAGCCTAACGTATCAGCCGCTTGTTCAATACATTGTTTAGTTTTCTGGCTCACTCTGCCTTGATTATTAATAACTCTTGATACAGTCGCCATAGAGTATCCGGTTAATTCTGATATATCTTTTAAGGTCGTCATTAATAATATTCCAAACGTGACGAAAATCAAAAATGTAACTTACACACTATTTTGTTTTGGTATTGTGATGTTTGCTTGATTTTATTATTCACACTGCCAGTAAATTTAATTCAATTCATCTCCAACCCATAATAATAAGGAAATACCATGAGCGTGAGATCACCCGGTATTGCTCTGGCCATCGCCCCTATGGCCTCAATGTTAATATTATTAACCGTCGGATTTACCTTTTTAGGTTTATCTATCGAAGTATTGATGCTCGTGGCCGCGGCGATCTCTGCCGGGATCGCGCTGTACCTCGGCCATAGCTGGCAAGACATTCAGGATGCCATTGTCGATAAACTAAAAACCACCCTACCTGCTCTATTTATTTTAATCATCGTCGGCGGCTTGATCGGCAGCTGGATGGCCGGCGGTACGATTCCCATGCTGGTATACTACGGCTTGAAAATGATCAGCCCGGAGTACCTACTGGTCACCGCGTTTCTAGTCACCTGTGTCGTCAGTGTCTGTACGGGTACCTCATGGGGTAGCGCAGGCACAGTCGGTGTAGCATTAATGGGCGTCGCAGTCGGTATGGATGCGAACTTAGCCGCCGTTGCGGGTGCGGTTGTATCGGGTGCTTATTTTGGCGATAAAATTTCCCCCCTTTCCGATACCACTAACTTTGCACCGGTTGTTGCTGGCACCGATTTGTACTCCCATATCCAGCATCTGCTATGGACCACCATCCCAGGCTTTATCCTCTCTTGTGTGGTGTTCTTCTTTATGGGGCACTCCGCCGTTGCTGACGGTGGTGTACCTGACAAGATCGTAGCGATTCTGGCGAACCTTGACGCACTGTACAGCTTCAACGTATTCCTGCTACTTCCACCGCTGCTGGTACTCGGTGGTGCAATTAAAAAATTGCCGACGGTGCCGCTGATGTTAGGTGCCTGTCTCATTGCAGTGATCAACGCCGTTGTTTTCCAGGGCTTTGAACTAACCACGGCTACCGGTGCATTTTTGAATGGCTTTAATGTGGCGATGTATGCCGATGCAGGTATTGATGCGAGTGCAGTGATCCCGGATGTGGCAAAGCTGGTTAATCGTGGCGGACTTAGCTCGATGATGGGCGTGATCTTGCTGGTATTTTGTGCCTTCTCATTTGCGGGGGCAATGTCAGTCACAGGCGGCCTGACCATTGTGGTACAAGCGATGGCAAAAGGAATTCGCTCGGTCACTAGTCTGATTGGTGCAACCCTTGCGACCACTATCATTGTTGTAAGCACAACTTGCGACGGTAAACTGGCGCTATTGATCCCATCGGAGCTATTCCGTGACTTATACCGAAAACTGAATCTCGACCCGGTAAACCTTTCCCGTTCAACGGAAGATGCCGGTACCATTATTGAGCCACTTGTACCTTGGACCAGCGCGGGTATTTTCATGGCATCCACCCTGGGGGTCGCAACACTCGATTATTTACCGTGGGCGGTTCAGTGCTACACTGGGATCATATTTGCCATGGTCTGGGCAATGACGGGTAAAGGGATCAAATACCTGAACGATGACGCAAATAGCACGCCGTCATTGACACCGAAAGCGGCCAATTAAGACGTTTAAGTACCACCAGACACCTCTACAAACCTCCAGCGGTCACACTATCGCTGGAGGATCTTAAATTAGATTTAATACTCTAACTGAGCCAGCTACTATTCCCTTGCATTCCTTCGGGATGTTGGTACTCAGACCACGCCTCCTAGCGTCCACTTGGTACAAAGGTCTCTTTCCAGCCACCACTAACCAACGTATTCAAGAGACCTTTTTTCTTTCCTTTCATAATCAAGTTATTCTGAGATCAAGCACTGTCTTCGTCATCACTAAGAGCAATATTGAGTATAAGCAGTGCGCCAGATCCAAAATCCCTCGTCCTTTACTGTCTCCCTTCTGGCAAGTCTGTAAAATATTCGCTTAAATGAGGCATTTTGATTACGATTAACTGATTTCATTACACTTTCCCTTTTATACAGTCTCTTAGCAAGGATGCAGTATGTTACGGATCAACTGTCAGGAACGCCCTCACTGGCGCGAGCTGGCCAAAGAGTTTGGGTTTGGCTTTCACAGTATGTACGAAGATCCCTATTGGGATGAAACTGGCTATTACCAGTTTACTCTGAAACAAATTGAACGTGATTTGGAAGATCCTACCGAAGAAATCCATCAGATGTGTCTAGAGATGGTTGATACCGTTGTCGCCGATGAATACTGGCTACGGCGATTTCAGATCCCCGAATCCATGTGGCAATCAGTTCTTGATTCTTGGCGCAGCCGCGAGCCGTCACTCTATTCGCGCCTCGACTTTGCCTACGATGGCAAAAGCCACGCCAAACTGTATGAAAATAATGCCGATACACCAACCTCGCTATATGAAACTGCATTCTGGCAATGGTTATGGCTGGAAGACATGGTAAAAAGTGGCCAGATCCGCCGAGATGCCGATCAGTTCAATCTATTACAAGAATTATTGATGGCGCGTTTTCAAGAAATCGCGCACAACCAACCAGGCCAGACGCTGCATTTTTCTTGCTGCAAAGATACCGAGGAAGACAGAGGTACGGTGCAATACCTTGAAGACTGTGCCAAAGAAGCGGGTCTTGCCACCAACTTCGTCTTTATTGAAGACATCGGCCTAAACGGCAAACACGAATTTACCGATTTAAAAGACCGTCCGATCCGCTGGATGTTCAAGCTCTACCCGTGGGAATTTATGTTCCGCGAGCAATATGCCAAACAGTTGCCAACCACCCAGATTAACTGGCTGGAGCCAATGTGGAAATCGGTACTCAGCAACAAGGCGTTACTACCCTTACTGTGGGATAAATTCAAAGGCCATCCGAACTTATTACCGGCCTACTTCCCGGATGATCGAGGCTTAAGTGAACTGCGTGATTACGTGATCAAGCCAATATTTGCCCGTGAAGGGGCCAATATCACGATTGTTGAAAATGGCCGCCAAACCCTACGCATTGATGGCCCTTACGGTGATGAAGGGGTGATCTATCAGGCTTATCACCCCCTACCTAAATTCAACCATTCTTACACCTTGATTGGCAGCTGGCTGGTCAATGATAAAGCCGCAGGGATCGCCATTCGCGAAGACAGTTCACGGGTGACACAAGATTTGTCACGGTATCTGCCACATATCATTCTTTAACCCACCATTATCACATTTAAGCCAGTCTGCGATCACCTGCCAGCTATTATAAATAGGGTGATCGCAACCGGGCTTGCTTATGACCCCATACCGAATTAGGCCGATCCTGTTGGCTGGATTGACCATCAGTAGTCTCTCTATATCGGCCACCGCCTCTCAGGCCAGTGTCGGACATCATAGCAACGACTATGGCCCACTCAATGTGTATGCACAGTCACCACTGCAATCCAACAGTCTGGCACCACAACTCAAATCCGGGTTCAGCAACCAAACTGGGATGGCAGAGTTCTACACCAGTGCGACAATTGCCAGCGTATGGGCACATACCTACGAGTATAATCTCGACTATTACCAAAATGCGCTTTCGATTGGTGGCAACTGGCAGCTGACACCGTTATGGATCATTGAGATGGATTTCACCTGGCGCTTTGCCGCCAACAACCACCTAGATACCCTGACTCGAGCCTTTCATAAAACCTTTGGGATTGATCACAACGGTCGAGCTGACGTCGACAAACACTCATTTGATATCTCGGTGCCACAATACGGCGTCGAGATCCACGGGTTCGATGGCGATACCCTCGGCAATGTATTTTCCTTCTACAGTAGCTACCAACTCATGGAAGATACCCATCACGGTTTGTCCCTCGGTGGTAGCCTGTATTACAACTACGTCGGCAATGGCCCGTTCAAAACCAGCCAGTTTGAACAGGCGATGCAACTCAATTACAGTTACCGCAGCGGTAAACATCACATCTACACCCTGCTCGGGGTATCCTATCGCCACGATGATGAAGTATTAGCTGACGTAAAATACAACCATTTCGCCTTAGCGACGGGTATCAGTTACCAATACCAACTCTCAGATACACATCGGCTACTCACCGAATTTCACCTCTATGAAGGCGCAAATGATGCTATTTCTGAGCTCAGTGAACCCTCAGTAGAATTTCTAATCGGCTACCGTTACCACACCGGCCAAGGGGCCATTGAATTATCGCTGATCGAAAATGTGTTCAATATGGACAATAGCACCGATGTCGCTTTCACCCTCGGTTATCGGCACCGGTTCATGATGGAGTGAGTTAGCATCGAATACGATTTACAATGTAAATATGATTAACAAATCGACACCCGCAACCCTCACCCCCCTTTTCGTTTTAACCGAATAACACCAAATCTATGCACTTGCTCAATAGCAGTAAGTGTATGATACGCGATGCCAGATCCCATGAATTATCAGTTCCATACCATAGCGAATTAACAATAAATTTTGAGACGACACATTTGCGTCCGCGTGATTCACATCACATTATGATGCACGGATTGCGACATCACCCACAATTTAATGATTGATTTATCGAAAAGTATTGAGCTTTTTTTTAGCAGGATTATTCTCCAATTTAACAACTGGTTTAAACCAGATGAGATGAAAAATGAAAACAGTGAACAATGTAAGTGTGGTGCGTGACAGTTTTGACGCCTGGTTAGTACAGAGCAACTTGCCTGCCGGAGCAAAATTACCGTCTGAGCGAGAACTCTGTGAGTTGCTAGATACTAAGCGTATGACATTGCGTCAGGTGTTGATCGAGCTAGAAGTTGAATCACGTATTTTTAGAAAAAATCGCAGTGGTTGGTTTATCACCCCGAGCAAGTTTATATACAACCCCAAATGCCGCTCTAGCTTCAATGAAGAAGCACGGGCACAAGGGCGCGAACCGTCTTGGGGGTACTTACAGCAAAATCTGGCCACGTCATTACCACCTGAAGTATCTGCGGTTTTTCCTCTGAGCCCAAATACATACAAAGTGACAGGATGGTGTGGCCTTGATAAACACAAAGTGTTTTACCATGAGTCTTATATCAATACTGAAATTGCGCCAGATTACATTAAAAATCTAAAAAATCAGTCATTTGCAACCGTATGGAAAGAGAAGTACGGACAAGACTTAACAATTAAAAAGCTGGCATTCAAGCCAGTCAATATGCCACTTCATGCCTGTAAAGAGCTGGGCGTTGCCCCGAACTCATTTGGCATTTTGATTGAAAAGCATCGCGCTACGCGAGACAAACAAGTGGTTCATGTTGACTTAGAATACTGGCGATTTGAATCCGTTGAATTAGTAATTAATGATTTATAAGGAAATGTATGAAAACCGATGTGTCTGCTTTGCTGGCTGAACGCGCGCGTCTGATCCCATTATATCTGCACGCTTACGCCTATCACCTGAATATGCGTTACGAGCGCTTATTGCCAAATGATTTGCTCGATATCGCCCAGCAACAGCAGCTGTGCGGGGTGAAAATCCATGTTGAGGATGGGGAGTCACAGTCACTGCGCCACCTTGACGCTGATGCTCTGAGCCAGTTCAAAACAAAAGCCCAAGCCTATGGGCTAGATGTGCATATTGAAACCAGTGCATCGGACAAAGCGACGCTAGATGAAGCCATCCGTATTGCACAGGCAACTGGCGCCAGCTCAGTGCGTTTTTACCCGCGCTATGAAGGGCACCTTCAGGACGTACTGCAGAAAATCACGAAAGATCTTGAATATTTACGTGAATTTGATGCTTGCGGCCTGAGCTTTACTATCGAGCAGCACGAAGATCTGAAAGGCCACGAGTTAGTGACCCTAGTTGAAAACAGTGGCATGAAGAACCTGTCAATCTTGTTTGATTTTGCCAATATGATCAATGCGAACGAGCTGCCGCTAGCAGCACTGGATGTGATGGCACCTCACATCACGCAAGTTCATATTAAAGATGCAAAAGTGATCAAAGAAGGTAAAGGCTGGGCCCATGAAGCCTGCCGTACCAGCCACGGGGACTTACCGCTCAAAGAGATGCTGATGACGTTACTCGCATTAGGTAAAGAGCAACCGCAAGTGATCGCATTTGGTCTGGAAGAAGAGGTCGATTACTTCGCCCCAGCATTCCGCTTTGATGATGAAGGCGATAACCCTTGGATCCCATGGCGCGAGGCCAGCTTTACTCCACTGCCCGATGCGGACTACCTAGAAGAGCGACTCGCATTGGAACAGCAACATGCATTGGAACAAATTGCGCATATTCGCAAGCTATGTGCTGAGATCGCGCAACCAACCGCTTAACTTTCCATAAAAAGTCGGCGTATTTTCTATCCCTGTAAAATAAAGGGCTGGCCCCCTTTTGCCTGAAGAAAAGAACGATAAGCTAAATAATACACGTCGACTTTTTATTTTAGTTAACGATACAGTGCCATAAATACCTATTTTTTAATTAGCAATGTTATTGCTAATTAAACCCAACTCGTCATTACTTTTTTGGAAATTAACATGATAATAAAAACAAATAATGCCCCTCAGGCAATTGGTCCTTACTCTCAAGCTATCGATACGGGTAATACACTTTATATATCAGGCTGTTGCCCATTCAGTGTAGCAGACGGTTCGGTTGTCGGTCTGACTATTGAAGAGCAAACCAAACAAGCGATGGATAATCTACAAGCCATTGTCACTGCAGCTGATCTCACCATGTCTGACATTGTTAAAACAACCTGCTTTATTAGTGACTTAGAGAATTTCATGGCTTTCAACACCCTCTATGCCAGCTATTTTACTGATGGCACATTCCCGGCCCGTTCATGCGTCGAGGTCGCGCGTTTACCGAAAGATGTCTTAATTGAAATTGAAGCGGTGGTCGTGAGAAAGGACAATAAAAAATGCTGATGAATAAATGGATCAGGCTCTGCTTTTTAATTCTCGGCGGCGGCACCATCTTCAAACTATCTAGTATGAAAGATGTATTTTATGTCCCAATGCAAGAAGACTGGGGCCTCACTAATACCCAAATCGGTTTAAGTTTCACGGTATATACTATCGTTCAAACAACAGGGTTATTTTTATCACTGTATATTGCTGACCGCTTTTCCAAGAAAATCCTACTGCCTGTCGGCCTGATCGGAGTAGGCCTGTGTGGGTTATACCTCAGTACCTTGCCACCTTTTACTGGCTACCTTATCTGCTTTGCGGCAATGGCCTTTTTTGCTGATGTACTGTACTGGCCTGTATTACTGAAAGCGGTCAGACTGCTGGGTACTCAAGAAGAGCAAGGCCGTTTATTTGGCTTTCTAGAAGCCGGACGTGGGGGGGTTGACGTGATCATCGCCTCTGGCGCACTGTTTGTATTTGTCCAGTTTGGTGAAGGTAAAGCAGGCATGCAAGCGGGCTTAATTTACTATACGCTTATTACGATCGCCGTAGGGATTGTTACCTACTTTATCGTCGACAATGACGACAAAGTCGTGACTAAACCAACAGAAAATACCAACCTTCAAGTACTTAAAGGCATTAAGCACGTACTGACATGCCCGAATATTTGGTTGGCATCGCTGGGGATCTTCTTTGTTTATTCCGCCTATTGCGGCCTGACATATTTTATCCCGTTCTTAAAAGACATTTATGCCCTACCCGTCGCGCTCATTGGAGCCTATGGTATTATTAATCAATATGCATTAAAGATGGTTGGTGGCCCAGTCGGTGGATTTCTGGCGGATAAAGTCGCGAAATCACCGACAGTATACCTAAAATGGACCTTCCTGCTGTCTGCTGTCGCAATGTTTATATTCATTCAGCTACCTCATGCCTCAATGAATGTCTATCTCGGCATGGCGGCAACGCTCGGTTTTGGTGCCATCATTTTCTCTCAGCGTGCGATCTTCTTTGCGCCAATGGATGAAATTGGTACGCCACGTAAATACGCGGGATCAGCCATGGCATTCGGCTGCATCATCGGTTACATGCCAGCCATGTTTGGCTATACCCTTTATGGCTGGTTACTGGATACCTTTGATGGGATCACGGGTTACAACTATGTCTTCACGACCATGATTGTATTCAGCCTCTGCGGTTTCGTCTGCTCGTCTATTCTCGTGAAACGTATTCAACGTCAAAAAGATCTGGCGTTACAGCCGGCCTGATGAGACACACAGCACTCGTAAAAAAATCGCCAGCATATTGCTGGCGATTTGATGTATTTAGAACGGCTTAACCAATGGCTAATTTGGTTTCCGGATAGCGCAATTTTCGCGCCCTCGGACTGGCGAGGAAATAAGCCAGAGTCAATGGACCCACCCGACCGATAAACATCAGTACGATAATAATAAACTCCCCAACTGGTGTCAGATTCGGCGTCAAGCCACGCGATAACCCCACCGTACCCAATGCAGAAAGTGCCTCAAACATAATATCGAGCATAGGTGCATGTTCGGACAGCAATAGGCCGAAAATAGCCAACCAGCTCACCACCACCGAGATCATGGTTAAAGCAAGTGCCTTGCTCACTGTCTCGCGGGGAATTTCTCGCTTGAATACAAAAATAGCGTCATCACGGCGAAGGTAACCGTAGGTGGCTAAGATCATCACCATAAAGGTCACCACTTTGATCCCACTGGCTGTACTCAGTGAGCCACCACCGATGAACATCAAAGTCATGATCAGTGCAGTGGTTGAATCTTCAAGTTGATCCATCGGTAACGTATTGAAACCTGCGGTACGAGGCGTGACCGCCTGAAACCAAGCCGCCAACCATTTACCATGCTCGGATAAGTGAGCAAGGGTGTGGGGGTTATTATATTCAATCAAGTAGATGGCAATAACCGCAAACAGGTTAAGCAAAATGGTGCCAGTGATCATCATCTTGCTATAAGGAGTCAGTCGCGACCAGCAGCGATTGCGGTGCAGGTCAATCCAAACCGAGAACCCAAGCCCGCCAACAATGAACAGCCCGGTAATGGTCAGGTTGACCACAGGATCTTCCACATAAGGGATCAAGTTATTCGCACTAAGGGCAAAACCGGCGTTGTTAAACGCACTGATAGTATAGAAAAAACCGTGAAACAAGCTGGTTTTCCACCCCAGTTCCGGCGCCCAGTACACCGCGAGGATCGCCATCCCGATGCTCTCAACAAACAATGCATAGGCCAGCACATTTTTAGCCGTAGAGGCTAACGTCGAGGTATCAGTTTGGTTAAACGCTTCTTTCGCGACAGTGCGCTCAAGAAAGCCAATTTTTCCCCCCAAGGAGATCAGAGTAACGATAGCAAATGTCATTAAACCCAAGCCGCCACACTGGATCAACAGCGCGATCACGGCCTGGCCGAAGGTTGTAAACACCGTACCGGTATCCACCACTGACAGACCCGTCACCGTCACCGCTGACGTAGCAGTAAACAGACTTTGCGACCAACTAAACGGAGTGGCGGTGGCAAAAGGAAGTTTAAGCAAACCAGTGCCAAGTATGATCAGCATAAGGAAGCTGCCCGCCAAGATCAGCGGCGGCGCCGCAGTGATCTTTTTGGCAGCGTTGGTCTTACGCTCTAATGGCGAGACCGATGGGTGCCACAGAACCATGTTACACCAACCTTGGCGCGAGATACTTCAAATCAGCTCGGGTGCCGCATAGCAGCAAAATATCATTGGTCTGCAGAACAAAATCACCCGTAAGCTGACTGAAGGTTTCCTGATCGCGCTTAACCAGCAGCGCATCAATGGTACCGCTGGCATCCCCCAGTAATTGAGAGAGCGGTGCATCATTCAAACACGCTTTAATTGGGATCTCGACCACATGTAATCCATGTCCGATAGAGAGATAATTATTGACCATCGGATAATTAAGCGACTGAGCCACTCGAACCCCCATTTCTTCTTCCGGATGGACGATGCGTGATACGCCTAACCGAGATAAAATGGTATGGTGAGCCTTGGTGCTGGCTTTGACCCAAAGCTCATTGATCCCCAAGTTTTTAAGTGCCAGCGTACACAACAGGCTGGCCTGCATATCTTCACCGATAGCAATCAATACCGCTTCACTGTTAACCAGCCCCAATTCGCGCAATGCGCACTCATCAGTGGCATCACAAATCACCATTTCAGTGAAATCTTCCGTATATTTTTCAGCTATTTTCGGATCGCAATCAACACCGGTTACGGTATGGCCGAGATGAATTAACTCTAGGCTGGCAGCGACACCAAAACGCCCCAAGCCAACGACGGTAAAATGCGCCATGGATAAGCACCTTGAATAGTTAGGATTTGATAAGTAATGAGAGAGAGCAAGCACCACCGACACCGTTACGTACGAAGGCGTCATATCATTCTGTGGTGTGCGGGTAAGGCTAGGTAGTCACGGTATATTCCTGCAACTGATAAGTCATTATTTTTCACATGGTGGAAACACTAAGCTCAAACGTTGAAAAAGTGTGCACCGTATCACAGTCTCACTCTAGCAGAGCTCGCGAGATCCGACTCGTGATAATTTTGCAATCTAGGATTGGAGGTTTAGCACGAAAGCAAATAATAGCGGATTAATGGCCAACGAAGAGAAAGTTTTTGTCCTTTCTCTTCGTTGGCCAATAGACATAATTGTCTACGATTCATTTATTAAACACTAGATAAAAGCCGTCAGCACCGTGCTGGCGGTTTTATTTTGATAAATACTGACACTACCACTGAGTATTGTTATATTATAACAATTGTCATGGATTGATAGGTGTTTTGCGGTGTCAGGTTTTAGAACTCACAATATAACCTCTCGATATATTGCGATTTATGCGATCTTTCTCGCTATTTGGTTAAATTTCGCCGTTGTTAGCCACCAACTTGATGTAACACCCAGCCACCATCTACATCATCAATGTGAGCTATTCTCTGCAGCGCAAAATGGCTTGTCTCAGGTTGTGCCGCTACTCAACCTCACACCGCAATCCGAAGACTTTGTCGTCACATTTTCCACTGAAAAAGCCAAAACACAGCATTTTGCTTATCACGCTCGCTCTCCGCCCTCTCTTTAATCATCTCTATATTTCTATTTTCATTTATGATTTTTAAGGATTGGATTAATGACAACCAAATCTCACCTAGCCCTTGCGGTTGGGTTCATTGCAAGCACATCGCTGTACAGCACCACCTCTTTTGCTGAAGAGCACTTTCGCCAGCATGATGCACATGTTCACGGCCAGGTTGAGTTTAATATTGCCCAAGATGGCCATGATTTACTGATCGAAATCACCGCCCCCGGTGCTGATGTGGTCGGGTTTGAACATGCTCCCCAAAACAACCAGCAACAACAACAAATAAATACAGCGACTGAAACACTCAGTCAGGCTAATGCCATATTTACCTTAAGCCATGCAGCACAATGTACACTTGAAGCGGCGCAGGTGACGCAGTCTTTAGACCGTGACACGCACGGAGATAACCACGACCATCACGCAAAACATGATGAGACTGATGCGCATAAAGATCATCACGACCATCATGCAAAACATGAAGACCATGAAGACCATGAAGACCATGAAGACCATGAAGACCATCATGATAATGATAGCCACGGCACCTTTACCATTGAATACCATTATCACTGTGATGATCTGGCTAAACTGAAAAACATCGAAACTCAGTGGTTCAGCCACTTTCCTAATACCAACACGATTAGCGTTAACCTGCTGACTGACAACGCTCAAACGGCTACCGAGCTTTCTGTTCGCAAAGCGATTATCGCGTTATAGAAACGTAATAAGTCTATTGGGCAAGTCCAACTTGCCCAATATTCAATGAATTGGAAAGTAACATGAGTCATACAACCACTAATTTAATACCGCCCGTCGTCAAGCTACAGAAACTAATTTTCGCATGGCCTAAAACTCAGCACCCCGTTTTAGACATACCGGAGCTGATCATCAATCAAGGAGAGCATGTCTTTATTAAAGGCCCAAGCGGCTGTGGAAAATCGACCCTACTTGGCCTGTTAACGGGGATCAACCAAGTACAACACGGCTCAATTGAGATCCTTGGCATTGATATCAGCCAGCTGAAAGCCAGTCAGAGAGATACTTTTCGTGCCGACAACATCGGCTATATATTCCAACAGTTTAACTTGCTGCCTTATTTGAATGTTATCGATAACGTCACCTTGCCGTGCCAGTTTTCCAAACAACGAAAACAGCAACTGAGCACATCAGCGACAGAGATGGCGAAACAGCTGCTGCAACGCTTACATCTTCCTAAAGAACAACTTGATAAAGCGGTTGTTGAACTCAGTATTGGTCAACAGCAACGTGTCGCGGCCGCAAGAGCACTCATTGGCGCCCCAAAATTGATCATCGCCGATGAGCCAACCTCCTCGCTGGATCATGATAACCGCAGTGCTTTTATCGAATTACTCATGGAGCAAGCCAACTTGGCCCAATCCACCCTCATTTTTGTCAGTCATGATCCAACATTAGAACCACTGTTTGATCGCACTATCGACTTACAGCAATTAAATCAAGCAGGAGTGATGTCATGAAAGCCATCGCGAGCCTCGCTTGGAAAAGCGTCATGAACCGTAAAGCCACGGCCATGCTGACCATTCTTACCGTTGCGATCTCCGTTATTCTCTTGATGGGTGTCGAGCGAATTCGAACCCAAGCCAAAAGTAGCTTCGCCAATACAATTTCAGGCACAGATCTAATTGTGGGAGGCCGATCGGGTCAGGTCAATTTACTGCTGTATTCCGTCTTTCGGATTGGTAACGCAACCAATAATATTGACTGGAAAAGCTATCAGGCATTTAGCCAACACAGAGCTGTCGATTGGGCGATCCCTATATCACTTGGAGATTCGCACAAAGGTTTTCGCGTTATGGGGACAAATCACAGCTACTTTGCACATTTCAAATACGGCCGTAAGCAACCACTTACTTTCTTACAAGGTCAGGCATTTAATGGCTTATTTGAAGCCGTAATTGGCGCTGATGTGGCACAATCGCTTGATTACCATATCGGCAGCGAAATCATTATTGCTCATGGCATTAGCGATGTCGGCTTTAGTCGTCATGATAAACTGCCGTTCAAAGTCGTCGGTATACTGGCGCCAACGGGAACACCTGTCGACAAGACCGTGCATGTCTCACTAGAGGCAATTGAAGCCATTCATGTCGGCTGGGAGTCTGGTGCACACCTTGGTAATACACCTTCTGCACAACAGCTAGACCAGCACCACTTCCAGCCTAAGCAGATCACCGCCATGATGCTGGGGCTTAAATCTAAAATTCAAACCTTTACCTTACAACGCCAAATCAACACCTACCCTCAAGAGCCACTGAGTGCCATCTTGCCCGGTGTTGCATTGCATGAGTTATGGGGAATGATGGCTGTAGCCGAGCAAGCGTTGATGGCGGTATCAGTATTCGTCGTGATTGCAGGGCTGCTCGGTATGCTCAGTAGCTTACTCACCAGTTTACAAGAAAGACGCCGTGAAATGGCGATCCTCAGAGCAATGGGAGCGAGACCAATACATGTCTTTGCTTTACTGATCAGTGAAGCCAGCGCATTAACACTGGCGGGTATCGTCACTGGTGTCGCTGGGCTGTTCTTACTGCTCAATGTCGCCCACCCGATTATTCAACACCACTATGGCATCAATATCGCGTTGACTGGCATAACCTCATACGAATGGATGCTACTCGGCTTAGTACAACTCGCCGGCATCATTATTGGCTTTATTCCTGCGCTGAGTGCTTATAAAAAGTCACTTAACGACGGCATGACAATTCGGATTTAGGGACTGATATGAAAAAAATAATGTTATCACTGCTATTTACATTAACGGCTGCAATGCCAAATTTAACCAATGCATCTGAGGATTTGCTCACGCTGGATTGGATTGATTTAGTACCAGAGAATGAACGAAATCAATTCGATCCCAACGGCATGCCAACCATTGATCACTCCGGCGCAAATGTAGAGCAATCTAAAGTCGGAAACGTAAGGCCTGAACTGAACGGCAGTAGCGTCAAAATTCCAGGCTTTGTGATCCCGCTAGAAGGTGATGATAAAACCGTGACTGAGTTTTTACTGGTACCGTACTTTGGAGCGTGTATTCATGTCCCGCCACCGCCGGCTAACCAAATCATTTACGTGAAGTACCCCAAAGGTGCCCCAATACAGAAATTATGGGATGTGATTTACGTCATCGGCAAATTGAAAACTGAAACTATCAGCCATGAGTTGGCAGAAGCAGGTTATGTCATCGAAGGCTCAGCGATCACTGAATATGATGATATGTGATTAGCATCGAGCAGTGGTCAACAACGGTTGGCCACTCTTTTTCTGGGGGGTTATAACAGTGAGGTATACCGCTCATCCTTGAGCGTAAAGAAGTAAGGAATCACTTAACTTTCTCATCCATTTCAGCCGTTTTAACAACACTAACGCCAGTTGAAATATGTCCGGTTGCAACGCCTTGAGTGGCTTGTTCCATTGTAAATCCAGCTGCATTAGCCTGCTGGATTAGATCACCATTTAAACCATTGTTAGAACCTGCAGAGCCTGTGGCAAAAGCAGAAACAGAAAAGATGGATAGAGCGATAACTAGTGCATTTTTCATAGTATGTACCTTCTTCTTTGTTTTAGAGGCATTCCCCTCTCGACATGAATAAGGTTACTGTGATTTGTGTCATATGTAGAGGAAACCCAGACTTTCCATTTTGGAAATTGATGTGATTTGCTTTACAAATATAAGTAAGGTAAATGCAACTATACCCCTGCTTCAGTGACAAATCAGCTTGACAACAAATAGCCATTCCCGCGCTAATTTACCTTGAATTAAGCATGCGAAGTTCATACTGAATCCTACATCTTGAGGTGACTTGGGTATAAGTGGTTTAGTACACGGCTGTAAGCTTGATATAACCAATCTTTTTGTGGGTCATTTTGCTTTGCGCGATGGTAACTCATTACGCAATTGATCTTTACATCCGAGATAATAGGTAATGGGATACCACGACACCCGTCAGGGATTAAACGTGACATGGTAAATGAGAAGTGATCAGAATGGCGGACAATGTTTTCAATTGCTGATGTACTTTCGAATTCAACGCTTGGAGTAATTTTATACCCCACCCCCGATAAGCGCTCAAGAATAGGGTAACGAACGTCATTATTCCAACCAGGATTACGCGTAATGACAAATGGATAGTTAAGCAAATCATCTATATTGATTGCCGGGTGATCGTCCCGCACATAAAAAACAGGTACAATTTCACAAATCGGTTTTTGCAAGATAACTTGGGGTAAAGTCTCATCATAGGTATTCAATAAGACGGCATCCTCACCTTCGACAAGCCTAGAACGGGCCTCTAAACTCCACTGACGCATCGAAATTTTGGCTAATGGTGCATCGTTGCGCAGTTCTAAATAGAGCTTGTCACCAAAATTATCCCAAAACAGTGCATGGCCATACAGAATAATTTCTTGCTTCAATGTCTGTGGGGAAAATTCGCTATGTTGAATGGCATCGAACGTAGTTAAAATATGTTCAAAATGAGCGATATTAGTATCCATAAATAACGTTGGTTCAAAGCCTTGACGACCCTGAATGAAAAGTGGGTCTTCAAAATGGAGTTTTAGCTTAGATAGAATCTTACTGATGGCGCTGGAGGTTTTTCCTAGCGCATCAGCGACCAACTTGACGTTGCGCAGTTCATACATTTTGACCAAAACATAAATGCTTTGTATGTCTAAATTATGTCCCATGAGGCCACTCACAGTTAATTCACCATATTGAAATATAGATAATTATCTATTGTTAACTCAATGAAAAAAGGAGAAATTAATGTGATGTCACGCATATTTTTGCGGGCTGGCAATTTAAAGCTTAGTTATCCAGCGATAAGATTACAAATCCCCTTGCCAAGGGAAAATGGTGGTCTCGGATTCATCCCTGATAAATCAAGCCTAGAACCCGAGCAAGAAAGTTCAAAAGTATGGGTGTCATGTTTAAATTTTAGGTTGCGCTCGCTATCGTATTCAAAGGCAAGCCAGCTACCGTCTGGCCGTATGTGTTTGGTGGGTTGTACTAACCCCTGATAGATGAAGGTATTGCAGCGACCAATGGCATCGGTAAAGGTGGTCGGGCGGCCTGCCCAGTAGAGCTAATTATCGTGGATGACGCCCTATCATAAGCTCCTATATAATCATAGAAATATAAAATTTTAATTATCTAAATTTTTAATTATTTGCTCAGTTTTAGCCATTTTATAGAGAAAATCCTGATTATAATCAGTAGCTGTTTCAAGATATCCTCTAGAGCAGTTCAATAGCTTTTTTGATGATTTATATATCTCACAATTTGACGCACCAAGAATAATACTGTTAAGTACATCCTTATATCGTTTTAAATAGTCTAAAATCACTGGCTCACTAGTTGAATTAAATTTCAACTCCAATGCATCTATGGTTACAACCAGTTGACTCTTTAGCTCATTTACGTTTGACATAACACCTCCAAGTTCTCACTTTATGGTTTAACACTTCCTTCACTTACAATCCACTCTTTTGGCCAATTTTGCGACATCAATAACTGATCAGAACCTCCATTTAACACAGTTCCAGTCGTTCCTATAGTCTGAGGTGCTACTTTTCCTATATCTAATTTAGTTCCTTTAGGTATTAATATTTCAGCCTCAAATTTCCTTGTGTTCTTCCACTCAGGTAATAACGCTGAATCTATTTTTACTTGTATTTTACTTAATGCAGGAGTTGTCGATACAAAAGCACCTTGTATATTAGCACTGCTGCCAAATACACGATAGACTGTGATGTCTTCATTAGTGATAACAGACCGAAAAGTTGAATCTAAAAAACTTTCCTGTAGCCAAGCTGGCATATCTGTATTCTTTTCAATTACGCTAACTCTTGTATCTATCTTTGTACTGTATACTCCAAAATCTAATACATTATCAATCTTCTCTGATACTTCTTTTACAACTGTAGGGGAACTAGCAAGATCTACAGCTTCTTCTGTGCCTTCGATCACATCATCTATTTTTGTGCCATATTTCGCCGCCATTACACCTTGGCCAGCTGCGGGTATCATCGCACCTAATGACCACCCTGCATCAACCCATTTTCCTCTAATCGTATACACCAGTGCATTTATTCCATCTGGAATAATACCGACACCAGGAGCTAACCCAGCTGCATCTAAACTTCCATGAAATGCATCCCAACCAGATATACCAGCATCAGGAGGAAGAGTACGCCCTTCTAACGCTTTATAATTTACATAAGTATTTGAATTCGAATCATCAGTAATCCGGTTATAACCCATTGCATAGGGCGGTTGCGCTTTACTCTCCTTACAACTCAACCCGAGCGGGTCGACCCATTGCACGGGGTTGGGGGCGTATTGGTACGGGTTGATGCCGCCCACCAGGCCAATCGGGTCTTGGTGGATGAAGCGCCCAACGGTGGGATCGTAATAGCGGAAACGGTTGTAGTGCAGCCCCGATTCCACGTCGTAATACTGACCCTGAAAACGCAGTGGATTACCAATGCGCTCAATGCTGAGGTTGGCGACGCCTTCGGTGGTGTAATCTGCCTGCCACGCGATATCACCGTGTTGATCGGTTAGCGTCAGCGGAGTACCGAGGTGATCAAGCTGGTAGTAATAAATCTCACCCTGTGCAATCAGGGCGACGGGGCTGAAGCTGCCCGGCTCGTAGAGATACCAGCGATATTCACCGTTACAGTGTTCGCCAATTAACTGATCCCCATCCCACAGGTAATCTATCCGCTGGCTTTCGCTGATTTTGGCGCTGCGACGGCCAAGGGCATCGTAATGGTACTGGGTATATTTACCGGCTTTTCTGAAACTGGTGAGCTGGTTTAAGCCATTGAAGCGACGCTGCTCGTTACCTTGCGGGCTGTGGGTTTTGACCTGATTACCGAAGCGGTCGTAACGGTAGTGGGTGTCGTGCCACTGCACTACAAAAGTGTGTGTCTTTGTAAGATAGGTAAGGTTGCGCTCGCTATCGTATTCAAAGGCAAGCCAGCTGCCGTCTGGCCGTATGTGTTTGGTGGGTTGTGCCAGCCCCTGATAGATGAAGGTATTACAGCGGCCAATGGCATCGGTAAAGGTGGTCGCGGTAGGAATAGCGGTTACCCGCTACCCCCCGCACAGATCCGTACGTGCGCTACTAACGCATACGGCTCCTACCTTGGGTCGAACGTCAAAACGCTTCTCTGGGTAAGGATGTGTAATTTGAACTTTTGGGATCCAATAATCAACCAAGCGTCGAAACTTTTGCCATGTCATTGCGTGTCTTTGGCTTCGTCTCCGAAGTTGTTTTAGCCACGCATTCGTGACTTCTTTAACGAACGTATTAAGTGATTTTGAGTTCATTGGTACACCGTAGTAGTT
>NZ_JAKJSL010000066.1:0-29476 GCF_050336815.1 Photobacterium nomapromontoriensis
ACCTCGCACCTCGCACCTCGCACCTCGCACCTCGCACCTCGCACCTCGCACCTCGCACCTATATCGTCTCTGTCTTCCCTTCCTGCGCCTTGGCTTTACAGCGCCTGACCAGCGCATGCGTCATTCCGCGGAAAATAAATAAGTGTGCAGGCATCATGGCAAACCAATACATTAACCCCGTAAAGCCCGCAGGATGCCACCAAGCACGAATATCTATCTCTCGGTAATCGCCTTTATCTTCAATAGTAAATTCTAGTCGACCAATACCGGGGGCTTTCATGCCAAATAATAATGAGAGAAAATGATTAGGGATGAGGTTAATGACCTTCCATGAGTCGACTTTGTCACCAAGCTGTAACGTCTCAGGGTCTCGGCGGTAACGATTGAGAGCATCACCGCCAATAGCCGCATCCATCCATTCGCGTATGCGCCACAATCCGTTTGCGTAGAAATAGCCTTCTTGGCCGCCAACGAGTTGCACCTGACGCCATAGTTGTTCACAAGTCGCATCGGTTTTTAAGGTGTAGCCTGCTTGTTTAGGGTAATACCCATAACCGGGTTGCCAGCGGGCTAGTGCATCGCGATCAAACCCCCAGATTTCACTTCTCACCACCTCGGATTCATGATTGAGGCATTCTTTAACCGCATCGTCATAGCTCAGCAAGTTTTGAGGGATACGTGTTTGAATATCAGAGCCATTGGCCGGAAGATCAAAGCGTAACCCTCCGACCAGAGCTCTAGCAATATTAGTCGGTACGGAGGTAATAAAGCGTAGCCAAAGGGCGGCAAAGCTGGGGGTGAGAAAAGGCACGGGTAAGATACGCACTTTTTTACCGGCAAGTTTGCCTAGTTTACGTAGCTGTTCTTCGTAAGAGAGGTTATCCGGGCCCGCAATATCCATAGTCTGATGTGTTTGTGGGGGGAGAGGAAGCAACTTCAAAAGATAGTAGAGCAGGTTACGAAGGGCGATTGGCGAATTGCGGGCCGAGACCCAGGGAGGCGTTATCAATACCGGAAGGTGATAAACAAAATCTCGCATGACTTCAAAGGCGGCAGAGCCGGGGCCAACAATGATGCCCGCTCGCAGCTCGGTGATCGGCACCCCACTTTTACGGAGAATGTCACCAGTTTTTTTGCGGGCAGAGAGGTGATCTGAGTGTCCTTGTGTCGGTTGAAGGGCTCCGAGATAGATAACGTGTTTTACATCACTCTGTTTTAGAGCATCACTGAAGTGTTGTGCTGCATTGAGCTCAAGGTCGATAAAATCGTGGCCATGATTCATGCCGTGGACAAGAAAGAAAACGGTGTCAATCCCCATAAGTAGCTCAGAAAGGTTGTCTGGGGTGTTTAAATCAAGTTGGTGCAGCTGGACATTATTCATCCCATGCCAGCCCCGTTTTTCTAATAGTTTCAGATTACGTCCTGTAGCGCTAACGTTGTAACCTGAGCGAGCCAGTTCGGGTACTAAGTGCGAACCAATATAACCTGTGGCACCGACGACCATGACGGCTTTGCTCATACTTACTGCTCCTTGTTTTAGCAACTACTTATAATGTAGCGGATAATATTGTACAAGAGAGCGTCTTTTTCACTTAATTGATGATTGAGGCAGAAAGGTATTTATGGCGGTAATTTAATGATGTTGGGTATGACTTACTGTGAGTGTTGCGATTATTTGACGGCAAATAGTAAGCACTGTCTTTTAACTAGTGTTTTGTACTGACTGTATCGTTTTTATTTAACGTTGTGAGTGGCTTGTAGGGGCTTTGGCTAAATTGTAGTCGTCATGTAACAGCTTAAATAGTTTTTCGTCGTCGACGGGCCAAAATGCTTTATAGCCGTACCGCTTTACTGTAGATTCCACCACAAACTACTTACCAATCGCTGAGGATAATAATGTTACGACTGGTCGACCTTTGCAAAGGATATCTGGATGGTGGTGAATACCATTCTGTCCTGCAAGGCGCGGAATTAGACATGAAACAGGGGGCGCAACTTGCGTTGATGGGAGAGAGTGGCTCAGGTAAGAGTACATTACTTAATCTCATTGCGGGCCTTGATGTTGCTGATTCTGGTGAGGTATGGCTGGGTAATACACCAATCCATGCGATATCTGAGCATGAACGGACAGCATTTCGTCGTAACAATATTGGTCTCGTTTTTCAGCAGTTTAATTTATTACCGACGCTGACCACGGCGGATAATATCCGTTTTTGCCGGCAGCTAAAAGGGCTCCCGGAAAAACCAGAATTATGGCGTCAGATCATTGCGGCACTGGATCTTATGCCTTTGCTTGGGCGCTATCCGGAAGAAATGTCAGGGGGACAGCAACAACGCGCTGCCATCGCACGTGCCCTGTATATGGAGCCTAAGATCTTACTTGCGGATGAACCTACGGGTAGTCTTGATGAGCGCAATGCTGCAGCGGTTATTCGTTTACTGGTGGGTTTAACCAAGCAACTCAATTGCACTTTGTTGCTGGTCACACACAGTAAGCAAGTTGCTGAACATATGAATGGATGCATCCGCCTGCAAGGGGGGCAATTGCATGTCAAGCCCTGTCGCTAGAGCGCTTTGGGGGCATTACAAGCGTCACCCACTTCAAATTGTGCTGGTATGGTTTGGCCTGACTCTCGGGATCGCACTGCTTGTTGGTGTGATGGGAGTTAACCAGCAGGCCAGAGAAAGTTACCGTGATGGCGAACAGTTGTTTTCCAATCCCTTCCCTTATCGGATTCGTCATTATCAGCCTTCGCTGAAAGTGCCTCAGGGTTTTTATATTCAGTTGCGTCGCGCGGGATTTGAACAGTGTGTACCGCTCGACCAGCTGACGCTTGTGACTGATGATCACCGTGATATTGAGCTGGTTGGTGTTGATCCGATCGCTCTGTATTCAACGCTTAAGCCGCGTGTGGGGCATTCTTCTGCCAATCAGGAACAAATGTTGTCACTGATGCAACCTCCTTTTCCTATTCTGATTGGTGAGCAACTTGCTAATTATATGGGGCTGGAAAATGGCCAGCTGCTTAGGTTGGAAGATGGATCGGAAATTGGCCCGCTACAAGTGGTTGCCCAGGAAAAGATCCGCGGCTCAAGAATGCTTGCCGATATGTCTTTACTGCGTCAACTCCAACCCGGTTCCGGCTTAACGGCAATCCTTTGTAGTGATATGGACAAGGGGACGTTACGTCGGCTAGAAGCGCAGCTACCGATGGCGTTAAAGTTGGAAAAACAAGAAGCGGCGGGATTAGAGTCTCTCACCAATGCTTTCCACCTCAATTTGTTTGCAATGGGCATGCTGGCCTTTGTCGTGGGATTATTCATTTTCTACCAAGCCATGTCGTTATCATTCAGCCAGCGTCAACCATTGGTGGGCTTGATGCGTCAGGCTGGAGTGTCCTCA
Organism: Photobacterium nomapromontoriensis; assembly: GCF_050336815.1. Lineage (NCBI taxonomy): Bacteria > Pseudomonadati > Pseudomonadota > Gammaproteobacteria > Vibrionales > Vibrionaceae > Photobacterium > Photobacterium nomapromontoriensis. Next base: position 3,404 of record NZ_JAKJSL010000066.1, read on the forward strand.
TATCAGTTGGCTCGAGCCCTGATAGCCGAATTATTAGTCTGGATAGTGTTAGGTTTAGTTGGCGGAAACGTACTGGGGCTATTACTGGCTGAAAAGTTACTGCCATCGGTCGCTGAAACACTGAATGACTTGTATGGTGCCAATGTTAGCTTAGTGGTGGAATGGCACTGGGAGTGGGGGGCAGCATCCGTCTTAATTGCTCTCTTTGGCAGTTTATTGGCCTGTGGCTGGCCATTGGTACGCTTGATCAAAACACCACCTGCGCGCTTGGCGACTCACATGTCGTTAGTGCGTTTTAGTGGACGCGAGTTTGCGCTGCAGGCGTTATTTTCATGCATATTTATGGGTGCCGCATTGGCACTCTACCAGTTACCTCATGGGCAAGAGGGTGGATTTATTCTGATTGCCTGTATTCTTATTGCTTCTGCCTTAGCGATGCCGTTCATGTTATTGCAGCTGTTTAGGATCCTTGGCATTGTCGTTAAGTCAGCAAGGTTGCGTTGGTTTTTCTCTGATGCGGCTGCAAGTTTAAGTTATCGTGGCGTAGCTGCGATGGCGTTTATGCTGGCCCTGGCTTCAAATATTGGCATGGAGACCATGGTCGGTAGTTTTCGGAGTACAACGGAAACATGGCTTGATCAGCGTCTGGCGGCAGATATTTATGTACGTCCGTCCAATAACATGGCGCCACGCATGTCAAACTGGTTGGAAAACAGACCGGATATTGAGCAGGTATGGTGGCAATGGCATAAGACATTACCAACAGAGTCCGGTACGTTACAAGTTGTTAGTATTGGCGGCACCAGTGATGAGAAAGCAGCGATGGCGATCAAGGTAGCGATCCCTGATTACTGGCAACGCCTACATCACCATCGATCGATATTAGTGTGTGAATCCATGGCATTAAAGCAAGGTTGGCAGCCTGGCGATGTGGTCGATTTACCGCCTCCGATGAATAAACAATGGAAAGTAGCCGGGGTGTACTATGACTACGGCAATCCATACAGTCAGATTGTCTTGTCCCAAAAACGTTGGCAGGCAATATGGCCGAATAAGGGGCAAGTGAGTTTAGCTATCCATCTGGCACCGTCTGCCGACCCCATGGCCATGATGAAAGAACTCGGTGATACATTCCATTTATCACCAGAGCGGGTGAGGAATAATGCCGAATTAATGATTCAGGCAATGAAAGTGTTTGATCGGACCTTCATTGTGACTGCAACATTGGGTAAGTTGACCTTGTTTATTGCAGTTTGCGGGCTGTTTTTTGCCACAGTTGCAGGTGAGATGTCACGTCAGCGCCAGTTTGCACTGCTGCGCTGCATGGGAATGACGGGACGTGAGCTGGCACTGCTGGGTGGCGGTCAATTACTTATGATTGGTTTGCTCACGGCATTGATTGCTTTACCGCTGGGTTTGGTGCTCGCCCAGCTATTGATCGATGTCGTGTTGAAACATTCCTTTGGTTGGACAATGTCTGTGGAATATTTCCCGGTTGATTACATGATGTCGTTAGGTTCAGCGCTATTGGTATTGTTACTTGCCGGTGCATGGCCGGTCTGGCGATTAGTGAAACGCTCTGCCATTTTATCTCTTAGGGAGGCATTCTGATGTTGGGTTTTAGAGAATGCTGTCGTGGGGGGATGTGTACTATTATTTTACTGATCATGCAGCTAACAGGGTGTGATAATACACCAGAGTCAATTGATCGTTCCGTGGCCATTATGAGCAGTGAAGCCGATAGTGGTTTTGCTCCTGTTGTGCCTGATCGCCTGTTTCATTTTCCGGCGGATCACCTGCCACATCCCAAATTTCGTACTGAATGGTGGTACTTAACCGCTAATCTGAAATCGGAGAACGGTGAGATGTTTGGAGTGCAATGGACACTGTTTCGCAGCGCCTCTTCGATAGAGCAAGGTGACGGCTGGCAAAGCCCTCAGCGCTATATGGCGCATATTGTGGTGACCAGTAAAGACAAAATGTGGGCAGCAGAGCGTTTCGCGCGTGGTGGGATCGGTCAGGCGGGTGTTATTGGCAAGCCTTATCGTGCTTGGCTTGATAATTGGTCTTGGCGATCTTTTGGTGATTCCCCGTTTCCAGGTACACTGACTTTTGCTGATGACGGTATGCGAGCCAAACTGGCTATTCAAAATACAGGGAGTTTGATTTTGCAAGGAGAGGGTGGTTTTAGCCAAAAACATCCGACGCAAGATATCGCTTCTTACTATTACAGCGCTCCTTTTTTAGCACTCAGAGGTCAACTGGAGCTGGATGGGAAAACGTATCAGGTCTCTGGTGAAGGTTGGTATGACCGTGAGTGGAGTAGTGCTGGATTGTCTGAAAATCAGCTCGGCTGGGATTGGTTTTCGATTCGTCTTGATGATGGCAGGGCACTCATGCTGTATCAGATCCGTGAAAAAGATCAGCAACCGTATATATTGGGGTCATTAAGTCAATCAGATGGGACGAAAACAAATTTGACGGCAGCAGATATCCATTTATCACCGGTATCGTTCACCGCGCATGAGGGGAAGAATTATCCACTGGATTGGATCGTTGATATACCTTCTCAACAGATTAAACTAAGAGTCAATGTTGTACGTAAAGCCCAATGGTTACCGTTTGTATTTTCATATTGGGAAGGCCCGATCACGGTGTCCGGCAGTCATTCAGGACAAGGATTTATGGAGTTAACTGGTTATTGATAGCTCGGTAATTTCATAAAACAGAATAGGAAGTAAACGTGTTAAGTAATTTTCAAATTGACGAATCGTCCCTTAGCCAACGCTTGATGACTCACCGCCGAGAGTTTCATCGATACCCAGAAGCGGCATGGTGTGAGTTCTTTACCACCAGTCGGATTGCCAGTCACCTTGAACGGTTTGGCTATACCTTGAATTTTGGTCATGACATTATCAAGTGCGATAGCATTATGGGTCGCGATGAAGAATTGGTTGCAAAAGCACAAGCTCGCGCTCTTAGCTGGGGGGCGTCGGTCGAACATTTTGCTGAGATGGACGGTATTACAGGGGTCGGGGCGATATTAGACAGTGGCAAACCGGGGCCAGTGATCGCACTGCGGTTTGATATCGATGCTGTTGAAGTGATGGAAAGTCAGAATGATTCACATCGTCCTCGTTTCTTAGGCTTTGCGTCATTAGCCCCCGGAGTTGCCCACGCTTGTGGCCATGATGCCCATGCCGCGATTGGATTAGGTGTTGCCGAGGTGTTAGCGGCTAACCATCAGTTGCTCTCGGGCAAAATCAAATTGTTGTTTCAACCGGCAGAAGAGGGCTGCCGAGCAGGTAAAGCGATTGCAGAAAGCGGGTGGCTTGACGATGTTGATTACTTTTTTGCCGCCCATATCGGGATGAATGTTGCCAGTGGAACGTTAGTGTGTGATCCGCAATATTTTCTCTGTAGCTCTAAGTTTGATCTGCATTTTTCAGGCAAACCTGCTCACGCCGGTATTGAACCCAATGCAGGCCAGAATGCCTTGGCGGCTGCCTGTACTGCCGTGAATCAGATGTTGGCAATCCCACGCCACCGTGACGGTATGACCCGTGTGAATGTCGGGCAAATGCATGCGGGTGACGGCCGCAATGTTATTCCAGCTAATGCGGTTCTTATGGGAGAAACGCGGGGTGAAAATCGCGAGTTGAACAGCTATATGCTTCAGCAGGTTGAAACCATTTCTCAAGCTGCGGCGATGATGCATGGCGTTACGGTGAATATCTGCCCGCAAGGTGAAGCGATTGGTTTGGAAAATGATCTTGAACTGGTTAGTTTGCTGGAACGTATCGGTCCGACGAGTGGTTTCTCTGAAGTCGTAAGGCACAAAGATTTTGGTGCCAGTGAAGATGCCGGTTACTTGGTTGATCGGGTTCAGTCTAATGGCGGAAAAGCTATATATTGTCTAGTGGGGTCAGATTTGACTGCGGGTCATCACAATGGTGACTTTGATATTGATGAAAGCCGGATGTTGCCTGCCGTGAAGTTATTGCTCAGTGCTGTTAGCGCACTTCAAAACAGTGCGTCAGCGACTGAATAAACACCAGTCAGGTCGCTTTTACAAGTTAACCCCAGTCCATAATATGGCCTGGGGTTTTTTATTGCCGATAAGACAACAGCGGCATTAATCATTTTATTTGGTATAAATCTTCTAGCCTTAATTTACCTGTCAGGAAAAGCAACGCAGTCTGGGTGCGTACAACCACCGGGGGGGATGTGGATAAAGCGGATGAAGAAGCGAGCGGTAAGATCGCCAATGATATTATTTTTCAAAAACCGCAAACGTGGCTAGTGCCGTTTTGCTTGAGTGAAAAATTTAAGTTTGCTTGTCGCGTGGCAGTCAGCCTCACGTTAGCGTATTTAATTCCGATGGCGCTTGGCTGGAATCAGCCTTCAACCGCTGCGACTACTGTCATGCTTATCGCCTCCATTGGTAGTAGAAAGGAATCACTGACAAAGGGAACTCTGCGGGTATTGGGAACCATCGCGGGAGGGATCATTGGTTTGCTACTTGTGGGACTATTTGCACAAGATCGCCTGTTATACATGCTCAGCGTGTCGATCACCATTACCCTTATTTTCTATATTCGATCCGCTTACCTAAAAGACCCGACCTTGTTCATGCTTACTGGCGTGATGGTGCTGATGATGTATAACGGTGGGGATGCTGAAGGCGCATTTCTGTATGGTATTGACCGTACCTTCATGACTGTTTTTGGTGTGGTTATCTATACTTTGGTTGGATTGTTTCTATTTCCCCCTAAGGTTGAGAGGAACCTACAGCAATTGGCCGTTCAGTTGGCAGCGGCACAGGCAAAACTGTTTGAATATATTGGTTCAGAGGGCAATGCAGAGACTGAGAAAAGCAATGAGGAACCGCCAGTAAGTTTAGCCATGCTCAGTCAGCAGTTATTCGATGCCCAGCAGGCTTTTGAATTGCGTTATCAAGCATTAAGCTCGGAATGCAGTGAGTTTTCAGCGTACAAAAAAGAGTGGGATGGTGCAGTCGGACTATTTCATCAAATGACTGAGCTGTTGATATTTGCCGCGAAAGAACAGTCTCGCTCTGATAGTAGGCCAGAAAGTTATATTGTTGATTATCAAGCATTACGACAACAGACACTGACGATGTTTGAGCAGTTATCCGAAGCATGGCAACTCAATGCCGCACAGCCACCATTGACCGTTGAGCCCATTGAGTATGACGAAGTTCGACTCCAAATGGCGGGGCATTTTGAACGCGGTGAAGTGATAACCACTGCCTATTTGTTAGGACAAATACGAGAAAAACTGACCAAGTTACATAGCTGTATCAGTAGTATTGATTCAGTGACAGGCATTGTTGATTTCCCATTACCGTCATTACCGCAGCCGCCTTCGTTTAATTGGTGGGATGCAGAAAATGCGAAGACGGCGGTAAAAGTATTTGTGACGTATTGGGCCGTCGGGTGGTGCTGGATCACATTCAATCCGCCCGGGGGGTATAACCTTGTGGTATTTGGCACCTTGTTTGTTTCTATATTGTCTTATATGCCTATTCACCCTGCGCTGTTATTTGTCTTATTTACCTTGGGATTCGCATTTTCAGTGCCTGCATACGTTTTTTTACTACCACAGCTCACATTGGGCATTGAGCTCGGTATTTTTATTTTTGCCTATACCTTCATTGCGTTTTATCTGTTTCGGGGACCTATCACCATCTTCTTTTTATTGGGGATGTTCACTCTCGGCATTGATAACAACATGGTCTATCACTTTGGTATTGTGCTAACGGTGGTCACGCTATTTTATCTCACCGTTGTTGTCGTTGTATTGTCGTATTATTTTCCTTTTTCGGGACGACCTGAACGTTTGTTGCTGGTTTTTCGTGAGCGATTTTTCAGGCATGCCTGCGGAATTATTCAGCTGCAGCAGCAAGAAACATTGTCATGGTGGCAACGCAATGTGTTGGCTTGGCGTATTGCAGTCATGACGGTGACCTTAAAAAAGATAAAAATATGGAGTAGCAAGATTGATTACAAAGACTATCCAGAGGTCTCGCCAGACGTGTTAATGGCGTTTGTTGACCAGTGTGATAGGTACCATCACCATTTAATGATGTTGGTCAAGGCGAGGGCTGGGCTCGCTCTCAACCCATTGGTAGCCGAAGCAAGGGCGCGACATCAGGATCACGTGATCCCCACAATGGCGAGTCAGTTTGCTATTCCCCCGGTATCGCTATCCCATCAGTCAGGGGAAGCTCTGGTAGAGCTGCGGCAGGATTACCAAGAATTAGAATCTCAGCTTGATCGTTATTTTTCTGCCATTGAGTGGGCAAAATACTCAAAATCGAACATTGCTGGCTTCTATATTTTCCTAAACTTGAAAAAAAACATTTTCGACTCACTGGCTGCATGTAAGCGGGCTCATGATGATGTGCCTTGGACTGCGCTGGCGAAGACGACATTTTAGGGGTGGGGCGTGACGAGCAAACAGCGTATCTGTTTAGTCTTACTTTCTGTATTTATTACGCCAGGGTGTACGGTATTAGGGCCCAATTTTACTGGGGTTGCCCCCGTTACCTTACCGACAGCCTGGAGCGAACGCGATCAGCAGCAAAGCCGTAACCAAACTGCACGCTGGTGGCAGCAGTTTAATGATCCCACTCTGGATGCGTTAGTGTCACTGGCCAATCAGCAAAATTTAGATTTGGAAGCGGCTGGCCTGCGCATTCTTCAGGCCAGAGCCGCGACCGGTGTGGCTGAGTCTTTTCAATATCCACAGCGACAAAATGTGTCTGGTAATCTGGCTAAAATTTATCAAAACGGGAATACGTTTGATAATGCGGCAGTGAATTTTGATGCGGCCTGGGAGTTGGATGTCTGGGGGCGTTATGCCCGAGGGGTTGAATCGGCCGAAGCCTCTTTGTATGCCAGCATTGCCTCTTACCACGATATTTTAATCACTATCACTGCGGAAGTCGCTCGGAACTATATTAACTACCGGACATTTCAAGAGCGCGTCTTGCTTTCTGAGCGCAATATTGACATTCAACAACGGGTTGTCCGAATCACACAGGTGCAGTTTGAATCGGGAGATGTGACCGAGTTGGATGTACAGCAGGCTAAAACGCAGCTTTATAACACGCAGTCTGCCTTACCGAGTTTGAAGATAGGGATGTTGCAAGCCCGTAATGCGCTTGCAGTACTGCTGGGGACATTGCCAGAAGAGGCTCAGCATATGCTCAGTGAGCCGTGGGTTGACGCGAAAGTGAAGGCGTTTGATAACAAATACCAGCAAAGTCGCAATCGTCAATTGTCTGCCAGTTACGATAAATTCTCGTTGATCCCCGCAACACCGCCAATCCATACCCGAGTTGATGCCGGACTGGTGCTGAGAAGGCCGGATCTGCAGTTGGCTGAATTGCAGGCGCATGCCCAAAGTAGCCGGATCGGGATTGCGGAGGCTGATATGTATCCGCAATTCACACTGTTGGGTGCCATAGGGATAAACAGCAGTGTGATGGCAGGGAATGATTTTAGTTTTAGTGACTCATTGAATATATCGCTTGGGCCGGCTTTCTCTTGGAATATCTTCCAGTATGGCCGAGTCAAAAATAATATTCGGATTGAAGATGCCCGATTTCAGGAGAGTTTAACCAACTATAACAAGCAGGTATTACTGGCGGTACAGGAAGTCAGCTCTGCACTGGAATCTTATCAGCTTAATCAGCAGCAAAAACAACTGGCATTCTATTCGGTTGATGCATCGGTACGGGCCTACAATATTTCGCTTACCCAATATGAAAATGGCCAGATAAGTTTTCAACGTCTGCTCTCATCGGTCGAAAAAATGACGCGCAGTGAAGATGCTTATGCGGCAGTAAAGGGCAATGTGGCCAATCAAGTGGTGGCATTGTACAAATCGTTGGGCGGGGGCTGGGAAGCCGAAACGGGTCGTTCGTTTGTTGATGATGATACCCGGCAAGAAATGCAGACACGTACTGATTGGGGCGATCAGCTTGATGAACTGACATTGCCGCAATTGGTGCCAGAAGCCGTTAATCCCGCGGTGTCACCGTTTGGTGAGCCGATGGATCCGGCGAGTCACAATTATCCCGGGAGGCAATGATGGTGATGCCACACGAGTTGTCTTGGGGAGATATTTATTACTCACCGCTGCTGTTGGTGGTGGTGTTAGCTGTGATTGCAGCTTGGATTACTGTGATTATTCTCAATAAAAGCAGGTTATCACGATTGATTGCTTATCCATCAATGACTTTTTTGGCAATTATGGCGTGGTATGTGGTAGCGATTGATACGTTTTTCATCCGGTTTTAGGTAAAAAACATGCAGAAGATAAAGAAGCTATTTGTCGTTGCGCTCAATGTTGTGATCATTGGTGGGGCGATTTATTTTGCCTACCACAAATACCAAGAATATTTCGATAATCCATGGACTCGTGACGGCCAAGTGCGCGCCAATATCATCAAAATTGCCCCACGAGTTTCAGGACCCGTGGTTCACGTTGCTGTTGTCGACAATCAGTTTGTTCGACAAGGTGACCTGCTATTTCAGATTGACCCCATTACGTATCAGGTCGCCCTATCTCAGGCTGAAGCGTCACTTGAGCGGGCGAATATCAGTGCGCGGGGAAAGAAAATTGAATATGACCGTTTACTGGATATTCAGGCAAGAGACAGAGGTGCCGTGTCACTGAAGGATGTCACCCGGCGGAAAATTGCCTATGAAGAGTCCTTAGTGCAAATAAAAGTTGCTAAACAGCAAATCCAGAGTGCCAAACTGAATCTTGAGTTTACTCAGGTATTAGCATCGGTTGATGGCTATGTCTCTAACCTTGATATTCAGGCGGGGACACAGGCAGTTGTAAATCAACCCTTACTGGCCCTGGTTGATGCAAAGAGCTTCTGGGTGTTTGGCTATTTTAGGGAAAACCAGTTAGCGCAGATCCAGATTGGGGATGAGGCTCAGGTAACCTTGATGGCGTATCCAGAACAACCCATTCATGCCGTGGTGGACTCGATTGGCTGGGGGATCGCACCGAAAGATGGTTCTGTGGGCTACAATTTATTGCCCAATGTGAATCCTGTTTTTCAGTGGATCCGGTTAGCACAGCGTATTCCAGTTCGGATCACATTATTGAATTTACCTGAAGACATTCACCTCCGATTTGGCATGACGGCATCCATTATGGTGATGGAAGATAGCCAGGGACAGGTGTTTCCAGACTCAGAGTAAGAGGGCGAAATGAAGAAGAAAATCACCACCGAAAATAATTTCTATTATTTGACCTTTGCACTCATTTTATTACTAGTGAGTTCATCGCTGGAGCAGGTGTTTGACGTCGGATTTCTGGATATTGTTTTTCAACTGTTTACCATTATGACCTTCATCATATGCCTGGTGAGCTTACGGTTTGATACCGGGTGGTATCGTTTTTTGATGTTGCTCGCCATCGCTTGGGCGGTACTGGCTGTGGTTAAGGGGGCATTGAATGTCGCCAGAATGGATACAGTGATGCTGATACTGATGTTTGTATTTTTCTTTGGCACGTTTAAATCCATTGTCCGGCAAATATTATTCACAGGATCGGTAGACAATAACAAAGTCGTCGGCTCTCTGGCCTTGTTTCTGCTGCTGGGTCTGATGTGGGCTATTGTTTATATGCTTATTCTTGAATTTACCCCAGAGGCTTTTACTGGCTTGGAAAAAGGCACGAGGGGAGAGACGTTTTCTGCTGCAGCATATTTTAGCTTTGTGACGTTAACGACACTTGGTTACGGTGATATTAGTCCTGTAACACCGTTTTCTCAGGTCATTGTGTATTTGGAGGCTATCGCAGGCGTATTTTATATGGCAATTGTTGTCGCGAGTCTGGTAGGTGCAAGCCAAACAAATCAGGAAAATAATGATGAATGACATCGACGAAAAACATCGCAGTAATATATTTATCAGTAACATGGTGGAATCGGCAATCCGTATAGGACTGTTATTTGTTCTGATTGTCTGGACATACGATATTATTAAGCCATTTATTATTCCCGTTTTGTGGGGGGCTATTATCGCGGTTGCCCTGATGCCCATGACATTAAAGCTGGAAAGACTGTTAAATGGGAAGCGAGGGCTTGCCGCAACGTTATTGGCGCTGCTCGGGATTGCGCTATTGATAGTGCCGTTAGTGATAGTGATGGGGTCGGTATACGATGGCATCATGACTGTGACAGAGCTCCTGCAAAAGGAGGCGGTAACACTGCCAGGGCCGACTCAGAAGGTTGCTGATATCCCATTGATTGGCGATAAGCTGTATGACGTTTGGTCGTTATTTGCTAATAATTTAGGTCAGGCAATGACGCGATTTATGACTGAAATTAAAGCCGGAGTCAGTGCTTTTGCTGGGATGTTAGGAAGCGGTTTAGCCACGGTTGTGATGTTTATTATTTCACTGCTTATCGCGGCAGGATTTATGGCGCATTCAGAAAGTATGGCTGGCGCGGTAAAGCGTATTTCAATCAGAGTTGTTGGACAACATGGAGAGGCGTGGGCCACTTTAATTGCTGCCACTATTCGTAGCGTATTGTTAGGGGTTGTCGGCGTGGCTTTCATTCAAGCCATTCTGGTTGGTGCTGCGATGTTTGTTTTTAAGATCCCTGCAGCAGGCCTTATAACATTGGCAGTATTCTTTTTAGCCATCGCTCAGCTTCCGGCATTGCTGGTGGTGCTGCCCGTGATCATCTATGTATTTTCGTATATGGAGACCACACCTGCTACCATTTTTACCATATGGGTCATATTGGCGGGTTTATCTGATAATGTCTTAAAGCCGATGCTAATGGGACGTGGGGTTGAAATTCCGATGCCAGTTATTCTTATTGGCGCGATTGGTGGAATGATTGTCGCAGGCATTATTGGCTTATTTGTCGGGGCCGTGATATTGGCAATTTGGTATGAATTGTTCACCACATGGTTGAAAACGCCCGAACAAATCGCTACGTCTGAACAAGTAGGGCGGGATAAGGGGGAGACCGATAGAAAAGAATGAACGCGGTTCGTTAGCCATTGGTATGTTAGCGACTAGCTGGTAAAACAAACGTCTGTGTGGCAGCGCCAGTTTCAGCGAAAAATAGCAAGGATGCTAGGATGAAGACAGAGATAACGTGTAAGAGCCAGATTCTGACCCAGAGTCATTGTTGGTTATCTGAGGGGCAAGAACAGCAATTGTTGCCGTTGATTGCTCGCTGTTTTAAGGGCGTCTCGCCTGATATTTATTATGAAAAATACTTCCTACAGCCAGATGCCTTTGAACGTAAATTGAAGCTAATTTATTGCGACAATGAGTTAGTAGGCTATTGCCTGTTAACGTTCAAGCGGCTGGTCTTGAATGGTCAGTCGACCATTATTGTGGGGGCTTCAGCGGGTTTTTTGCCTGAGCAGCGTCATGGAAACCAAACCGTGATGTTTTCAATTGTTGAAGCCGCAAAATGCTATCTCAAGCACCCTAAAACAGCGATTTACTATGCTGATACCATGATAAGTCCGGCAATGTATCGGGTGATGGCAAAGCTGGTTGCAGAAATCTACCCTAACCCCGAACGACGGATATCCCCTGAATCAGCACCCATCCTGCAATATTTACAGCAAACAGCAATGGTTCGCGAAGATCATTGGCATCCACACTTGTGCTTTGTTAACCGCTACGTTAACTACACCAGTGACGATATTGAACGCCTGACCAATAGTGAAAAATTAGATATCCAGTATTATTTGTCAATTAATCCTAAATTTACAGAAGGTTATGGTATCGTTACAGTTATTCCTGTGAATATAAAGAATATTTTTGGCACGATGATGAATTACTTAAGACAGCGATAACTTAGGTAGCGCCTGTGCCATGGACGAGGGTGTCGATGCAGCCGTTTTTTAAGAATATCTATCAGTATATCAACCCGCCGAAAGATCCCGATTTGTCCGCTGCTAATCAGCAATGGGAAGCACAGTTACCGACATTGTGGCTACTGGGTAAAACCGGTGCGGGTAAGTCCTCCCTGATTGAGGCGGTGACTGGTAATTGTCAGGTTGAGATCGGCAACGGTTTTCAGCCTTGTACCCAGTCATCCTTGTCTTATGATTTTCCCGCTGATAATCCTATTTTGCGCTTTCTTGATACCCGTGGGCTGTCTGAGGCCAGTTATGATCCCGCAGATGATATCACTGAGTGCCAGCAGCAGAGTCATGCCTTGATTGTGGTCATGAAAGCGGAAGAACCTGAGCAGCGCGATGTTATTACCGCCCTAGAAAAAATTCGCAAAGATGGTCGGATAGATAATCTGCTGTTAGTGCATACCGGCTGTTTGTCGATTCATAATCGCGACCAGCGGCGGCAGGCCATCAGCTATAACCATGATCAGGTAGTACAAGTTTGGGGGGCTCCGGTACAGGCCGTGGAGGTCGACTTCATTGAGCGTGAACCGAAAGCGCAAGAAAGCACGGATAACTCGATTGATAGTGAAGAAATAGCTTACGGGCTGCCAGCACTGCAATCCCAATTAGCAGAACTGCTTCCCGTATTGTATTTACTGCAAGGTGAACAGCTTCATCACAGTGCTGAACAGAAGAATTTTACAAAGTTACAGCGAGAAATACTTTGGTATGCCGGAACTGCTGGTGGATCAGATGCCCTGCCTGGAGTGGGCTTAGTGTCAGTGCCGGCTATTCAAGGCAAGATGCTTCACAGTCTGGGACGTCATTATGGGGTGACGTGGACCCGGCAACGGTCAGCTGAATTTGCTGGTTTGCTTGGTAGCAGCTTTGCTTTGAAATACGCCATGACATTCGGGGTACGGCAGCTAACCAAATTTATTCCGGTATATGGTCAGACCGTCGGCAGTGCATTGGCCGTCGCGGTCAGCTTTGGAATGACCTATGCCATTGGTCGTGCTGCATGCAAATACCTTTATCATATTAGTAAAGACGAAGCCGTGGTGGGTGACGATATTAAAGCAGTATTTGAGCAAGCGTTGAAACAGGTGAAGGAGAGTCAGAAGCGCGATGAAAAGAACGAAAAATAGTGTGGGTTTATTATCGCGGTATTCGGCGAGTGTGATCCCCTTATTATTGATCGCCCTGGTGTTACCCGTTCTGACGTTAACCGTATTGGGCTTGATCAGTGTCTATCAAAATGGCTATTGGCTGGAGCTGTCATTACTGGTTGTCGCTAGCTCATTGCTGGTGATGGGGGGCTTTTTCTGGTTAAGGCGATCAACCACCGGCCCACAGATAACCGACGATGCCCTGAAAGGTGAGTATTCAGTCGCACCGTCAGGGGAATGGGGGGCGTTCGATCGGGCTATTTGGGATGAATTGGATCAACAAATTGCTGAACTGCTGGCACAAGATGCCAGCTGGGTCGGGTTGCGAGAGCACAGCCTTACGTTGGCTATGCAGGTCGCCAATCGCTACTATCCGGAACGTAAAGGACATGAACTGGCCTTCACCGCGCCTGAATTTTTACTGATGTTAGAGCAGGTCAGTCATCGCTATCGGCACTTTTTATTGAATCACGTCCCTTTTGCGGAACACCTTAAGCTATCGATGCTGCAGCGTGGCTATCAGTATAAGGATAAGCTGGGTACGGCGAAGAAAGCCTATGATATTTACCGTATCTTTCGCGCATTGACGCCAGCCGGACTGATTGCGGAAGCGCGAGGGCAGTTAATCGGTCACTTATTTGATGAAGTGAGTGACGAAGTACAACGCAAACTGAAGACCGTGTTGTTGCAGGAAGTGATATCTGTCGCGATTGACCTCTATCGCGGTCACTTTACAGTGACCGATGGCGAGCTGGAAGAAAGCGCAGGCAGTAAGCGAGACTCTCAGCAGATTGCTACCGAGCTAGAACCGCTTAGAGTGGCCGTGCTGGGGCAGGTGAGCGCGGGTAAATCCTCATTCATTAACGCGTTTATTGGCAGTATGGTTGCAGAGGTCAGCGCGATACCCTCGACGGATAATATTATCATCCATCGCTGTGATGTTGAGGGCATTGATATTATCCACTTGGTGGATTTGCCGGGTATTGATGGCAGTAAGCAGATAGATCAGTTGCTGCTCGAGCAAGTGACTCAGAGTGATGTGGTATTTTGGGTCGTGAAGGCTAATCAACCGGCACGGCAATTAGATGTCGCGTTAAGACAGCAGGTGGATGACTTCTACCAGCAAGCTGTGAACCGAAGCCGGAAAAAACCACGAATTATTATGCTGCTCAATCAGATCGACAGGCTTCAGCCGATTAGCGAGTGGTATCCTCCTTATGATCTTACTCATCCGAAAGGGCAAAAGGGAGAAACCATCAAAGCGGCACTGGAATACAATGTTACGCAGCTAGAACCTGATGATGCGATTGTATTCGCCATGCCCGATCAACAACCCGTTTATAATCTGCCCGCAGTGGGTGAGAGCTTATTGGCCGCGTTTGAAGATGGGGTCAATACCCAGCTAAATCGTCGTCGAATAGAGCATTCAAGTGTCGCATTATCGCAGCAGGCCAAACGGCTGTATCGGTTGGGGAAAGTCGCTGCCAGCAAATGGTTGGAGTAATCAATATGAGAAAAGTAGTGACGGTCACGTTAAATCCAGCACTGGATTTGACCGGCAGTTTAGACAGTTTGTCAGTCGGTACTGTAAACCTGATCAAAGAAGGTAGCCTTCATCCGGCAGGAAAAGGTGTTAACGTCGCAAAAGTACTGGCTGAACTGGGCGCTGATGTGACGGTGACAGGCTTGCTTGGTGCTGACAATCAAGCCCCATTTTGCCAGCTCTTCGATCAATTAGGTGTAACAGATGCGTTTGTTCGGGTTTCGGGTGCCAGTCGTATTAACGTAAAGTTGGTAGAAGGTAACGGTCGGGTCAGCGATATCAATTTCCCAGGCGGCGAAGTTAGTGAAGATGATTTATCTGCATTTGAGCGTACCTTGTTCACCTTGGCAGAAACCCATGATGTGTTTGTGATCGCTGGCAGTTTACCTCTCGGCATTTCCCCTCAGCAGTGTGCGGACTGGATCAGCATACTGCACAGCAAAGGGAAGCATGTATTTTTCGATAGTAGCAAAGCGGCGTTGGCTGCAGGGCTAGGGGCATCACCGTGGTTAGTTAAGCCTAATGATGAAGAATTATCTGATTGGGCCGGTCATGAACTGAGTAGCGAGCAAGCGCTCAGAGAGGCGGCTGAACAATTGGCAACAAAAGACATTGCTAATGTCGTGGTGTCGTTGGGCGCGAAAGGGGTGATGTGGCTCAATAGTGAAGGCTGGCTGCGTTCTCAACCGCCGAAGGTGGATATTGTCAGCACGGTAGGGGCTGGTGATACCTTGGTTGCGGGACTGTGCTGGGGGCAACTTAATCATTGGAATAAACAAGAGACGTTAAGTTTTGCAACTGCACTTTCGGCACTGGCAGTAAGCCAGGTTGGGGTTGGAGTGAAAGACATTAGCCAAGTACTTAACATCAAAGATGATGTTCAACTTGTAGATATGGGACCTAACAGACTATCACTATCATGAGATAGCGAATAAAAAAAAGCCCCGGCATGATTCATGCCGGGGCTTATTGCCACCGCTACCTACGGATTTTGTTATGATGGTCATTGCCCAGTGATGGGCAGCTAGAGTCATTTCCCCTAAATTTGTACAAGGTACAAAGCACATGCTCTACTTTTGACAATCATTATTATATGTAGGAACTCCTTGCGTTAAATAATCAAAGCGCATTGGTTATCATTATAATATTCCCAATATTTAAACAGTATTGCTTATTATTGTTATTAATACTCAGTATCATTGTCGCTACTTATTATAATTATTTCTTGTTATTATTTTTCCTCTGCTGCTAACAGAAGGTTTTCCCCATCAACAATTAATAGATACGATTTACCTATATCTAAATCACAGATGTTAGTTTGATTAGCACCGAGAAAAAGTTCGCCGCTGCAATTTTCAACTGTCATATGCGATGAAAACTTCCCTTTTTTTACTTCTTGAGTTGAAACTGCACTTGATACAATCTGTACCCAGACATCATCAACAGCAAATACTCGAATGCGGTACTTATCCTCAAGGGGAGCAGGCTTTACTATGTCGGTGGAGAGCGACATCGTCAGTTCATCCTGCCATGCGATAGCCCAGACTTTTTGCTTGTTATTCAATATAATATCAGTTGCTTTGTTATTGATTGTCTGGCTGTTAGTGTCTTGAATACCAATATCAATTGTCATCGGTGAATTTGATGTCCATTGAATAGAGTGATATTTTTTCTCTAAACTTAGATTGGTCGCAACTTTATTTCCTTCATCAAACAGTGCATTCTTATCACCGTTTTCTCTGATGTAATAATCTACTGATTGAGTGGATATATTCACTAAATCAATACCGACTTTTCTTACGCTGATATCATCCATTGAATTAATGACAGGGTCAGTATTACTGCTTGAACCGCCCCCGCAGGCAAATAGAAATATACTTGTTAGCAATGTAAGCGTTGGCCTAATCATATTAGGAACCTCGTTATAATATTTTTCTGAAGCTCACAGTAAGCATATTGTAAGATGCAAAATATTTTGATGAATAATAGGGATAAAAATAAGAAATTAATAAGTGACTGAAATGGTGTTAATTTTTTGCTCTCAGTTATGAGAAATTAACTGAGACAATAGAAAAAATTTGAGAAATACGACATGGCTATTCAAAAAAATAATCGAGACCAGTGGCAGAATGGTGATGGGTAGTAAGCTGATTAGCAAATTGATTCCTAAATTGATAAAAGGGCTAGCAGTTAAAAGGTATAAATATAATTTCACATGAAAAACAAGTGGTTGCGATTTATTAAAGTTGGCCTGTATCTTGCGAACCGTTTCCAAGTATTACCGTTGAGAAAATTGTACCCAAGCGAGATAATCAGGTGGTTCAAATGGCAGAAGAGCATGATCTTTCTTCATATCGCGATACACGTATTCTTGTGGCTGAGGATAGCCCTGTCAATCAACAGCTGATCTTGGCTTTTTTGGGGGCGATAGGCTTAAACAACATCCAAGTAGTTGAAAATGGTCGTCAGGCCGTGGATTACATGCGAAGCCATGATCTGGATATTATATTAATGGATTGTAAGATGCCGGTGATGGGCGGTTTAGAAGCCACGGAAACAATACGGAAGATGCTAAATGGCCGAGTAGTTCAGATCATTGCGCTAACCGCGAATGTGATGGAAGAAGAAAAGCAGCACTGCTTTGATGCAGGTATGAATGACTACCTATCAAAGCCCATTACAAAGCAGAGCCTGTTTCAAACCATGTTAACCGCGATCATGGCGAAGTCTGCCGTGATGTAATGATTACGGCTAGTTGTAGATCAATGTGATGGGTTGCGACATTCTTAGTAAAAGTGAAAGGCCTTTTGATAGGCCTTTCATGGGGGCAGTAATGGCTAGATGACTATGATAGCTTAAGCAATAACCCTTCTTTTCCTGCCATTGTCATGGTGAGTAGTCCGTTCTTTGCTGCCCATTCATCGCCAGTTAGCCGATCAACCAACACTGCATCATCTATACCCAGTTTCCATAAGGGTAAGGTCAGTGTTTTGGCTTTATCACTGTTATTGATCAGGCATACGATGGTTTCATCACCGTAGGTTCGGGCGAAAGCCAGTTGTTTATGCTCAGCATAGAGCCACTGTAAGCTGCCTTGCTGAAGAGACAATGACTGTTTACGTAGGCCAATTAACAGCTGGACATAGTCAAAGGTTGAATTAGCACACTTGGTGCTTTCCCAAGGGAAACAGCGGCGGTTATCGGGATCATGTCCTCCCTCAAGCGCCACTTCTGTCCCGTAATAGATACACGGTGTGCCGATATAAGCAAACAGCATGAGCAAGGCCAGTTTCATGGTGTCCTTATCACCGCCAAGAGTTGTCAGGAATCGCATGGTGTCGTGGCTGTCTAACTGGTTAAGTTGTGAGAGCTGATTTAGCCATGGGATCTTACAACGAGCCTCATTGAGCCAGTTAACAAATTCTACCGCATCAATTTGGCAGTTATGATAGGCAATGTCTTTTTGAGCAAAGAAAGCGCGTACCGGATGGGCAAAACCGTAGTAGTTCATTGCACCGTCTTCTTGCTCTCCTTGCAGCCAGTTACTGGCCTCAAAGAAATGCTCACCCAGTACATAGCAGTCTGGATTGACGGATTTTGCCGCGTGACGGAATGCTTTGACATAGTGGGCGTTGTTATAGGCGCCAGCGCCTTCGCCAAGCATGTGAATAACATCAAATCGCCATGCATCAATAGAGTATGGCGGGCGTAGCCACATTTTAATGACGGCATCATCCCCAGCGTAGATGTAATCTTGTACCGCAGGATTAGAGAAGTTGAGTTTCGGCAGCGTGGCAATACCATTCCAGCCGACGTAATCATTGCTATTCGCGCTAAATTGATAGTAATCACGGTAGACAGAATCCGGATTGCCATAGGCGCCGGGTTCATGAGTCTGCTTGCCGTACTTATCAAACCAAGGGTGGTTGACCGAAGTATGATTATAAACGGCGTCGAGCATGATTTTCATGTCACGGCGGTGGAGATCGTCGACCATTTCTGCAAACTGAGTATTGGTTCCGAGGTGCGGATCAATCTTACGGTAATCGGTGGTGTCATATTTATGGTTGCTTGGCGCTTCAAAAATCGGGTTTAGATAAAGCGCGGTGACGCCAAGATTTTGCAGGTAGTCAAACTTGTCTTGGATCCCTTTTAGATCACCACCGAAGAATTCGTTCGGACCATTGGCTCCATGTTCAGAGACATCATGCCCCCACGGCAGTGCGATGGTAGGGCGCTCATCGCCGCTCAGACAATACTCACCGTTACTGACGCTAATAGTTGTATCGCCATTGTTAAATCGGTCAGGAAAAATTTGGTAGAACACCTGTTGTTTCACCCAGGCGGGTGGCTGAGATTCACGATTGAATTTAAAGTGTACTTCTTTACCGGGAATGCGGGGGCTGATGCCCGTGCCATGCAGCCACCACTGACGGCTATTTTGCATGATTTTAAAGCAGTAATGGGTTGTCGCTCGGTCTTGGTTTAGCGGTAGTGCTCCGTGCCAGTACTGCAGACGGCCACGAATCGCTCCGCGCTCCATGTCGATGAGTTTTTCTTCGTTATCCGGTTCGCAACGAATAAAGACTGCAGAAATCAGGGTGTCGGCTTCGCTCACTACGGTGAGGTGGAGATGAGATTCTTTGACGCTGACCCAAGCGGGATCTTGTCCATGATAAAAGTAAGGCGCATTCGTCATTGTTCTTATAGCCCTCAACATAGGAATAGAGATAGATATCAATAACTCTACCGCGTTTGGCTATAAAGGAAATCATCCTGATTCAAAAATTTGGAGGCGTAGCAAAGGGTGTAGATGCTTTTTGAAATAAATGCTGGTGGTTACTGCTAACCACCAGAAAATATCCGTTATGAAACTGTGTACTTAGATAAGTGCTCGGCAACATAATCGATAAATACCCGCAGACGCGCCGGCATGAATTTGGTCTGAGCGAACTGTAGTGCAATATCACCTTGATAATTGCCCTTGATAGTCCAATCCTCCAATACCTCTTTTACCGTCCCTTCCGCGAGGGCTTGCTTGATGACAAAATCGGGGAAAATACCAATCCCTAATCCATCAATCACCCCTTTTAAGCGCATCTGAGAATGGTTAACGGCATAGCGGCCTTTGACCGTAATGCTATGCGCATCCCCATCTTTGACAAAGTCCCAGATATGGTCAGTGGCGGTTTCGCCAAGATAGATACAGTCGTGCCCGGTCAGATCTTTAGGATGATGCGGTGTGCCACGTTTGAGCAGGTACTCAGGGCTGGCACACAGCGCCAAGCTGACGGTTCCCATGTGTTTAACCACTAAGCCTTCTGTTGGCTTCTCTGTTAATCGAAACACTACATCAATACCGTCTGAGATTAAATCGATGTCACCATCGGTGGCTTTCAGTTTCAACTCAATATCGGGGTACTGGTCGAGAAAGGGTTTTACCATCGGTTGCAGCACGATGCTTAAAAAGGCTTTCGGGGCAGCAACCGTTAAAGAGCCAGACGGCGTAATATGCTCAGAACTGGTGAACTCAACCGCTTGCTTGGTCGCTTCGATCAGCGTACTGCATTGATTGTAGATCCCCTTGCCTGACTCGGTGATCACCAGCTTGCGCGTGGTACGTTCAAGGAGTTTCGCAGAGAGGGTGTGTTCCAATCGAGAGAGCTGCTTGCTTAGAGCGGATGGCGTTACCCCTAACTTTTTGGCGGCAGCGGTAAAGCTGCCTTCGTCAACCACGATCTTAAAAACAGCCAGCTCTGGCATAAGGGCAATGAGTTTATTTGTGTCCATAGTTCAACAGTCCTTTTCCAGGGGAGGGGATAATAGTCTGAACGGGTTATGATTAAAATGGTTCAAGTCTAAAGATCCTGTGAAATGAACATTTTTTATCAGGTAAATCGCCTAATCTGTGTAATAGAAAGATGACTTAGGTGAAAAGTGACCCTACAGCAGAAACCAATACTGGTGATTTTGTTTTGAACATCGGTATTAGGAATAAAAATTATTGAGAGGAACATCATGTCTGCCGCATTTTATGATCAAATTAATCAGCAAATTGAAGAAGTAAAAGCTGAAGGTTTGTACAAATCTGAACGTATTATCACATCTGCCCAGAAAGCAGCGGTTTCTATCAATACTGGCGAAGAAGTACTGAACTTCTGCGCGAATAACTATTTAGGCCTGGCTAACCATCCTGATCTTATCGAAGCAGCTAAAGCCGGTATGGATCAGCACGGTTTTGGTATGGCATCAGTGCGTTTCATTTGTGGTACGCAAGACGCGCACAAAGCGCTTGAGCAGAAGCTTTCTACTTTCTTGGGAATGGAAGACACCATTCTTTATACCTCTTGCTTCGACGCGAACACCGGCCTGTTTGAAACTATTCTTGGCGAAGAAGATGCGATCATTTCTGATGCACTAAACCACGCTTCTATCATCGATGGTGTGCGTCTGTGTAAAGCAAAGCGTTTCCGTTACTCAAACAACAACATGCAAGAGCTTGAAGCTCAGTTGATTGCGGCTAATGAAGCGGGTGCCCGCCATAAGCTTATCGTGACCGACGGTGTGTTCTCGATGGACGGTGTGGTTGCTAACCTGCCAGCAATCTGTGATTTGGCTGATAAGTACGACGCACTGGTAATGGTTGATGATTCTCACGCGGTGGGCTTCATGGGACCAAACGGTCGTGGTACACACGAGTATCATGACGTGATTGACCGTATCGATATCATCACCGGTACTCTAGGTAAAGCCATGGGCGGTGCATCAGGCGGCTATACTGCAGGTAAGAAAGAAGTGATTGACTGGTTGCGTCAGCGTTCACGTCCGTACCTGTTCTCTAACTCTGTTGCCCCTGCAATTGTTGCGGCGTCACTGCGTGTACTTGACCTGCTTGCAGAAAGCGGTTCGCTACGTGATCAGCTATGGGACAACGCCGCGCACTTCCGTGCACGTATGGAAGGCGCAGGCTTCACAATGGGTGGGGCTGACCACGCAATCATTCCAATTATGTTGGGTGATGCAAAAGTGGCGGCTGAGTTTGCTGAGCGCGCATTGGCTAAAGGTATCTACGTGGTAGGTTTCTCTTTCCCAGTGGTACCAAAAGGTCAGGCGCGTATCCGTACTCAGATGTCTGCCGCACACACCCGTGAGCAACTTGATAAAGCCATTGATGCGTTTATCGAAGTCGGTCACGACATGGGTATCATCTAACTCTATCGTCATGCATCGCCCTCTGGTGTTGTTGACGACAAAGGCTTTCTCCAATCACTGACAGGCGTCAGTTCATGGATGAAAGCCTTCTTGTCGCCGAAATCATTTAGATAGAGATATACCCCGGCATTAATCGCCACAAAAACAGACAACAGATTTCTTTGCTTCGCATGGCGCGGGGCAGTAGTGAGAAAATACAATGAAAATGAAAGCGTTATCAAAGCTAAAGCCTGAAGTTGGCATTTGGATGACAGAAGTGGACAAGCCCGTGCTTGGCCACAACGATTTGCTAATCCGCATCAAGAAAACCGCAATTTGTGGTACCGATGTGCATATCTACAACTGGGACGAATGGTCACAGAAGACGATCCCTGTACCAATGGTTGTCGGCCATGAATACGTGGGTGAAGTGGTCGGCATCGGCCAAGAAGTGCGTGGCTTTGAGCTGGGAGATCGCGTATCAGGCGAAGGCCATATCACGTGTGGTCACTGCCGTAACTGCCGTGGCGGTCGTACTCACCTTTGCCGTAACACCACAGGTGTGGGTGTGAACCGCGAAGGTGCGTTTGCTGAATACCTAGTGATCCCTGCGTTTAACGCATTCAAAATCCCTGCTGGCATTTCTGACGATCTCGCATCAATCTTCGACCCGTTTGGTAACGCAGTACATACCGCACTGTCGTTTGACCTTGTGGGTGAAGATGTGCTGATCACCGGTGCAGGCCCAATCGGTATCATGGCAGCAGCGGTTGCTAAGCACGTTGGCGCTCGCCACGTGGTGATCACTGACGTGAACGAATACCGTCTCGATTTGGCACGTAAAATGGGCGTATCCCGCGCAGTTAACGTGGCTGAAGAGAAGCTAGAAGATGTGATGGCTGAGCTGGGCATGACAGAAGGCTTCGACGTGGGCTTAGAAATGTCAGGCGTACCATCGGCATTCAACAGCATGCTGTCTTGCATGAACCACGGTGGCAAAATTGCACTGCTAGGTATTCCACCGTCAGACATGGGTATCGACTGGACACAAGTGATCTTCAAAGGCTTGGTGATCAAGGGTATCTATGGTCGTGAAATGTTTGAAACCTGGTACAAGATGGCAAGCTTGATTCAATCAGGTTTGGATCTAACGCCAATCATCACCCATCACTACAAGATTGATGACTTCCAAGAAGGCTTCGATGTGATGCGCTCTGGTATGTCAGGCAAGGTTATTCTTGATTGGGAATAATTCCTCGGTTGAGATTGATTGAATAATTGAACGGGTCATCATGGCCCGTTTTTTATCTTTAAATTTTGCGGAAAGCGATGTAGGCCGACACCCAAACTTATGGAGCTTATGACGCTTTAGTTGTGGCCGATCATTCGGCAAATAATGGAATGTAACGCTAAGTAATCTTAAAAGTGTGATATCAAACTGATGATGAAAATGTAGAACGTGGTATATGGAATGATTCTACAATTTGTCCGACGTGTGTTTTTTATATTCCTTATTATCAATGCCTTAGAGTATGTGTTAGCATCTGCTAATGGTGATATGTAGAATTGTAATGTAGAACAGTTCCATATATAAAGTTGTTATATGCCAGTTTGTCTCCTGATATCTAAAATAATTGAATATCTCCTACCGTATATACATACAGCCTTAGTTTTTATATTAACTATGTTGTTGTTTTTAAAAATTTCATGAGATAATCGACTTTAAGCCAAAAGGTTAATCTTAAAGGAATGAAGAATCGTATGAAGGTAGTTAGTTTTGTAAATATGAAAGGTGGTGTTGCAAAAACAACGTTATCTATAAATGTTGCTGATTGTATGGCCACTAGGCACGGTTTAAAAGTTCTAATTATAGACTTAGATCCTCAATTTAATGCAACTCAAGCATTAGTGCACGGTTCTGATTATGTTAAGCACATTGAAAGTGGGGGCCACACGATCGTTGATGTATTTGATGATAGCCCTAGAGTGCAAAACAGTTCAGTAAGAGGTGAGTCACCTATAGAACCAATTGCCTTGGAAAATATTCTGCCAATGCAATATAAAAATAACATGTATTTACTGCCAGGAGCTCTTGATCTATATCGCCTAGATATGTCGGCGGGTCAAGGTAGGGAGCACCGACTGAAAAGATATATTAATACTATTAAAGAATTAGGACAGTATGATCTAGTCATTATTGATACCCCTCCAACACCTTCTACTTGGATGTCGGCAGCTCTAATAGCATCAGATTATTATTTGGTTCCGGTTAAACCTGAACCTTTATCGGTGACTGGTATTGATCTATTGAGAAATGTGATAAACAGAGTTAAAGAGAATTACTCTCTGTCGATTGAATGTCTTGGTGTTGTGTTAACTATTGTTGATGAAAGAGAGACTGTTTATAAAAACGCTAAAGACTACCTTGATTCTGCTAGCTTTTGGAAAGGAAAACGATTTAACAAATCGTTATTGAAGCGTACAGAAGTAGCTAGACTTCAAGGAAACCAAAAACTAATTTTAGATACAGGTGACCCAAAATTAAAAATGGCTATAGCTGATATTACTAAAGAAGCGTTGAAGAAATTAGGATTGGAGGATTAGGATGAAAAATAAAAAAGAATTAAAGACACTTCTACGTTTTTTAGAAGAATTCTCTTGGCTAATGGACAGTTATTCAAAAATAGACTTTAAAAATGCCGCATCTTTAATTGAAACTGCGACTAACGAACAATCTGATGCCAAAGATGCAGTAGGGAACTACGAGTCTAAAAATCCTAACAAACACTTTTTAGTTGGAGTTTTGCCTGCGTTATTTCTTGATTCAGATCTTTTTAAACGTAACCAAGATATAGCTGATTTTTCGAAAAGTGTATTAGGTATTGAGTTAATTAGGTTTAGTCGCAGTTCAAGGGCTGATGTTATTGGCAGAGTTATTTGTTCGACAGTTGAATTAGACGATGAAAAACTTGATGTTTTAGTTAGAGCATTGGCGGTTCTTGCTGGTAATAAAGAAAGAACAAAACAAATACTACGAAATAAAGACGATAATGATTTTAACTGGAACATAGTAATCAACGAACTTTCTTCGAGGTAAATGTATGTCTACTAGGTTGATACAAGAAGACTTTGAGCACTTAAAAGTATTCGTGGCAGATTATCAATTGCCAAAAGCAGATAATATTGAATACTTTAAAAATTTAAAAAGAACACATAAGGTTTATTTTTCAGTTTTAGAGCTTCATTCTGTATGTAAAGGTTTAGACCCTTTAAAAGGTGACTTAAATTCTACATTTGGAAAGTATTTAGGAGAGTCAATTTCTGAGCTTGGAAGTTCATTATTTGTATCTCTTCATGGATGCTATAAGGGAAGTGATCAAATTTTGAGAAGTGCAATCGAAAACTTTCTTAAAGCAATTGGGAGCACTGTACATCCTGACATTGCTTCTATCAAAAATACTTACGAAGTGATAGAAAAAGCAGAGGATGCTAATGTATTTAAAACTAAAGAAATAAAAGATAAATACAGAAAACTTAAGGGGTTATACTCAAAGCTTTGTGCGTCAGTGCATACTGCAACAGAGTCGAATATGCAAAATGTTGGAGCCTTAGGCTATTTCCCTTATTTTGAAGTAAAATCGTCTACGCAGTTTATGACTAATTATATTGATGTGGCTAGTTCAATCTTGGATATTTTATGTTGGAAATATAGGGTCGAGTATCCAAAAGTCCATTATAAAAGTAAAGATATAATTGATGTATCGCTATCTAGAAATATTAAATCAATGATTTACTCTGGTGAATTATCAACAGCTTGATGTTAATTACCCTGATGTATTCGTTTAGTTAAACGTGAATTGGCATATAACAAATGCATCAACACGATTTACTACACTCGGCATCTCAGGTTGTCGGGTGTTTCTCGTTTTAATGCGTCAATATTAAGTATAATTGCATAGTAGTAAACGTGTTATGCAGGCGCTGACGGATCCCCTCATAATTTGCCCAGCCCTTCGGTGTGAGTGAGTCGTTGATATTCAAGCATTGCCCATTGATATTGGGAGTCGTTAATTTGATATCGTCGATGAACTCGAACTTCCCGCCCAAGTCGTGGTATTGATAGGACTCTCCGGTGCTTGATGCTGTTAGCTTGAAAGTCAAAATGCCACTTTGCTTGTGCAGCCGCTAAACCATTCCACCACATTAAAATTTCAGCCAGTAACGCAATGAGCAGCAATATGTC